>JACPPM010000207.1 GCA_016191015.1 Acidobacteriota bacterium | reverse complement strand
TCCGGAGATGACTGCTCCGTTCCTGCATTCCTCCCTTCCTGCTTTCCTGAGAGGGGGTTCGGAGGATCTCGCCCTCTCGAGAGTCTTGCCATTTCGTGTCAACACGCAACTTGTAAGAGACTATTGCCAAGGAAGCCCCATTCCCGCCGCTGCTCCCTTCCGGAACCCATTGTTCCATCATTCCACCATTCCAATTGCGCGCGAAGCGCGCCATGTTCCTCTTCGTCACACATCTGGTATAATGCCGCGCTGGAGTTGAGGGCAGCCGAGACTCCTTGCTCCGTGCCATGAGGGCCGGGGCTGAATAGCCATAAGGAGGAACGGGATGCGAAAGTACGAGGTTATTTTCATCGTCGCGCCGCATTTGCAGGAAGAGGAAGCCGACGCGCTGGCTCAATCGCTGCAGAAGACGCTCGAGAAGAAAGGCGCGGCGCTCGAGAAGATGGAGAAATGGGGTAAGCGGCGCCTCGCCTACGCCGTGGCCAAGCAGCGTGAAGGGTACTATTTCCTATTCGTGGTCGACGGAGCAGCCGACGCGATCAACGAGCTCGAGCGCAAGTTCAAGCAGACCGACGATGTGATCCGGTTCATGACAGTCCGAACGGACCTCGAGTTGAAGGCGGTGGCCAAGAGGATCGCGATGCGCCAGCGCGAGGAGGCGAAGAAGGCCGCGAAGGGTGCGGGCCGTTCGCGCGTCGGTGCCGAGGCAACATTCGCGGCGGCGGACCGCGCGGCGGCGGACCGCGCGGCGGCGGACCGCACGTCCGGCAATGCCGAGACTGACCTGTAGGAGAGAGGAGCAAAGAAGATGGCATTTATGCGGAGACCAAGTAGTGGAGGGAAGGATGCTCGGGAGGGCGGCAAGCGGCCGATGTCTCGCAGGCGCAAGGTCTGCAAATTCTGCGTCGAGAAAATCGACTTCATCGACTACAAGGACATCAAGGTGATCGGTTCCTACATACCTGAGCGCGGGAAAATACTGCCGCGGCGTATTTCCGGAACGTGTGCGCCGCACCAGCGTGAATTACAGAAGGCGATCAAGCGGGCGAGGAACATCGCCCTGCTGCCGTTCGTCTCCGAATAGGGGCCGACACCGGTCAGAGGAGGGATCTTATGGAAGTCATTCTCATTGAAGATGTCGAGAAGCTGGGCAGGAAGGGCGATGTCGTGAAGGTTGCGGAAGGATTTGGCCGCAATTTCCTCGTCCCCAAGAAGTTCGCGATCCAGGTGACTCCGTCGAACCTCAGGCAGGTCGAGGAGGCGAAGAAGAAGATCGCCAAGCGCCTTGCCAAGGAGCTCGACGACGCCAAGCGCCAGGCGGCCCTGATCGGAGAGGTCTCGGCCACGTTTGAGCGAAAGGTGAGCGACAAGGGGCAGCTTTACGGCTCGGTCACCACCCAGGACATCGCCGATCTCCTGAAGGCGAAGGGGTTCGAGATCGACAAGAAGCGCATCAGGCTTGACGAGCCGATCAGACAGATCGGCGAACACCCCGTGCAGATCAAGGTCCATCCGGAGGTGATGGCCGAGCTGAGGGTGTCTGTCGTGCAGACAGAGCAGGCGGCGTCCTAGCCTCCGGCGCTGGGTGCTGAGTGCTGGGTGCTGGGTGCTTCCGCTCGCCAGATGCGCCTTCTGAGCACTCAGCACACAGCATTCAGCACACAGCACTCTTGACGACCTGATGGCAGTGCAGCAGCAGGCGATCCAGACGGCGATCCCGCAGGATATCGATGCCGAGAAGTGCGTTCTCGGCGCGATCCTGCTGGACAACACGCACTTCAATGCCGTGGTGGAGGTCATCCGGGCGGAGGATTTTCTGCTGGAGGCGCACCAGCGCATCTTCCACCTGGTCGGGGAGATGCTGGATCGCTCCCAACCCGCCGACATCGTCACGATCACGGCGGAGCTGCGCAAGCTGCAGCTTCTCGATCGCATCGGTGGCCCGACCTACGTCGCGTCACTGATCGATGGGATCCCGCGCCTCGTCAACGCGCGCCACTACGCCGCGATCATCAGGGAAAAATCGGTCTTGCGCGCGCTGATGGAGACCGCGCAGCTGATGCGTGACAGCTCGATTCGCGGCGACCGCGCACCCGAAGAGATCGTCGAAGGCGCCATGATGCGCCTTTTCCAGATCGCCGAAGGGAGTGTCGGCGCCGGCTTCCTGTCGCTCCGCGATGTCATCCACGCGTCGTACCCGGACGCGGACGCTTTGTACGAGCGAGGCGTCGGCGGCACGGGGCTCGAGACCGGGTTCATCGAGCTCGATGAGATCACCATGGGATTGCATCCGGCCAACCTGGTGGTGATCGCGGCGCGGCCGTCGGTGGGCAAGACCAGCTTCTGTCTGAACATGTGTGAGCACATCAGCATCAAGAGCGGACGGACCGTCGGCTTTTTTTCGCTCGAGATGTCCCGCGAAGAGCTGGCTCTGCGCCTCCTCTGCTCGGAGGCTCGCGTGAACCTGCAGCAGCTTCGCCGTCGCGCGATCAGCCGGGATGAGAAGGCCAAGCTCGCGCTCGCCTTCGGCGCATTGCTCGATGCCAGGATCTACATCGACGACACTCCATCGATCTCGGTGACGGAGATGAGAGCCAAGAGCCGACGGCTCAAGATGGAGCATGGTCTGGATCTGGTGATCATCGATCACCTGCAGCTTGTCACCGGCCGGGGCCGGTACGAGAACCGGACGCAGGAGATCGCGGCCATCACCCGACAGCTCAAAGGGCTATCCAAGGAGCTTGGCATCCCTGTCATCGTGATCTCGCAGCTCTCGCGTGCCCTGGAATCCCGCACCGACAAGCGGCCGCAGCTCTCCGATCTTCGCGAGAGCGGGGCGATCGAGCAGGACGCGGACCTGGTGTGTTTTCTCTATCGCGACGAGCTGTACCAGCCGAAGGAGGACAACCGGGGGCTGGCCGAGCTGATCGTGAGCAAGAACAGAAACGGGCCGGCGGGACAGACCGTGCGGCTCGCCTTCGTGGCAGAATACACGCGATTCGAGAACTATGCTGCAGGCTACTTCTGACGCGACCGGGGCTCCCCCCATCCTTCCGCGGGCCTCCGGGCGCGCCGTTCCGGTGCGCCTGGACATCGATCCGGGCATGGGCCGGCTCGGAGTGCCATCCGAGCGTGCGCACGACGACGAGCTCTCACCCGTCCTCTCGCTTCACACGCGAATACCGTTCCTGAAGAACGTGCCGCCAGGCGCCGCGCTCGGGTATGGCCGCAGCTTCGTCACGGCGCGCGACAGCGTCATCGCAACACTTCCGATCGGCTACGAAGATGGGTATCCGCGATCGCTCTCGAACCAGGCCTCGGTGATCGTACGGGGATGCCGGCAGCGGGTCGTCGGGGAGATCAGCATGGATTTCACTCTTGTCGACGTGACGGATGTCACCGGCGTCCAGGAGGGGGACGATGTAGTATTGCATGGCGAGAGTGACGGTGATTGCGTCTCCATCTACGACCTGGCCGAGACCTGTGGAACGATCGCCCACGAGTTTTTCGGCGGCCTGTCGCCGCGAGTACCTCGGATTGCTCAGGGGCACGGCCTGGCGAACGAACGCGCGACCGCGCGCGGGAGGTAGATGATGCCGGGCGGTATCATGGACAAGCTGAGCGACCCGCAGTTCATCCTCGAGCACAACATCCTCACGGTGCTGTTGCGCCGCGGCCTCGCCTATTCCACCCAGCTCGGCGAGATCGTGATGCTGATTCGGAAGAGCGCCGTGGCGATCTTCCGCCGGCCGCTCGACCTGGCGCTGATTGTGCGTCAGATGGAGGAGGTAGGCTACAACTCGATCCCCGTGGTGCTCATCACATCGCTCTTCACCGGCATGGTATTTGCTTTGAATAGTTACGAGGGGTTTCACCGGTTCGGCGCGGAGAGCCTCACGGGGACGGTCGTGGGACTGGCGATCACGCGGGAGCTGGCCCCGGTGCTGACGAGCCTGATGGTGGCCGGCCGGGCGGCATCGGCCATGGCCGCCGAAATCGGGACGATGAAGGTGACCGAGCAGATCGATGCGCTGCACACCCTCGCGACCGATCCCGTGAAATACCTCGTCGTGCCTCGCGTTCTGGCAGGTCTCGTCATGGTGCCGATTCTGACGGCAGCTGCCGATTTTGTGGGGATCATTGGAGGCTATCTGGTCTCCGTCAAGCTGCTGGGCGCGAACCCGTACGTATACGTGAATGCGACGAAATCCTTCATCGAGAACTGGGACATCATCGGTGGGCTGATCAAGGCCGCGGTGTTTGGCTTCCTCCTTGGCATCGTGGGATGCTACAAAGGACTGACAACCGAGGGTGGCGCCGAGGGAGTCGGGAAATCGACGACAGGCGCGGTGGTCATCGCATCGATGTGCGTGCTCATCGCCGACTTCTTCCTGACGAAGATCCTCTTGGATTGACCCGTGAGCAGCAATGGGGCACTCATCCGCATCGAGGGGCTGCACAAGTCGTTCGGTCCGAAGAAGGTCCTGAGCGGTCTCGAGCTGGATATCGAGCGCGGCGAAACCATGGTGGTGATCGGTGGCAGCGGGACAGGCAAGAGCGTACTGCTCAAGCACATCATCGGCCTGCTGAAGCCTGACGGCGGTGAAGTGTATGTGGACGGGGAGGCAGTCTCCGCGCTGGACGAGAAGGGGCTCAACCGGCTGCGCCGGCGCTTTGGGATGCTGTTCCAGGGTGCGGCGCTCTTCGATTCGATGAACGTCGAAGAGAACGTCGGCTTCGCCCTGACGCGGCATTCGATGATGTCCACGGCGGAGATAGCCGAGAGGGTCGCCGGATGTCTCGAGATGGTGGGCATGCCGGGGATCCAGAAGCTGCACCCATCGGAGCTCTCCGGGGGGATGAGAAAGCGCGTTGGACTGGCGCGCGCGATCGCGCTCCAGCCCGAGATCATTCTCTATGACGAGCCGACGACAGGCCTTGACCCCATCATGGCCGACGTGATCAACAATCTCATCGTCGAGATGCAGGAGAGGCTGAAAGTCACGTCGATCGCGATCACGCACGACATGGTGAGCGCGTACAAGATCGCCGACCGGATCGCCATGCTGTACCAGGGTAAGATCATCGAGACCGGAACGCCGGATGAGATCAGGAACACGTCGAACCGGGTCGTGGAGCAGTTCATCAAGGGCGACTCGAGCGGCTATCAACAAGGAGATTCCCGATGACGAGCGAAGTGAAGGTGGGTGTCTTTACCACGGTAGCCCTGGCCATTCTGGGATACATGATCATCGTGACGGGCTCGTGCGGCGATTTCTTCCGGAAGAAGGAGGGGTTCAAGACGACCGCCCTTTTCACGTCGATCGCCGGACTCGAGAAAAAGGCGGCAGTGCGGATCGCGGGGGTGAGAGTCGGCGAGGTCTTGGACATCGTGCTCACGGCCGACGGCATTGCCGAGGTCAGCCTGCTCGTCGCGGACAAGGTCAAACTCCACAAGGATGCGAGCGCCGCCGTGAGCTCGCTCGGCCTCATGGGAGAGAAGTACGTTGAGATCTTCCCCGGGAGCGCCGACCAGCCTGAAATCGGTGATGGGGCCGTGATCAAGGGCAAGGAGCCTCTCTCGATCGACCAGATGGGTGCTCAGATCCTCTCGATTTCCGGCGACATCAAGCAACTCACCTCATCCCTCTCGTCCGTGCTCGGCAGCGAGGAGGGACAACGCAAATTGCGATCGATGGTGTCGAATCTCGCCGCCTTCAGCGAGGAGCTCAAGTCAGTGGTCGCCGAGAACAGGGTCGCCATCACCCAGCTCCTTCAGAACGGAACCGCCCTCTCCAAAGAGCTCCGCACGGACATCCAGACGATCGCAACGAAGACGGACCGGCTCCTCGAAACCATGCAGATCACGATCGAGGAGAACCGAGCCGGCGTCCGGTCGTCCACTACTAACATCGCCGAGCTCACCGAGAAGCTGCAGCGCACTGCCGATTCGCTCAATAGCATTCTCAAGAAAATCGACGAGGGCAACGGAACGATCGGCAAGCTGGTCAACGAATCGACAACTCATGACAAGGTCAACCAGGCTCTCGCGGAGCTCGACAAGAGCCTCAAGAAAGTCAGCGATGCCGTCGGCAAGGTCGGTATGCCCAAGATGAGTCTCGGGATGCGGAGCGAGTATCTGACGGACAGCGAACGGGCCAAGAGCTACCTGTCGCTCGGACTCAATACCAAGGGCAAGCGTTACTTCCTCCTCGAGTTCGTTCACGACCCGACGCGGATCCGTTGGGAGACAGTGACGGCAACCGGCCCTGATGGCCAAACCACGACTCGCCGTGAGACGGTCGCGGAGGATCTCACCGTGACAGCCCAGGGCGGCGTCAGATTCGGCGCGATGGGCGTCCGCGGAGGATTCTACGAATCCGGAGCCGGCCTCGGCATCGACTACGTTCACGCCAGCGACAGACTCAAGCTCTCCCTCGACGGCTACGATTTCGGGCGCAATGACCAACCGCATATCAAAGTCGGCGCCCGCGTCGGGGTCTACAAGGACTTTTATCTCACCGTCGGCGGCGACGACCTGCTCCTGGATGATCGAAAGCAGTTCTATGTCGGATTCGGATTCGGAGCGAAATGACGAAAGAGAAGGCAGTTTTCGCCTGCGAGAGCTGCGGAGCAGTCTTTCCAAAATGGATGGGCCGGTGCACCGCATGCGGCGTATGGTCATCCCTGGTGGAGTCGATCCAGAAGCACGACAAGCAAGAACGCCCTTCATCCCCTGAAGATCTGGCGGTACCATACGCGGACGTCGACGTGACGACCGCCGACCGGATCACGACGGGCTTCCCGGAAGTCGACCGACTCCTGGGCGGCGGACTCGTCCAGGGCTCGCTGATCCTGATCGGTGGAGATCCCGGCATCGGCAAATCCACGCTGATGCTGCAGGTGGCTGACGGGTTTCAGAAAAACGGCTGTACGGTCCTCTATGTTTCGGCCGAGGAATCAGCGGCCCAGGTGAAGCTGCGGGGGCAGCGGCTCGGGATCGGCGGCGACCGCCTGTTCATGCTGGCAAATCGAGAGCTGGATCAGGTGGAATCCGAGGTGGCTCGCATCAAGCCGGGCGTCGTGATCCTCGACTCGATCCAGACCGTCTTCGATCCGGAGATGATGTCGGCACCCGGCAGCATGGCGCAGGTCCGCGAGGCGACCAACCGGTTGCTGCGACTTGCGAGGGAGCGGGGTGTCGCCTGCTTCATCATCGGCCACGTCACCAAGGACGGTGCGATCGCCGGTCCGAAGTCGCTCGAGCACATGGTCGACACCGTCATGTATTTCGAAGGCGACAAGCAACACTCCAACCGCGTGTTGCGAGTGCAGAAGAATCGCTTCGGGTCCGTTTCCGAGCTCTGTCTCTTCACCATGGAGGAAGGCGGGCTCGTACCCGTCGCCAACCCCTCGGCGGCCCTGCTGAAAGAACGCCCGGCGGGCGCTATCGGAAGCGTTGTCGCGTGCTGCATCGAAGGAAGCCAACCGCTGCTGCTCGAAGTCCAGGCGCTCGTGAGCAGCGGCGTTCCCGGCAACCCGCGCCGGATGACCTCGGGACTCGACCACAGCCGCGCCGCGATGCTGCTCGCCGTCATGGAGAAGCGCCTGGACTGGCAGCTCGGCGGCGAAGACGTCTTTCTCAACATTCCCGGCGGGCTCTATGTCGAGGATCCCGGACTCGACCTGGCCGTCGTGGTTGCCGTCTGGAGCAGCGTGCGGCGAAGAGCCGTGGACGGCTCGACCGTCATCATCGGGGAGGTGGGGCTTGCCGGTGAGATCCGCGCGGTCAGCGGGTGTGGCAAGCGGATCGCGGAGGCACGAGCACTGGGTTTCGCCCGCGCGCTTCTGCCGCAGAACAATGTTCAAAGGAACCAGAAACCGGAGGGTATAGAGATCATCGGCTTCAGGCACATTCGTGACGTTCTCGAGCATCTCTTAGCGAGTTCATAACGAGTTTGATAGAATCCCATACAGAGAGGTGAACTTATGGCGATTTTCATACTGAGGGCGTTTTTCTTAGCCCTTCTCGGCATCGTTGGCTTTTTCTACCACCCTGCCAAGTTCGAGGCGATCGGTCCGAACGGGTCCCTCGTCGGCGCGGCCCTGATGGTGTGCCTCGGCGCGCTCGTGATTCTCATCGAGCGGGTCATCCGCGGAAGCCAGTTTCGAACCATCTGGGGCGCAACGATCGCGACGTTCTTTGGAGTCATCATCGCCGACATCCTCATCTACTCGATCAATCTCCTGGACATCAGGCCGGAAACGGCGAGCTTCTTCCGCGTCTTCTTCATGCTCGTCCTCCCCTACACCGGCTTCATCGTCGGGTCGAAGAAGGCCGAGTGGTTCGACCCGGTAACTCTTTTCACCTTCTTCAAAGAGAGGAGCGTCGGGCGCAGCTACAAGATCCTCGACACGAGTGTCATCATCGACGGTAGGATCGCCGACATTTGCGAGACCGGATTTATCGAGGGCACCATGGTTGTTCCTCAGTTCGTCCTGAAGGAGCTCCAGCAGGTCGCAGACTCCTCCGACTCCCAGAAGCGCGCTCGTGGACGCCGCGGCCTCGACATCCTCCACAAGATCCAGAAAATGGCCGACGTCAGCGTCCAGATCTCCGAGCTGGATTTCCCGGATGTGCGCGAGGTGGATCTCAAACTGATCGAGCTCGGCAAGCATCTCGACGCCAAGCTCGTGACCAACGACTTCAATCTGAATAAGGTCGCTCAGCTCCGCGGCGTCAAGGTTCTGAACATCAACGAGCTGGCCAATGCCCTCAAACCCGTGGTCCTCCCCGGCGAAGCCATGAAAGTGTTCATCCTCAAGGAAGGCAAGGAACCCAATCAGGGCGTCGCCTACCTTGACGACGGCACCATGGTCGTTGTCGACAACGCAAAGCGGTTCATCGGGAAGAACCTGGATATCGCCGTCACCTCCGTTCTCCAGACAACTGCCGGGAAAATGATCTTCGGCCGATTCGCGGATAGCGATGAGGACTACCGCAGGCGACCGGCCCCAGCGCACTCTTCGGAGGATCGCGGCGCCGCCAGGAGCTGACGACCATTCCCCCGGGCATACATCCTCCCCTCATGAAAGTCGTCGCCATTCTTCCCGCCGCGGGTGCTGGCACCCGCATGGGCCTCCCGTCGATGCCCAAGGTCCTCATTCGCATCTCGGGGGAGCCGATGATCCTCCGAACACTGAGAGCTATCGAGAAATCGGAGGTCGCCACGGGCGCTCTGATCGCCGTTCGTCCCGAAGACGAAGACCTCATCGAAAGGACCATCAGCGGGCGGGTCTCGCTGCCGGTCGAGTTTGTCAGCGGCGGCGCGGAACGCCAGGACTCGGTTCGCAACGCGTTCGACAGCTTGGCTGCGTCCCCCGACGACCTTGTGCTGATTCACGACGCTGACAGACCGTTCGTCGCTCCGGAGGTAATACGCCGGACGGTCGATCTGGCTCGCTCGACCGGCGCGGCGATCTGTGCGCTGCGGGTGACGGACACATTGAAGGAGGTTTCCGCCGAGGGGCAGGTCGTGCTGACCCATGACCGGGAACGATTCTGGCGAGCGCAAACCCCCCAGGTGTTCAGGTTCGATCTGCTCAAGCGCGCCTACTCGCTGGACCCGGGCGGCCAGCCAGCCGCATCGGATGAGGCGACGATCGTCGAACGAGCCGGCATCACTGTGCGTGTCGTCGAAGGATCACCTCACAACATCAAGATCACCTACCCCGAAGATATCGCCTTCGGCGACTGGCTCGTCCGCGGAGACTCCTCGCTCAGCCGGGCGTGAAGAAAGGCAGAGGATGCAGATTCGCACCGGCATCGGCTACGACCTGCACCGGATCGCGGCGGACCGCCCGCTCGTCCTCGGAGGAGTCAAGGTCTCCGCTCCCTTCGGCCTCGCCGGCCACTCCGACGCGGACTGCGTCCTTCATGCCCTTTGTGATTCTCTTCTGGGCGCTGTGGGTGCCGATGACATCGGAACGTACTTTCCCGATACCGACCCCGCAAATGCGGGCGCGGACAGCCGCCGATTCGTCCGCCATGCGCTCGAGATGGTGCGAGCCCGGGGGTACCGCATTTCGAATGTCGATTGCGTAATCATGGCCGAGCGGCCTCGACTCGGCCCGCTCAAGCCGGCCATTCGGGAGAGCATCGAAGGCATGTTGGAGCTGCCCGAGGGGAGCGTTGGGGTGAAAGCCAAGACCGGCGAAGAGGTAGGGGCGATCGGCAGAGGCGAAGCGATCGCCGCGATGGTGACCGTGTTGCTGATAAGGGACTGAATGAAACGCAAGGGTCAGCGTCAGGGGCCCCGGGGCCAGGGGGAGCGGGTTTGGGAGAAGGGGCGGGAGCATCGGGAGATCGGGATGAGGCCGCGGGAGAGGGAGCCCGCGGGGAATGTCATCGTCGGCTATCATCCGATCAAGGAGGCGTTGTTGACGGTCCCCGAGCGCGTCGAGAAGTTGATTGTCTCGATGGGGCGCCGGGACTCGCGCATCGGAGAGATCCTCGAGCTCGCGCGGAGCAAACGCATTCCGATCAACCGGCTGAATCCGTCGATCTTTCGACGTGTCTTCGGTGGAAGAAGCCCGCAGTCACTGGCCGCCCAGGTCGCGACTCGCTCCTATGACGACGCCGAAACGCTGTTGAGAGCAGGTGTGCATGCGCCGCTCCTGGTGGTCGTTGATGAGGTGACGGACCCGCGCAACCTCGGCAGCATCTTCCGCTCGGCCGCCGCAGTGGGAGTCGATGGAGTGTTCCTGCCGACGCGACGCGTGGCGCCTCTGTCGGCTGTCGTTGAGAAAGCCTCGGCAGGAGCGGTCAATCACATTCGGATGGCACGTGTCGTCAACATCGCCACGCTCCTCAGGACACTCCACGACCGCGGCATCCAGACAATTGGAATGGTCCCCGGTGCACCGCTTTCCTATCTGGAGTGTGACCTGACGCAGCCGACCGCCGTCGTGGTCGGAGGCGAGGAAAACGGGCTGCGCCACCTGGTGCGGGAGACATGCACCCGCCTCGTCTCGATCCCCATGGCCGGCACGCTGGATTCACTCAACGTTTCTGTCGCCACCGCGGTGGTCCTCTACGAGGCGTCACGCCAGAGGACAAAAATGCCGGCGGTACCGGAGGCGTGAGATTGGGACTCGAGGATTCAGCCGGCTTTCCGGCGAAAGCGCCGATGCGCACGAACATTCGAATCACGGGGGCACGGGAACATAATCTCAAGAACCTCACTCTTGAGATTCCGGCGTGCAGCCTTGTCGTGGTCACGGGTGTCAGCGGGTCGGGGAAGTCGAGTCTCGCATTTGACACTCTCTATGCCGAGGGGCAGAGGCGGTATGTCGAGACCCTGTCTGCCTACGCGAGACAGTTCCTGGAACGGATGGACAAGCCCGACGTCGACTCGATCACGAACATCTCGCCGACGATCGCGATTCAGCAGAAGGCGCCGTCGCGCAATCCGAGGTCCACGGTAGCCACGGTCACGGAGATCCACGACTACCTGCGCCTGTTCTACTCGCGCGCGGGGCGGGTGCACTGCGAAAAGTGCGGGGAGCGAGTCAAAGCGGATTCCATTGACACGATCTTTCAGGATCTGCTCGACAAGGTATCGGGACAGATCGGGGCAATCGTATTCGACCAGAGGTGCGAGGACGAAGCCGAATTCCACCGTCATCGGAGCGATCTCCTCAAGCGGGGATTTCGCAAGGCGTGGACCGATGGTCGGGCCGTGCCGCTCGAAGAGCTGCAGGGGGCAACGGAAGGGGAGTTGACGGTCCTCGTGGATCGGGTGGAGGTCACTGCCGAGGAGCGGGAGCGCGCGGTCGATTCGATCGAATCGGCTCTGCGCGAGGGGTCGGGACGGATGAGGGTGCTGACGAGCGATCGAGCATGGGTGTACTCCGAGCGGTTCGAGTGCACGAAGTGTGGAATCGAATACGATCGTCCCGACGTCCATCTCTTTTCGTTCAATAGCCCGCGCGGGGCCTGCCCACGATGCCACGGCTTCGGAAACATCATCGAGATCGACCCCGCGCTCGTGATTCCGGACCGGAGCAAGTCGATTCGTGACGGTGCCATAGATCCTCTTCGTCTCGCGTCGCTCTCCGATCACTTCGAAGAGTTCGTGCAGATGGCGAAGGCGCGCAAGATCCCAGTCACCGTTCCGTACGCCAGCCTTCCTATGGAGACTCAGAAGCTGCTCTGGGAGGGAGATGTCGATTTCCCCGGCGTCATGAAGCTTTTCGAGTGGCTCGAGACCAAGAAATACAAGGTCCACGTGCGTGTGCTCTTGAGCCGCTATAGATCCTATCGACAGTGCGGTGCCTGTGCCGGGCAGCGCCTGAAGCCGGGCGCCCTCAAGGTCCTGGTCGGGGGTCGCAGCCTCGGCGACCTCTGCGCGATGACCGTGGATGCATGCCTGCCGTTTCTCGAGGGACTCGAGCTGACACCCGAGGAGTCGGCGATTTCGGCGAAGGTCGTCGAGGAGGTCGTTAAGAGGCTCCGCTACCTGCGCGAGGTCGGACTCGAGTACCTCACTCTCGACCGTCTCACCTTCACCCTGAGCGGTGGCGAGGCGCAGCGCATCCACCTGGCCAGCTCGGTCGGAGCCGCCCTCTCCGGCGTGCTCTACATCCTCGACGAGCCCAGCATCGGACTGCACCCGCGTGACACCCACCGGCTGATCCAGATCCTGCGCCGGCTCGTCTCCTTCGGCAACACCGTGCTCGTCGTCGAACATGATCCGGAGATGATCATGGCAGCGGACCATGTCGTGGATCTCGGGCCCGGAGCCGGAGATCAAGGAGGACGGATCATGTTCTCCGGCCCCGTCAGCGAGCTCCTGGAATGCAAGGAATCTTCGACCGGCGGATACCTTTCAGGGCGGCTGCGAATTCCGCAGCCGGATCGCCGCCGGGAGCCGCACGGGTTTCTGAGGTTTCGCGGCGTCGTGAAACACAACCTGAAATCGGTGCGAGTCGAAATTCCACTCAGAGTCGTCACCGCGATCACCGGAGTCTCCGGCTCGGGCAAGAGCACTCTCCTGTACGACTGCATCCATGAGGCAGCGAACGCCCACGTGAGCGGCAAGCCGCCCCGGGAAATCTGCTGGGAGAAGGTCGACAACATGGGCGCCGTGTTCGATGTCGTGCTCGTGGACCAGTCCGCGGTGGCCAAGTCCCCGCGCGCCAACCCGGCGACCTATATCGGGTTTTTCGATCAGATCCGCATACTGCTCGCCTCCACCCCTGCAGCCCGGCGCATCGCCGCGACCCCCTCGTTCTTTTCGTTCAACATGGGCGCCGGGCGATGCCCGACCTGCGAAGGATCCGGGTACATCCGGGTTGAGATGCAGTTTCTCTCGGACGTCTACCTCACCTGCGAGAACTGCCAGGGGCATCGGTACAAGCCGCAAGTGCTGGAGATCCAGTACAAAGGGAAGAACGTCAGTGACATCCTGAACATGACGGTCCGCCAGGCGATCCAGTTCTTCGCCGAGCATGGACAGATCACGAACCGCATGGTGTATCTCGACAAGGTGGGGCTCGGATACCTGAGGATCGGCCAGCCGCTGAGCACGCTCAGCGGCGGCGAGGCACAGCGGATAAAGCTCGCCTACTATCTCTCCCAGGGGTCGCAGGCCGAGGCGCTGTTTCTGTTTGATGAACCGACGACGGGTCTGCATTTCGAGGACATTTCGAAGCTCGTCGCCAGTTTTGATCATTTGATCCGCCACAAGCATACGGTGGTCGTCATCGAGCACAATCTGGAGATCATCAAGCAGGCGGACTGGATCATCGATCTCGGACCCGAGGGAGGTGCGGCCGGCGGGCGGGTGCTGTATCAGGGCCGCCCCGAGGACATGCTCCGCCACTACTCGGCCGGCAAGCTGCCCGAATCGCACACGGCCAGGTTTCTCAGACGATCGATCAGTGCCGCCAATGGAGGTTTCAATGGGAAAGGTCTTGCTCCGAACCGAGGTGCCGGGGCCAAACTCGCAGGCGCTTCTCGAAAGGCGTAGACAAGCGGTCCCACGCGGCGTTTTCAACACCACCCCTATATTCACGGCACGCAGCCAGGGAGCACTTATCGAGGACGTGGATGGGAACGTCTATATCGATTTCGCGGGCGGGATCGGATGCGTCAACGTCGGCTACTCACACCCGGCGGTGGTGGCAGCCGCAGGAGCTCAGACCCAGAAGTTCTTCCACACCTGCTTTCACGTGACGCAGCACGAGCCCTATGTCGTGCTGGCAGAACGGATGAACGCGCTGGCGCCCGGCAATTACCCGAAGAAAACCTTCTTTGCGAACAGCGGCGCCGAAGCAGTCGAGAACGCGGTGAAACTCGCCCGCGTCTTCACCGGACGGCCCGGCATCATCTGCTTCGTCGATGCCTTCCACGGACGCACACTGCTGGCGATGAGCCTCACCAGCAAGGTGGCCCCTTACAAGGAAGGGTTCGGCCCATTCGCTCCGGAAACCTACCGAATCCCCTATCCCTATTGCTACAGGTGCCCCTACGGGGCGACGCTTCCCGACTGCGGAATCCGGTGCGCCGATGCCATGATCGACTTCTTCAAACGATATGTCGAGGCGGACAAAGTCGCGGCGGTGATCATCGAGCCGATCCTGGGAGAAGGCGGATTCGTCGTGCCGCCGCCGGAGTTCTTTCCGAGGATGCAGCGCATCTGCCGCGAACACGGCATCCTTATCATCGCCGATGAGGTTCAGTGTGGATGCGGCCGCACCGGCGAGATGTTCGCCTCCCCGTCTCTGGGTCTGGAACCCGACATCACAATCAGTGCCAAATCCATCGCAAACGGTCTGCCCCTGTCGGCAATCACAGGTCGCACTGAAGTCATGGACGCCGCTAAGGAGGGCGGAATCGGGGGCACGTTTGGCGGGAACCCCGTGGCCTGCGCCGCGGCTCTCGCGGTTCTCGACGCCCTCGAGGGCGGGATGCTGGAACGCGGCCGGCGCATCGGTCAGGTCGTCCGCGCTCGTTTCGCCATCTTCAAGGACAAGTACAACATCGTCGGTGACGCCCGCGGGGTCGGCCCTATGGCGGCGCTCGAGCTCGTCGAAGACAGACAATCGAAGAAACCTGCGAAGCACGCAGCGGGTGCCTTCACGCGCTTCTGCTATGAGCACGGCTTGATCACGATCACGGCCGGGACCTACGGCAACGTGATCAGAACTCTCATGCCGCTGGCCATCGCCGACGATGAGCTGGAAGAGGGACTCGCGATCATGGAAGCCGGCCTCAAGGCATGCTGAAGTTCCAAGTTCAAAGTTCAAAGTTCAAGAAGCACCAATGTCGGCTTGAGAGAGTTACGTGGGCTCTGGCCACGCATATCCGATCGGTGCGGCGTCAAGGAGGTCCCATCGGTCGCCGGACGGTCCGGCTTCGCAGCTTTGAACTTTGAACTTTGAACTTGGAACTCTATCCGTGAAGCAGCTTGGCCACCTCCTCACCGAACTCCTTCGCCGCCGCCGGCCCGTTGGCTGTTACTGTCTTGCCTGAGACCACCACGTCCTTGTCGACAAGGCGGGCGCCCCCGCGTCGGAGCTCAGCCACCGACTCGGTCGTCTTGTACACTGTGGCATCCTTGCCCTCGAGCACGCCGGCTTTTGCCAGGACCGCCCCCGACAGACAGATCCCGCCGACGATTCGGTTCGCCCGAGCGGCGTCCTGCAGAATCTTGTGCAGCGCCTCATCCTGCCACAGATGCTCGGGAGAGCCCATTCCGCCCACGACCAGCACTGAATCGTATTCGCGCCCGCTGACTTCTCCCAGGAGCTTCTCCGGGGTGTAGCTCTTGCCGAGCATGCCCACGGCACTGCCGTGTCGTTTGCACGCCACGGTGACCGCCGCGCCATACCCTTCCAGCACGGACTTCGGGTCGAACAGCTCCTCATCCCGAAACTGCTCGGGGGCGATAACCATCAGGACCTTCTTGCCCTTCAAATCGATATCATTCATCTTGTCCTCCGCAGAATGATTCCATGACAATTATATGTCTCGGAAATCCTGGAAAGCGAGCCGCGGCAGATTGCCTCGAGCTCCGATGGCGTGCACTCGGCCGTTCATGCATAATCAGCCCATCATGATGATATCGGACGATTCGATTCTGGGATTCGGAGTAGTCCGCCTGCTCCAGGCCCTCACGGCAATCTTCGCACTTTCGAATATCGCGGCCATCGTGTTCGGCAAGACAAGCGCCGACCGGACCAGCCGGGCCATCCCGTGGCTTCAACGCAGCACATCGGCGCAGCTAGCTGTGATTTCGTGGCTCTTTTGGATCTTCTCCGCACGCGGCACGCCCCTCTCCCTTGCTGTCGTCCTGCTCGCAACCGGTATGAGCATCTCGTTCATCGCTGATCTGATTATGGCCGGGATGATCCAGGTGCCAAATCGCCTGATCGGCGGAATCGTCGCATTCGGCCTCGTCCATGCCCTCTACATCACCGCTTATCTCGGAGTGTGGCGGCTGGCCGGTGACATCGATCGGCCGATGCTCCTCGGGTCGCTCCTGGCCTGGGCCATCCTCGGATTCATGCTCTGGGGAGCGTGCGTCCGGAATCCCAACGCACCTCGCACGCTCTCGGTCGGAGCGGCGCTCTATACGGTCCTTGTGGCAAGCATGGTTGCGGTCGCGACTGCGGTCGCCTTCTCGCAGCATCGGTTCCGCCTTCTCGCGGCAGGGGCACTCCTCTTTCTCATCTCCGACCTGCTCCTCGGCAATCACATTTTCCGAAAGAGGAACTGGCCCTATGTTTCCGAGGTCGTCTGGCTGACATACATAACCGGCCAGTGCTGCATCCTGTGGGCAGTGCTTCGGGGCTGCGAGATAGGATGAGCGCGGATCGAAAGCCGCGGTTACGCCGCTGCTTTCGTGGCAGAGACCTGGTCTTGTCCCACCATCTTGCCGGTGGTATAGTCAACGTAATCGGATAATTGGGAAGGTAGTCCAGAGATCGAACGCCGGGCGGTGAGTCTACTGCGGCACGGCGGATGGGGTGTGACCTGCATGTGGTTCGGGGCAGCGGGACAGACTGCGAGGCTGGCGGTGGGGCTGTTCCTGCCGATGGCCGCCTGCCTCTTCTCAGGAGGGTGCGGGCGGACATCGATCCCGTCGCAGGAGGCGTCGTCGAAGCACACATTGCGCGTGGCGCTGGACTCCGACATCTACAGCATGGACCCGCATAGACTGTACGAGACAACGACTTTGTCCGTGATCGAGAACGTCTTCGAGACGCTGGTGATGCAGGATTCGAATCTGAAGGTAATCCCTGGGCTGGCGTCGCACTGGGAGACGCCTGATGACCTGACATGGCGGGTCCATCTGCGCCGTGGTGTCATGTTTCACAATGGCGAGGAGATGAGGTCGGTCGACGTGAAGTTCTCTTACGAGCGAGTGCTCAATTGGCCGGAGTCGGGGTTTGTGAACCTCATCAACGCCGTGGACCGGGTCGACGTCGTCGATGACTACACAGTCGACATCAAGCTCAGCAAGCCGTACGGCGTTGTTGCCAATCTCGGAGCGATCTCGATCATACCCGCGCGGTATGTTCGGGAGCAGGGCGCACAGGCCTTCGTGGAGAAGCCTGTTGGAACGGGTCCGTTCAAGTTCGTCGAGCGAAAGCCGGGGGAATACATCAAGCTGCGCGCCTTCGATGACTACTGGCGTGGACGACCCGGATTCGACGAAATGGTATTCATGCCTGTGCCGTCCCCGGACAGGCGAGTCGAGATGCTCGAAGCCGGTCAGGCGGACATCGCGTGGATGATACCGGTCAGAAGAGATCCTCCAGTCAACTACCGCGCCTACTTCCAGCCGGCGCTCCACGTTTTCTACCTGGCCTTCGACTGCGGCCGGATGAAGACCCCGTATGTGGATCAACCGGAAAACCCTTTCCGTGACGTGCGGGTCCGCCAGGCGTTCCTTTATGGCATCGACACGGCCGGGCTGATCGATGCTGTCTTCGATGGACACGCCTACCAGGCATCTCAGCTTGTCTCGCCCAACATCTTCGGTTACAGCAGCACGATCAAGCGGCCGGCAACGGACCGCGAAAGGGCGCGGGAGCTTCTGACTGAGGCTGGATTCGCGGGCGGCTTTGGGGTAACACTGGACATGATGCCGAGCAGGAAGGCTGTCGGCGAGTTTCTCCAAAAGGACCTTGCGCGCTTTGGTGTCCGCGCGACTCTGAATCTGGTCCCCAAGGAGGATTTCTTCAAGAAGATTTACAGCAGAACCGGCGATCCGGCCAGCCAGAACGACACCAGCATGTACTTCCTCGGATGGGCTTGCAGCAGCGGCGACGCAAGCGAGGTGTTCGAGTACGCGCTCCATACGTTTGAGCCGCAGCGATTGCTCGGCGTCAACAACGGGACCGGCTACTCGAACAAGGAGGTGGACCGACTGGTGGAGGAGTCTCTGAGCACGTTCGATTCGAAGGAGCGGCTGAAACTCTTGCAGGACGCGATGATCCTCGTCATGCGAGACCTCCCTTGGGTGCCGCTCTACATCTGGGAGGACGTCTATGGAGTCTCGAACGCGATCTCGTACACGCCGAGGCTGGATGACCACATCCTTGGGTTTGATGCTCGCCCGCGTTCGTAAGACCGGCCTCCCCCTGCTCGTCGCGGGGTCGTTGGCCGTCGGATGCAGCGCCACCAGCGATTCCCGCAGGCTCGCCATGACGGTCGTGATCCCGAACGTGTTGATGACGGATCAGCCGAACACGAAGTTCGAGGTGTTCACAGAGTCGGTGCTGGCCAACGTCTATGAACCGCTGGTCACGCTCGATTCCGACATGAGGATGGTGCCGTGCCTGGCGGAGAGCTGGGAAAATCCGAGCAGGCTCGTGTGGAGGTTCCATCTGAGGCACGGAGTTCGATTTCACGGAGGCGGAGAGCTGACGGCCGAGGACGTGCGGACCAGCATCGAAGCAGTCAGGGCGAATCCACATTCAGACTTCGTGAAGCAGATCTGGCACATCAAGAACGTGACCGTCGTGGATCCCTACACGATCGAGCTGTCGACGGATACTCCGCACAATGTGCCGAGCAGCCTTCTTTTTCTCAGGATCCTCAGCACCGGGCAGAACGGATCTGCGGCTGGAACCGGCCCCTATCAGCTGGTGGAATGGAAGCCGGGGTCTAGCATGCGGCTCGAGTCCTTTGGCGGCTACTGGCGTGGAATCCCCGCGTTCGCCGACGTGAGGATTCAGTTTGCGGGCAGCGCGGCCACCAGGCTCGAGATGATGCTTGGCGGCAGGGCGGACATCGCCGTTGAGCTGCCCCTCGACCGCCTGAGCGAGGTACGCAATTCCAGGGATTACGCCCTGATGGTGCGTCGTGGGATCGGCGTTGCGTATGTCGCATTTGACGTCGGCCGGGGGGTCACGCCGGGAGTCCCGGGCAGGAACCCGTTCCTCGACGAACGGGTGCGCCAGGCGGTTGCCCTGTCAGTCGACCGCCATTCGATCATCGAGGAGACGTTGCACGGATTCGGCAGTGAAGCGTGGCAGATTTTTCCGCCTGATATTTTCGGATATGCGCCGCGCCTCCACGCACCCGCTCGCGATCTCCTCCATGCGCGGGAGCTTCTCGCAGAGGCCGGGTATCCCGCCGGGTTCAAGACCCGGTTGGATGTCGGGGAGAACCGCACGGTGATGGGACAGCAGATTGCTCGACAGCTTGGGGAAGCCGGCGTCCAGGTTGAGGTTGTGACGCACGCGGGAGACGGCCTCATCAAGCTGCTGGAATCCTATGGTTCATCGATGTACCTGATCGGATGGACGTGCGATACGGGTGACGGCCAGGACATCCTCGACTTCTGCTTCCACGTACCCACGTCACCGGACGAGATGTGGCTGGGGAACGCAGGCCATTACAAAGACGATGAGCTGAATGCGGTACTCATGGCGTTGTCGGGGAAGACGGACCAGCGTGAGCGGTTGGAGCTGCTGGGCGTGGCGGCGGAGATTGTTGGACGCCAGTTCGCATGGGTGCCGATCGTCATCGAGCATCAGACGTACGGGGTCTCGAAGCGGCTCGATTTTTCCCCGCGCGCGGACGGCCGCATTGAGCTCTTCGAGATCCGTCCGTCCGGGGAACAAACAGGAACGCCTGTGCTAGACTAGTCGAGGAGTTTCAGCAGAATCCGATGGCCAATCTTCGTTTCTCAGCGCCGAGAAGCATCAAGGCCAAGTATGCCGTGGCTTTCAGCGCCCTGGTCACGTTCTTTCTGATTCTCTCCATGAGCGTGCAGGTGACTCTGCAGCGGGGCGAGCTGAGGCGGGACATCGACATCAGCTCTCAGTCGTATGCCTTGTTGGCGCGAAAGCCGATCTGCGAAGCTTACGAAATCTACTACAATTCCGGTTACTACAAGTTCCGGGAGATCATGCTGGACCTCATGAAGATGAACCCCGACCTCCTCCATGTCTCGATCATCGACGTTAATGGCTGGCAGCTTTTCGACTCGTACGAGCTCAATGAGGGGTTCGAGAGTTTCCGGCGAGAACAGCGGCGCGCGGTCGAGGACTCAGAGGTCCTCAAGCGAGTGCGAAGCCTCGATTCGTCCAAACGTGTCGTCACAGCTTCCGATGGTGCCGAGATGCTCGAAATCGTCGCCCCCTATGTCGAGGAGTGGGGGCACCACAAGTACTCGGTGAAGTACCTCTTCTCGTACGCGAGCCTGCAAAGCAAGATCAATTCACTCATTCTGCAGGCCGCACTGTACTCTCTCGCCGCGATCATCGCCGCGGTGCTCCTCGCCTACTACCTCTCCTCCAAGATCACGAAGCCACTGGTCGAGCTGTCGGGGATGAGCCAGGATATCGCCCGCGGAAATTACGGCCGGACCATTTTCATCTCGACACGGGATGAGGTCGAAGGGCTGGCGAAAAGCTTCAACAGGATGAGCACCGATCTCGCGAGGAACATTGGGGAGCTCGAGGAGTCACGCCAAAAACTCATCCGCGCCAACGAGGAGCTGAAGCAGCTGGACCGCCTCAAGAGCGACATCCTCGCGAATGTGTCGCACGAGCTGAGGACGCCGTTGACGACGATCCGCGGCTACACCGAGTCGATGGCCGACGGCCTGCTCGGCGTCATCAGCACCGAACAGGAGAAGGGGCTGCGCGTCATGGAGAGAAGCCTCAACCGGCTCTCTTCGACCATCGGACAGCTGCTCGAGTTCTCCAGGCTCCAGTCCGGCAAGATCAACCTTGACATGCGAACATTCGACATACTACTGTTGGCGAGGCTCATTCTGAACAACCTGAGAGAGGAGTTCGAGATGCGGCAGATCTATGTCGACCTCGATGTCGCCGAGGATCTGCCACTGGTCCGTGCCGACGAAGAGAAGATCGCACAGGTCATCGAGAACCTCGTGACCAATTCCGTCAAGTTCACGCCGCCGGGGGGAAAGATCGAGGTCTCGGCACGGGACGGTGCGGAAGGAGTCACGGTCTCGATCCGTGACAACGGGGTAGGTATCCCGGAAAAAGAGCTCCCGCATATCTTCGATCACTTCCACCAAGTTGACGGGACTTCAACGCGAAAGTACGGGGGCCTCGGACTCGGCCTCGCCATCGTCAAGCAGCTCCTGGACGCGCATGCCATCCTGATCAGCGTGGCCTCCAAGGAGGGCGTCGGCAGCCAATTCTCCTTTACACTCCCGGCGGAGCGAGAGCAGGATATGAAGGCCCAACTGAAGCACATCCCGGCGACCTAGTGAGGCACAACCCGATGAATGGAAAGAAGATCATGGTGGTGGATGACGAGAAAGACATCCTCGATTTCTTCACCATATTCCTCAAGCAGAAAAACTATGAGGTGGTGGTGGCCAGCTCGGGAGAAGAAGCTCTGATCAAAGCTCAGCTCGAGAAACCAAACCTCATTTTCCTCGACATCATGATGCCCAGGATGGACGGCTGGGAGGTACTGAAGCTATTGAAACTCGATGAGGAAACCGCGAGAATCCCGGTCGCGATGTTGTCCGCCAGGACAGAGGCGAAGGACAAGGTCCGCGGGCTGCAGGAAGGCGCCGTCGACTATATCTGCAAGCCGTTCTCCCCGCGCGAGCTGCTGAAAAAGATCGAACACATCATCGGCCAGCAGCAGCCCGCATGACGGGCCCCATCGCCGACAGGTATGACTAATATGCTGCATGACCCGCCCAGCAGGGCGCCGGAAGACAGACCCGCGGACTACTTTCACATCCGCACGCAGTGGCTCCAGTACCGCAGTCAGCTCTTTGACCACGGGACGGGGCTGCCCACTCTCCCGGCCATCTTCGACGACGTGCGGCGTGCGGTGGAGGAGCGCGGAGCTCTCCTGCTCGTCTACGTGGATCTGAGCCGCGAAAACCACATCGAAGAGATCTGGGGATGGCAGGTCTATGATGCCATGATCAGGGAGTTCACCGAGGCGCTGAAAAAGGTGAAACAGGCTCTCCTCCCTCCCGACACCGCCATGGCCCTCCTCAATGTCCGGGGCGACGAGTTTGTGGTCGCCGTGTACCCGCCCGACCGGCGCGCCAAGCCTCTGTCCCTGCGCTCCGAGATGGAGCGGCTCGCCGACGAATTCACCAGCGTCCTCGCCTACGAGGTCTCGCGATTCCCCGGCGAGAGCGCCGGTCGCAGACTGCACCTGGCAACCGGTCACGCCTTCATCCAGGCCGACCCCATGCAGCGCCTCGAACGAATGCTGTACCGTGCCATCGGTGAGGCGCGGCAGCACTTCGAACGAAAAGTGGAGGTCGAGGAATCCGCAATGAAGGCGGTCCTGCGGAAGATCATCAAGGACCGCAGCGTCCGAACCCTCTTCCAGCCGATCGTGTATCTCGAAGACGGTGGAATCCTGGGCTACGAAGCTCTGACGCGAGGCCCCGGAAGCGGTCACTTCAAGGACTCTGAATCCCTCTTCGGTTTCGCCGACAAGACGAACTTGGGCCTGGATCTGGACCGCGTCTGCCGCGAGTGCGCCGTGATGGCCGCAAGCGCGAATGGATCAACGCGTCTCTTCCTCAACACGTCGGCCCGGGCCATCACCGATCCGGGCTTCATCGACGAAAGCTTCGTGAAATTGATCGAAGACAGAGGGATCGAGTTTAGCAGGATCGTTTTTGAAATCACGGAGCGCGTGAAGATCGAGGAGTGGGAGGTGTTTCGCAAGATCGTCAGCGAGCTGCGCGCCCACCGCTTCTCGATCGCCATCGATGACATGGGTAGCGGCTACTCGTCCCTCCAGTCCATCGCCGAGCTCGAACCTGAGTTCCTGAAGTTTGACATGTCGCTCGTTCACGATATCGACCGGAGCCTGATCAAACAGGACCTGCTCAAGGTCCTCCTCACCATCTCCGACAAGCTCGGAGCCCCCATCATCGCCGAAGGCGTCGAAACCGCCGAGGAATCCGAGGTCCTGAAGCGGCTGGGTGTCAAACTCGCCCAAGGCAACTTCTTCGCGGAGCCCGGATCGATCGGCATGCCAATCAAGGGGTTCTAGTGTGGTGTCCGCGGGAATGCGTGACCGGGACTCTCATCGCGCCGGGCAGCAGTAGGATGGATCACCCCGGTGCTGAGTGCTGGGTGCTGGGTACCGTCGGCCCTGCAGATCCGGCCAGCACCCAGCACTCAGCACCTACTTGCTGGAGAGGAGGCTACTGAGCTTCAGAGCGTTGCCCATCGCGCCTTTCACTTTGAGCTTTCCGGTCATGAAGGCGAGCTGTGGGTTCATTCTGGCAGCAATGATCTGCTGGAAGTCAGCGGCGCTGACGCTGATGGTCGTGTCCACGGGAACCTCATTCCCGCTGGTAACGATCATCTTGCCGTCGGCAATCCTGACCAGCCATCTGCCCCCGCCCTCGCCGGTGATGTCAAGAACGACCGACGCCTGCCATGTCCCGAGCCTTTCCGGCGTGATCCGATCCGGAAAGCTCTCGAAGAATTCCACGAACCCATCCGCCATGTCTCCTCCCTAGCGGCAAACATCCTAGTATAATGGCGCGGTGACGGCAATTCGCCTGCCCCCGGTCCGCTACTGGCCGATCATCTTCATCACCGCGACATTCCTCCTCTTCTTCTTCCGCGTCTGTTTTTTCGGCGAGGTGTTCTTCTTTCGTGATCACTACCAGGAGTACTATCCCCTGAAACACATGGCTGTGCAGATGGTGCGGGCGGGCGTCATTCCCGCCTGGAATCCGTCGTCGATGACGGGGCAGCCGTTTCTTGCGAATCCCAACTGGACCCTCTTGTATCCTCCGAATGTCCTCCTGTTCTTCGGCGACTTCAGCCGAACATACTCTCTGCTCTTCGCGACACATTTCCTGCTGGCCTCGCTCGGGCTTTACTACTTATGTAGAGTTCTCGGGCGATCGGCCGCGGCAGCCGTCACAGGGGCGACGATCTACGCATTCGGCGGCTACTTTCTTTCCCAGGGCAGTTTCATGCCGACCTTGTTCACGATGACCTGGCAGCCGTGGGTACTCGCGGAGTTTCTGAGAAACCTGCGCGAATCGGCGCCCCGCCGCCGTTGGGCACTCGTGGGATCCGTGTCTCTCATGGTCCTCGCGGGCGAACCGGTGACGATTCTGGCGACCGCTGCGATTGCTCTTCTCCTCACGACCGGACAGTGGCGTCTCCTGGCTCCCGACCGGCTCCACTTGCGTGCCCTGGTCAGGGACCCCCGATGGCTGGCGCTGGGACTCCTCGTCATCGCCATCTACCCGCGAGCGGTCTTCCTAGCGGAATCCGGACGTGTATCGGGACTGTCGCTCGACATGGCGACGTCGTGGCCCCTGGTCCCACGCCTGATGCCGGAAACGCTCATCGCGAACATGTTCGGCTCCGTGCACGAGTACTTCCCGTGGCGGGCGCTCGGAGCTTACCTGACGGACGCACGCTTTCCGTACCTACTATCGATATATATCGGAGCGCCGTGCCTGCTCCTGGCGGCCAGGCGGATATCGGCGAGGCCTCGGCCATGGATCGGACTCCTGGTCACCCTCTGCGCCATCGTCCTGGCCCTGGGCGCCGTCACTCCGCTTTTCCGTTGGTTCTGGACCTATGTTCCACTGGCATCGATGCTCCGCTATCCGATCAAGTTCGTCTTCTTTCCTGTGTTTCTTTCGGCATTGTGGGCCGCTGAGGGGTATGATCGGCTCAACGAGTCACGCCGCCTCGGACGGTCGATACCCATCGTCGCCGCAGCGATCGCCCTCCTCCTTTTCGGGAGCTGGATGGCGTATTCTCCCGAAAACCTTTCGGGACTGCTCACGTCTCTGGGAAGCTCCGGCGACCCGGCCTCTGTTTCGCACGCGATCCGCATTCGGGTCGTGATGTCCGTTGGGGTGCTCATCGGAACGACGGCGTCGCTGTTCCTCCTCTCGAGGGGTCGACAGACTCCGTTTTTCGCAATTCTGATCGCCGACCTCTTCGCGGCCAACTTCTCTCTCAACCCCACGGTCTCCACTGATTTCCACGCTCCCCAGTCACTGGCCTCCACCCTCGCCTCCCCGCGGGACCGTCTCATGGTGCTGGCCCCCTTCGCCGGCAAGCCGGGCTTGCAGCCGTCACAGTATCGGTCGTACAGCGAGTACCTGAGCGCAGGCGGACGCGCGCAGCTCTACGCCCTCTCCGCAGCCGATTCGGGGGTCCGTTACGCCTTCGATCCGTCTATCGACCGTTCCTTCTCCCCGGCCACTCAGGCGGTCGTCGACGCGCTCCGCGGGCGCTCCTTCGCCGATGCCAAACCGATTCTCGACATGGCAGCCGTGAGGTGGTTCCTGAGTCCCGAACCGCTGATCTCGACCGGCATTGCTCTCCACCAGGTCATTTCACTCCCCGGCGAGGCCCGCGCCTACCTCTACGAAAACCTCACATCACTCAGCCGGGTGTTCCTCTTCCTCGGAGACGCCGCATCGCTCCCCGCAAGCGCACACGTCACAAGGCTGAGCTCCGCGTTCGACCCACGGCGGGAGCTACTCATCGACGGAACACCGATGTTCCAGCACGGAACGTCGACGGAGATGTCGGATGAGATCGAAATCCTGGTGGATTCGCCCGTCCAACTGACCGTCCGGACCAAGGCGAAGCGGCCCGCGTATCTGGTCTGTTCGGACACATTCGACCGCAACTGGCGAGCCGAGGTTGATGGGAAGCCGGCGAGGGTCTTCCTGGCGGACGGAGCTTTCCGCGCAGTCGAAGTGTCTGCTGGCGGCCACGTGGTCGAGCTCAGCTACCCGTTGCTCCCCCACTACGCCGCGGCCGCGGCGGTTCTTCTGCTGTGCGTGATCGTGATCGCCGGATTCGTGGTTCCAACGCGGTCGCCTCTCACGGCATGATGGACTTGCTGATGACGGGCCACTCGTCCTTGAGGGGATGTTTCTTGAGAAACGCGACCACACGACCCGCCGGCAAGCTCATCTGCAGGTTCACCGTACTGCGGACACGCTCCACCCTGATCCCCTCAAGCAGGCCCATCAGATCCGGTTGATCCGCCCCGAGAAGCCTCGCCAATCCGAGGATTTGGCTGATGCTCGCGCCGGCCATCGCCGCCGATGCGTCATCAATACCCTGGCAGGTGATCGTCACCCGGATCGCGCTGTCGCAATCGGCGACGAAGGAAAACGATCGCACGCCTGCGAACCCGGCGACGATCGGATTCTTCGCCATGTCGGCGGAAATCGCGGACTCGGTCATCACTCCACCCCCCCAGGCCGAGTGGGCCGTATCCAATGTCGTCAAGAGCGATTGCATCCGTTGATTCTGATCGATTGCCGGGCTCGCGCCCTTCGCAGTCCTCAGCAGACGCTCGAGAACCGGCAGGCTCCTCGTGACGCCGATCAGCCCCGGCGCCAGCTCCACAACCGCGATCTCGGTTCGCGAGAAGACACGGTACCCATCGACCCGCGACGCCACCATCCCGCGCTGCCCGGCAATCCCCTCGTCAATCCCAGTGAAACCTCCTGCGACGAATGCGTATCGAAGCTCGGTCATCGCCGCTCCCGCGCAGACCCATTCGATCCGGGCGGATGGCGCCAGAGCACAAACAGACCGGAGGCCGGCGAGCGGATCCCACGGCACGCCGCCCTGTTGTGCTGCGGTGAGGCCGAGGACTTCCATTGCCAGAGGGCTCGCGAGCACAGGCTGAGGCCTCAGGCAAGCCACTGTCGTCACGTCTGTCGGCATGTACTCCAGAATCACGTCCCTTGACTCAGCGGCGCGGGTGCCGTTGCGCACGAAGACCAGCACACCCAGTCCCACCACAACGAACCCGGCTGCGATCGCCCCGAGCAGCCTGCTCACGCCTGCGGCCCCGATGACTTGCAGGTCAATGTCATTCGATATACCCCAAGGATCTGAATCTCTCTTCCAGCTCCTTCTCGGCTTCCGACGCCTCGGGCGCGATGAGAATCGGGCGCGACTCGTAAGTGGGGATCCTCGCGACTGCGTCTCGGTGCCCGTTGGAGAAGGCCTCCAGCATGGGCTCGCCGTCCATGTCATCCGCGACGGGGAGTCCGAGCATGTAGAGGATCGTCGGCGTGACATCGCGAACGGAGGCATGGCGGATGAGTGTCTTTTCGATTCCGGGGCCCGAGAGAAGCACCCACCCCGAGTCGGCATGACCATGCACATCGAAGCCGTGGTCGGTGATGATCATCGTGGTATCGTACCGGCCTCGCGCCTTCTCGGTCAGCTCGCCGATCATCCGATCCACATAGCGGTAGTAGTTCTCGACGACCCTCTCGAGCCGCCCGGCGTCCGGACATGCGATCCAATTGTCCTTGGAACGTCTCCCGGCAAGGAAGTTATAGAATTTGTGACCGACCACATCCATGCCCTCGAAATAGACGGTCAGGAGATCGTAGTCGCCACGGCCGGAGAGGAGATCGACGCTGAGGTTTCTGTAGAAGGTGTCCTGTGCGAAGACATCCTCGAGCGTCTCAGCACTGAGGCTTCCCGCCTCGATCTGACACCCGCGCAAATCGACGATCGTCCTGGCCAACTCTTCTTTCGGATCCTGTGGAACAAGCCCGCCGTCGAGGATATGCTCGAGATAGTCTTCGGGGTAGGTCAGATGCGGGGTGTTATGGAGAACTTCATCGGCGCTGCGCGTCGTAAGTGTTTTCTTTCCACGAAGGCCGAGGTGAGACGAGAGCATGACGCCGTTGATGGGGTATGCCGGCCATGTGCCCCACCAACCCACAAGGGCGACCGATCTCCCTCTCTCTCCGAGAATGTCCCAAAACGCCCTCACCTGCCGGTGGGCCGTCTGGATCAGTGGCCGGGCTGTCGTGTCCGGCAGGTGCCACCCTGATGCGAAGGCGTCTGCACTCCGCCAGGGATCCACGGCTCCGACAAAGCGGCCATCACCGCTCTCCACCCGCACTAGGCGGCATCCGACGGCCCGCCCCTCGCCACGATCGATCCGAAGCTCCAGGCGATTGCGCTCTTCAGAAACGGCGCCTTCCGGGATCCGGATGATGGCGTCCGCCGATTGCTCCGTTAGGGACACCGACGGCAATCCGACGCCGTTCAAGCTGACCATGGCCCGGATCGCTCCTGAATCGGGCGCGGCCTTCGCGATCACATGCACGACCAAGTCGGTCCGCAGGGTGGTTGGCAGGATGATCTCCGCTTCGTGATCCATCCAGGCATACAACTCCTCGGGAAACGGCTGCCCGAAATCCCAAATGCCGTGCTTGTCCGGGAGCTTTCCCGTCGCCATTGTCGTCCAGACCACGGGCGACGAGATCGTGGAGCGAGCGCCAGGCAGGCGTGGTGTCTCGATCGTCGAGAGGTGTCCACTGGCTCCGTTCGCGATCAACGAAGCTAGATGAGGAAGCTTGCCCTCGCCCGCCCACGTTCGTACCAGATCGTAGCTGCATCCATCCAACCCGATCATCAGGATCCGGCGCTTGGTCAGCGATCCCTCGGCAACGACAGGCACAGGCGTTCGCACCGCCGTACTGTTCGGTGAGCTCCGCCTGTCGTCTGGAATCGACCGGAGCGCCGAGATCAAAAGGGCAGTCACGAGGATTGTGATCAACGGTATTCTTCGATTCATCGCCCCCTCGCCCATCGGGGACGTATCCTATTGCGTTTATGCGTAGCCGGGCAAGACGGCGCCGTCGTGAGCCAGGGCTGCGGCAAAGTCGAGGCGCCGACTCGGGCGAGGCCGTTCCGTGCGAAACCGCAGATGGCGCAGATTTCCGCGCAGATTACGCAGATTCTTCCAGCCTTCAACCGACGAGCAAATTGCTCCTCACTCTCGGATCGGCGCGAAGCAATCGGCGACATCTGCGAGTCAATCTGTGAAATCTGCGGTTTCCGGGACTTTGCCGTAGCCTTGGTCGTGAGCGAATCTACGGCTTTGCACCAGCTGTGCCCGAATGCTGCGCCGACCTTGACTTCCATCGTTCCGGCCCTTATGTTCAGATCCCTTATGGGCATCAAAGCTGTCGGAATGATCTCCGGTGGTCTCGACTCGACCATCGCCGCCTGCCTCATGCAACGACTCGGCATCGAAGTGCTCGGCGTCAACTTCTCGACCGGCTTCTGCCTCACCGACCACCAGCGACTGATCGCGAACTTCAGCCCGGCCGACAGCAAACGGCGCGCAAAGAAGCTCCGAAACGAAGCTCTACGCGCAGGCTCCGATCTCAGATTCCCTGTCGAGATCATCGACATCTCGGCCGAATACCTTCCGGTCGTCACCAACCCGAAGTACGGATACGGATCGGCGATGAATCCGTGCATCGATTGCCGGATCTTCATGCTGTCGAGAGCGAGGAAGTACATGGAGGAAGTCGGCGGCAGCTTCGTGTTCACCGGGGAAGTGCTCGGACAGCGCCCCATGACTCAACACCGCAATACTCTTGCGCTGATTGCAAGACAGAGCGGGCTGGGGGGCCTTCTGATCCGGCCGCTATCAGCGAAGCTCCTCTCCCCCACGATCCCCGAAAAAGAAGGCTGGGTGAAACGCAATGATCTGCTGGATGTCCACGGCCGGGGGCGCACCACACAGATGGAGCTGGCGCAGGCTTGGGGAATCGACGATTACCCGCAACCGGCAGGGGGATGCTGTTTTCTCACCGACCACAACTTCGCGCGACGCCTGAAAGACCTCCTGGATCATCGCCCGCACGCCGAGCTGCATCACCAGGATTTCGTGCTTCTCAAGATCGGACGCCACATGCGATTGAGCGATCGCACCAAGCTCATCCTCGGCCGCGATCAGGGTGAGAACGAGTACATCGAACGGTTCCTGTCCGCCTACCCCCAGATCAAGCCGGATTCGATCCCGGGACCGACGGGTGTATTCCAGGGCACGCCGTTGAGCGTGGACATCGAGCTGGCCGCCGGTATCGCCGCGCACTTCACGGCCCCCGCATCACAGGAGCGCGTCACGTTCTCGATCAGCGGCCTGAACGACCCGTATACCATCGGCGCCCATCCCCTGCCTCCTGAGAGAATCGAGCCATTCAGGCTATAGTGTCCAGGCCGCTTAGCGGACCATTCTTACCAACATGTTGTCGGGTCAAACGAGGCCGAAAGCCGGGAAACCACAGATTCCGCAGATTTCACAGATTCAACCTCGGAGTATTGACGGCTGCGAGATCGTCGCCCTGGGGAATCTGCGTAATCGGTGCAATCTGCGGTTTCCCTTCCGGTCTTCGGGCTGCGGCAACGCGGCCTCTCGTCGCAGGCGCTGTCCTGCGACGAGCATAGGCACCTGAGAACGTATTGGCCACACGCAGAGGTGTCAAGGTGTCGGCCGCAGGCGGAGGTGAGGCATCCGGTTGGAGAGACTACCTCTGAGCGTTTCCTGCGTCCTGCGGATGATTTGTCGTCTCCCGATCTGCGCCTCCGATGACGCGCCCGTCTCGATCTACGAGCTCGTGACCCCAGTCCCGTAACGCCGTGCGACGTATTCGTCCATGATCGTGAGAAAGTCCCGCACGATTCCGGGGCCTTTGAGAATTCTGAAGAGCTGCCCATCCACATACACGGGCGCCTTCGGGTCCTCGCCGCTGCCTGGCAAGGAGATCCCGATATCCGAGTGCTTCGACTCGCCTGGCCCGTTCACGACGCAGCCCATGACGGCCACCTTGAGCATCTCGACGCCCGGGTGCTCCTGTCTCCAGCGGCGCATATTCTGCTCGATGTAGTCCTGGATCTGTTCCGCCATCGCCTGGAAGAAGCTGCTTGTGGTGCGGCCGCAACCCGGACACGCGGTGACCTGAGGTGAGAAACTGCGCATCCCGAGGCTCTGCAGAAGTGCGAGACAAATCCTTACTTCCTCGCGGCGGTCACCTCCGGGTGCAGGCGTCAGGCTCACGCGTATCGTGTCGCCGATGCCCCGCTCCAGAAGGATGGCAAGCGCTGCCGTACTCGAGACCGTTCCCTTCATCCCCATGCCCGCTTCGGTCAGGCCGAGGTGAAGCGGATAGTCGCACTCCCGGGACATCTTCTGGTACACCCGCACCAACTGCTGCACGTCCGAGACTTTGGCGCTCAGGATAATCCTCTCATGGGGCAGCCCGTACTCTTCAGCCATCCCGCCCGAGTCGATCGCACTCGCCACGATCGCGTTCGTCAATACTTCTCCGGCATCCAGCGGATCGGCTCGCCGGGCGTTCTCGTCCATCATCTGCGCGAGGAGCGCCTGGTCCAGTGATCCGCCGTTAACCCCTATTCTCACCGGCTTGCCGTGTTGAATGGCCACATCGATCATTTGACGGAAGTTGTCATCATGGCTGCGACCTACTCCCACGTTTCCCGGGTTGATGCGGTACTTCGCCAGCGCGTGCGCACAGCCCGGAAATCCCCGCAGCAGGATATGGCCGTTGTAATGGAAATCCCCGATGACCGGCACTTCACACCCGCTATCATGCAGCCTCGCGACGATCTCCTCCACGGCCGCGGCGGCTTTCTCGTTGTTGACCGTCACCCGAACCAGCTCGCTCCCGGCTTCGGCGAGCAGCCGTATCTGTTCGACCGTGGCCTCCACATCGGCAGTATCGGTGTTCGTCATCGACTGCACGACCACCGGGTGATCGCTTCCGACCTGAATCGCTCCGACCCGCACGCTCGGCGTTCGCCGTCGCTCAATCTTGCCCATAACCAGAATGGGATTCTATCAGAGACACGGCCGATGGGTCACCGCGCGCGCCCGCCCTCAAGACTACGGCAAAGTCCCGGAAACCGCAGATTTCACAGATTGACTCGCAGATGTCGCCGATTCGTTCGCGCCGACCCGAGGGTGAGGAGCAAGTTGCTCGTCGGTTGAATCCTGGAAGAATCTGCGTAATCTGCATGGAAATCTGCGTCATCTGCGGTTTCGCACGGAACGGCCTCGCCCCAGCTCGGCGCCTCGACTTTGCCGCAGCCCTGATGCCCCAACGCGGCGGAGCCGCAACCAAACAGGCAAGACCCAGGCTCGCTGCAAGACCCTTCCGAGCACCTCTCAGGAAAACAGGAAGTTAGGAAGGCAGGGAGGGGTCTGTTCGATGCCACCATGAGCTCCGGAGATGACTGCTCCGTTCCTGCATTCCTCCCTTCCTGCTTTCCTGAGAGGGGTTCGGAGGATCTCACCCACTCGAACGTGTTGCCATTTCGTGTCAACACTCAACTTCTTAGACACAAACACGGTGGACGGGAACGGGACAGAGGCTGCGTCGGAGTTGATCTGTTTGTCGGACGGTGACAAATCGGAGTTCAAAGTACCAGGTTCAAAGTTCAAGGGAACCGGCAGCCAACGCTGTCGCGAGGCTTTGGACTTTGAACTGCGACTGACACCATCCATGATCCCGATCTGAGCTCTTAGATCACACCGGCTGACCTCAGCTCCTCAAGCTCATCTTTGTGCTGGAACAGATCGCCCAACAGCGCGTCGTTGTGTTCCCCGAGGTGAGGTGCGCGAGAGGGTTCCGGATTGAGTCCGCTGATATGGGCGGGGAAGAGCTGGCACCACAGCGCCTTTTCTGCCGCGGGCAGATTCGCAAACACCCGGCGATGCAAGCTGTGAGGATCGCTCCGGAGCTCGTCCAGATCCAGCACCGGGTCGCAACAGACGTCGCGCCCCGCGAAGTACTCCAGCCACTCGTCTGCCGTCCGGGTCCGGATGATCGCCGCTATCTCGTCGCGCAAAGACTGTGACGGTTCCTCGATGAAGCGGTCGACGAAGTCCAGCCGGCCAATGGCTTCGCAGAAATTCGTCCAGAAGCGATGTTCTGGAAGGGCCAGGGAGAGCAGCCTGCCGTCGGCGGCCTGATAGACACCGTAGAAGGCGAATCGCCCCGTCAGGATCGAGTCGCCTTGACGCGGGCTGCGCCCTTCGGCCTGTGTCTCGCACTGGGCGAAGATCGTCCAGTGCATCGCGCTCTCATGCAGTGACACATCGATCGAGCGCCCGCCCGCTCCGCGTTCGCGTGCCAGAAGGGCGGCGATAATCGAGATGACGGCGGACATCGCCCCCGCCAGGTCCGAGACCTGAACGGGTGGCAGGATCGGAATCGAATCGCCGATCCGCATGAGCGACAAGATGCCCGAACGGGCCTGGTAGTTCAGATCATGTCCGGGGTGGTCTCGAAGCGGGCCGCTTTGCCCATAGCCCGAAACTGAACAATACACGAGATCCGGGTTCACTGCTGCAAGGTCGGGATAGCCGACTCCGAGACGCGCGACGACTCCGGGCCTGAAGCCCTCGATCACCACATCCGCGTGCGCCGCCAGCCGCTTGAAAATCTGCACGCCACGCATGTCTTTCAGGTTCAGCGAGACGCTCTTCTTGTTGCGATTGATCAGATGGAAATAGATCGACTCCCCGTCGACAGTCGGAGGCAGATATCGGATGTAGTCTCCGATTCCTGGCTCCTCCACCTTGATGATCTCGGCGCCGAGGTCGGCCAAGAGGAGGGTGGCGTAGCCTCCGGGCAGCAGCCGCGTCAGGTCGAGAATCCTGAAGCCCCGAAGCGGCGGCGAGCTCTCATGAGCGGGTTTCTCACTCCGATCTGCCCTCACTCTGAACCTCCAGCAAAAAGCCGGGAGAGTCTCACACATCTGCGCGGACTTTTCAATCGCGGCGATCGCGCGGCGCAGGGCTGCGGCAAAGTCGAGGCGCCGACTCGGGCGAGGCCCTTCCGTGCGAAACCGCAGATGGCGCAGATTTCCGCGCAGACTACGCAGATTCTTCCAGCGTTCAACCCACGAGCAACTTGCTCCTCACTCTCGGGTCGGCGCGAAGCAATCGGCGACATCTGCGAGTCAATCTGTGAAATCTGCGGTTTCCGGGACTTTGCCGTAGCCTTGTCCCGTACCCGTACCCGATGCACCAC
>JACPPM010000215.1 GCA_016191015.1 Acidobacteriota bacterium | reverse complement strand
GCTCTCATATGCGCCCCGAGCACGCCGCGCCCGGCGATTGACCGGGCAGTTTCCGGTCTTTGAATTTTGAATTTTGAATTTTGAATTGCCCAAATCCGCGGCTTAGCCGCGGATTTGGGAGGTAGGAGGCCGGCCAGCGTGCACGTTCGGGCCTCGATGTAGATCGCCACGTATAACTCCGGCCTCAGGGCAACGTCTCGCACAACGTCATCAACGCCTTTGCTTCCAGTAGTCGGGAGGGCGGTGAAGATGCATCACCGCGAGCACGAGAATGTTATCTGGCTCGATGCTGTAAACGACACCGTATGGAAAGCGGTTCGTGAGGCACGACGGAGGCCCTCCTCGAGAATCGGCCAAGCCTCGGGGTGGTTGACAGTATTCTGGAGAGTAGAATACACCCCGATCGAGAAATCGTCGCCAAGCCCTTCCTCGCACTGCTCGTAGTGGTCGATAGCCGCGTAGAGCTCGGCTTCGGCCTCGGGATGAAACGTGAACGTCATTTCCCAAGACGTCGACGGGCCTTGGCAAGCACCTCGCTTCCCGGAACTGGCTTCACGCGACCCGACCGCAACTCCATGAGTCGGCGCTTGGCGACCGCAACCCACTCTCCATCTAACTCCGAGTCGGGTGAGTTGAGCGTCCGGAGCAGGGAGTCAACAACCAACGCCCGCTCCTCGACAGGCAGAGCCGCTTCCTCGTGAATGATTTCTTTCGTTCCACGCATGGAAAGTCTCCCCATCTACATAGTCTACTCTACTGCGGCGGCTTGTCATCGCCAATTCGCAGTGACGACGCCCCGTTCCACAAGCGACGCACCTCTCAGCGACCGCAGTGTAGGCGCGCGCGAGCCGGGCGGTACGGCACGGAGGCCGTGCCTGGAGTCGGCGTCTCCTTCGCTGGAACGACCGTGACCATCGATGCACGGCATCGTCGGGATCGCCCGACTGGGCTCAGAAGTCGAAGCGCAGCGAAACGTACACGTTGTCGTTCTTGTCGAACTGGCCGAGGAAGGTGGTTTGGTCTGTCCCTCCAAAGATGTTGGCGCCCAAGGTCGTCGAAAACTCGTCGGACAGCTTGTAGGAGAGCTGCGGTTGAAACAGGTAGTCTGGATCGACCGGGCTATAAAAGAAGAATGTCGATAGCTTGAGTGTCTGGTGTTTGAAGAAGCGGTCCAGTCGCAGGGTGAGGGTGTCCCGGTGGCTGCCCTCGGCCGGGAAGCCGTGTGGCAGAGTGGACACGTACCGATCGTGGTCCATCATGCGCTGGTAATAGTATTGAAATCCGAGCGTGAGTGATTCGCCGATTTGGCGTTGGTAACCGGCGAGGAGCCTGAGCTGCGAGCTCGGAACCGTGGGGTCATCGCCGCGTGGGTCGTCACGCGACTTGTAGTACCCGCCTTCCGCTATCGCGACTCTCAGACGCACACCGTCCGCACGGCCACGGTCACCGCCGAGGAGCTCATTCGGCGATTCCTCCAGCACGTCCTGCCTCGAGGCTTTCAGAAGCTCCGCACCTACGGCTTTCTGAATCCGAAACCGCGGCATCTGCTACCCATCGTGAAAGAGCAGTGCTCACACGGCAGGCCCGCTGCTGCCCATTGCTCGACACAATCGCCTTCGCCTCCACTCGCATCCTCTCGTCCCCTACCGCTTATCTGCTCACGCTTCCGCTGCGAGATGATCCAAGTCGGCATGATCCCCAGAAAGCGAGGACCCCCATGATCTGCCGCGGTGCCCCTCTCCACTCGAACCGGCTTCCACACCCATGCATCGCATCGCGCCGCCCAGACCAGGACTGCTCGCACGCTGCAGACCGCGCCATCCAACGACGTGGATGGATCCTCGCAGCGAACGGCCGCACACCTACACCGAGACCATCCAGTCTCGCTCCAACGATGTCACGCCTCAGACCGCTTTGATTCCGAGCCGCATCGCGTCATCCCTTCCGAGCAATCTCCATCAGCACCGAGGTCGGTCCTCCGCTAAGCTGCCGTCCTTACTTTTACCGATACCCCCGCCTTTGAGCACAGTCGCACCAGGTAGTCGAGAGAAAATTTATCCACCTTGTTGCGCACGATTTCGGAAATACGCGGTTGCGCCACTCCCAGACGCCTGGCTGCCTGTGCCTGTGTGCAACCCTCGCGGTCCATCCACTTCCGCAGCGCCTCTGCCAGCTCGCAGCGCAGGAGCATGACTGCCGCTTCGTGGGGGGGAAAACCGAGATCGAGGAATACGTTGCCGCTGCCCTCCGTGATGCGCTTGGCGGTCATCTTCTTTTTCATGGCTTAGCTCCAATCATTTTGTACCGCGCCCTCGCCAGCTCGATGTCCGCTCGCGAGGTCTTCCGTGTCTTCTTTTGAAAGGCATGCAGGACGTAGACCGCCTGATCGAATCTGGCCACGTAAACCACCCGGAACGCTCCTCCCTCATCTCGTATCCGAATCTCGTATGTGCCCGGGCCGACACTCGGCATGGCCTTGAAATCTGACGGCTCACGTCCAACCTGCACCATGAACAACTCGTATCCCGCGCGGCGACGTGCCGACTCGGGAAAGGCCGCCAAGTCTGCGCGAGCCGTACCGAGGAAGCGCGCCGCCTTCATCAGGACCGATTATACGAGTATTCGTATTGACTCGCAAGCCACACCCCATCAAACATGTTGGGCGGCACCTGCCGGCCTTTGCTACTACGTCCCGCCTGAGGCCGGCGTCCGCCGTCACATTCGTAATTGTGGGAAAGCTACTGACGTCGCGTCCCGCAATGCCTTTGATCTGCATGAGCTCATCGGTAATGCGTTTGATCTTTCCGAGAGTCCGCGGATTGAGAACGCCGGCTACATTCGAGACACCGATGACGATCATGTCTTCGTAAAGCCCGAAGATCTTCTCGATCTGATCGTTCCAGACGCGCACGTCGGATGTCTCCGGCAGCATGTTCTTGGGGTTTGTGTCGGTTGTGAGCTTTGCGAATTGGGTCGCGAAAGCAAGGGTGACAATCCCAGCGAGCACTATCACGAGCCTGGGATGATTGATCGAGAACCCGACGAGCGAAAAGCCTCGTCTCACGGCAGCCTCCGCGCTCGGCGGACCTCGGTTGATGTTTCCCCGGTTTCTACCGGCAGGCCGTGACCACGCCAATCGGGAATGCCGTCCTCCAGGCGCGTCGCCCGGTATCCGTGTTGGCGCAGCAACTCGACCGCCCGTATGGCGAGGACACAGTATGGGCCGCGGCAGTAAGCGACGACAGGCCTGTGCTTCGGGATCTCCGCAATTCTCCGCTCCAACTCCTTCAGCGGAACCGAGATGGCTCCGGGCAGGTGACCCGCGCGATACTCCTCGACCGGCCGCACGTCGAGCACGCTGACCGCGCCTCGACGCACCCGGTCGAGCAGCGTCTCCCGGCGCACCGGCTCCATCCCCTCTCTGTTGGCGAGGAATCGCCGCGGCTGATGTGCGTGTTGGGCAGGGCAAGCCAGCTGGGATTCTGGCTGCTGTTGCGGGCGCCGATGTCGGCCATTGACGTACTGAGCCACTGGCTTATACTGTGGTGTGCGTTTTACCTGGGACCCAGACAAGAGCAAGGCGAACGAGAAGCACCACGACCTCTCCTTCGAGGAGGCGCGTGCCCTGTTCTCGCCTGGGAACGACTACCTCGAGCTCTTCGATGAAACCCACTCGGAGGACGAAGACCGATTCATTGCCATCGGCCCCGTCACCAGGGGGCTGGTGCTGGTGGTTTACACGGAACGCGAGCCAGATGAGTTTCGGATCATCAGTGCGCGGTGGGCCACCAAGCGAGAGGTGCAACAGTACCGCGCGCACATGAAAGGAGAATCGCGATGACCCGGATTCCGGAACTGACAGAAGCGGATTTTGCCCGCGCCATTTCGGCGAAAGTGCGCAAGCGGTTGATCGAGGGCAAGATCGAAGCCGGCAGCGACATTTCGGCCCTGCGGCGTTTCGTCGGACTGTCGCAGGCACAGTTCGCGCAGGCCATGGGGATTAGCGTCCATACTCTTCGGAACTGGGAGCAGGGAAGAAGGAAGCCCGACGGGGCCGCCGTGGGTCTGCTCAGAATCGCCGCCCGCCACCCGCGAATCATCCGAGAGAACCTGAAATCGGTAGCTTGATCGGCCGCCGCCCAACGATCGGATGTAGCGGAACATGCGCGCGGCACCAGGAACGCTCGAGGCCTTTCTCGCCGTTCGCGGCGCGAGAACTCTCGCGCTTCGCTTGCAACGGGCCCAGCAAACAGCCTCGATGCTTTCGGAGCGGCTTGAGATGCACCCGTTGGTCACTCGTGTCCGGTATCCAGGCTTGCCCTTACATCCCACGCATGCTACTGCCAAGCGCGTGCTCAAAGGCTTCGGAACCATCATTTCGTTCGATCTCCTTGGAGGGGCTGAGTTCGCTGATCGTGTCTGCCAAAAGGTCAGGCTTATCCGTCATGCCACCAGTCTCGGAGCAGTGGAATCAACTATGGAACGAAGAGCTGCGATCGCAGGACAGGGACACCTTCCACCGTCACTTCTACGACTCAGCGTTGGAATCGAGGACGCCGACGATCTCTGGGTCGATCTCGACTCGGCAATACGCTCTGCTGCACCGTGACTCTGTCGATAGTGATGAAACCACTTGCCTTCGGCCTGTCGTAGCCTTGGTTCAAAGCTCACCGTAGATCGTACCGGACAGGCACGGTCCCCACCTTGCCATCGAGGTTCGCCTCTTCGCGACGTTTCGGCAGAGCGTAGACGCGGCGAACGAGGGCATGTGCGATCGCAATCAGGATTCGTTCGTGGTGCCATCCGGCGGCTCGGTGGTTGGCACAATAGGCCTCGAGCTCCGGATCGTTGCCCCGTGCGATCTCTGCTGCCAGGTACTAATACTTCTTGAGCAACCTGTGAGAGGCCTTGGTGATCCGGAGTCCCTGATGATCGCTCTTGCCCGATTTCGACTTCCGCGGCACCAGGCCGCAGTAGCCTGCGTACGCCTTGGCGTTACGAAATCGTGAGATGGGCGATGAGAGGGCGTTCGAGGAGGCGGCGAAACTTCCCGACGATGACCAGGATGCTCAGAAGTCGAAGCGCAGCGAAACGTACACGTTATCGTTCTTGTCGAACTGGCCGAGGAACGTGGTTTGTTCTGTCCCTCCAAAGATGTTGGCACCCAAGGTCGTCGAAAGCTCGTCGGATAGCTTGTACGAAACCTGGGGTTGAAACAGGTAGTCTCGATCGACCGGGCTATAGAAGAAGAATGTCGACAGCTTGAGTGTCTGGTGTTTGAAGAAATGGTCCAGTCGCAGGGTGAGCGTGTCGCGGTAGATGCCCTCGGCCGGGAAGCCGGGCGGCAGAGCGGAGACGTACGCGTCGTGATCTATCATGCGCTGGTAATAGTATTGAAATCCCAGCGTGAGTGATTCGCCGATTTGGCGCTGGTAACCGGCGAGGAGCCTGAGCTGTGAGCTCGGAACCGTGGGGTCATCGCCGCGTGGGTCGTCACGCGACTTGTAGTAGCCGCCCTCTGCGCTCACGACTCCGCCGAACCCGTTTGCCTGTCCGCTCACGCCGAAGACAGCCAGGCGAGGATAGAAAAACGTGACCTCGGTGGGCGCGACCAGATCATTCGGCATCATGCCCGGCATCCTCCAATACCCCTTGTATGCGTACGCTGCGACGTCGATCCCGGCGAGCCTTCCGTAGAGCCGCGCGGCGAGCTCGGTGTTTCCGTATGTGGAATCCGGAAAACGCTCGGCGCGTGACGGAATCGATGAGAATGGATCGAAAAAGGAGAATCGATCAGGAGTCGGCATCCTGTCGGGTTGGAAAAAGGGGAGCGCCAGGATCTCACCGTTCACGTGTCTGCCGGTGTACCTCAATCGCACCCCATCGACCCCGACCTTGAGGTACTCCATCGGTCTCCCGGCGAAGAAGGAGACCCAATCCTTCGGAAAGACGTCGTTGATGAACAGCAGGTCTCCGACCCCCCACGTCGTGACCTGCCGGCCCGCGCGCACGTCGATGCTGCCCGTGGCCCAGTCGATGTAGGCCTCGCGCACCTCCACATCGAAGCGGCCGGCCACGGCGTCGTGAGCCGCGTCAAGCTTCACCTTGGCAGCCGCGTTCGTGGATCGCAGCCAGGCGGCAATGTCGAGCCGCAAACGTTCCTCACCGAGCAGAAAGTCCGACTGATTGCCGGCCGGAGGCTTCTCAGGCGTGACGCGGCCAGCGAGGTCGGCGAGCACGAATCCATGCGCCTCGACGTCGATCGCGTCATCGCCGCCGCGGACGTGGCCTGGCAGAGCAAGCGCCGTCGCGGCGAACATGACCGCGAGGACAGATGCCTCTCGTCTCATGTCCCCCCTAACGCGGCGCGCTGCGCGGCAGCAGGAAGCCCGGAAGGGAAATCCGCAGATTACGCCGATTACGCAGATTTTCCGGAGGACGGATCGCGAGGCCGTCAATGCTCACGGGTGAATCTGCGCAATCTGCGAAATCTGCGGATGCCCGGCTTCGGCCTCGTTTGATCTGACAACATGTTGGTAAGGATCGAGCGCTAAGGCGCCTACTCGATCCAGGACCGCACCGGGCTCCGCATGTATCGCTCGCTGAAGTCATCATCCTTCAGGCCAATGTTGTACAAGGCCGTGCCGAAGGTCACCTCGGTCCGATGCCCCGTCTTCAGGTTCTTCATGGTGCGTTTCAGCACCGTCGGATATGTTGTCTTGGCGCTGGATAGATTCTCAATGCTTTCAGCCGAGAATACCTTGAGGAGCTCCCCCTGTGTGCTGTAGTACTCCTCCTTGATCGGCAGGTATATGTCACGCGCAATCCAGGCGATCTTCTTCGCGTACTCGAGCGGTTCCTTCGGCACACTCTGGATCACGTAGCAGTCGCGTTCGCCGAGCCGCTCAGAGCGCAGAAGGCTATGCGTATCGGCATCGAGATCGCGCCCGGAGACATCTTCGTAGGTGAAGTCAGAGCCGACGAAGCTGGATCGCTTATCGCTCGCCGCGATCCTGCGAACGAGGTCCACCGCGGGCACGAAGATCCAACGGTCGTCTTCCTTGCCAGGATACTTCCAGACCATGAACGTGATCCCGCGTACGTCACCGGGTTCGTGGAAATAGATGAAGTACTTTTGGTTCCATCCACTGGCGGCGTTCTTGCGGAGCATCGTCAGCACACGGCTTCGCTTGTGGCCGGCCTGGTCGATGAGCTCCATCGTTATCTTGGCCTTGAAATCGTCACCTTGGTAGAAGAATGCCTTCAACGAGCGTTCGACAATCTGCTCGGCGGTCGGCGATTCCTGCGCCGCCGCCGGCAGAATGGCGGCGAGCCCCCATGTGGCAACCAATGCAATGAGTCGTTTCATATCTCCCTCCGTTTCCTACTTCCCGGCATCTCGTGCGGTTTTGAGCAGCCATCCCTGGAGCAGCCGGATGAGAGCCGGTACGAACAGGATGGTCGTCAGTGCGCTGAGCGTCATCATGCTAACGATGAAAGCGCCCACTGTGACATAGGGAGTGAGCGGCGCGAACAGCATAACACCGAATGCCGAAGCGAAAAGCACGGCGTTGCGCAGGATGCCCTTGCCCGGTCTGGTGCAGGTCCATAACAGGGCATCAGCCAGCTCACCGCCCCCTGGTTGCGCTCCTCCCTTCGGACGCTCCTCCCACCGCCGCCTGAATCGCCCGATGAAATGGATGGCAAAATCCACTGCCATCCCGAGCGAGAGGCAGCTCAGCACCGAGATCGGCATGTCAAAGTCTTTCCCAACGAGGCCGACGACTCCGTAGATGATCGCGATGGTGAACAGCAGCGGCATGTATCCAACCAGCGCCCACTTGAGCGACCGGAAGCTCAAGGCCAGGATCGCAAAGACCACCAGCAGTGATATTGCGAAACCTCGCACCATGTCACCGAGGACCTCGTCGTTCCACACGAGGTTGAAGTAGGCCACGCCGCCGGGACGAATGTCGAGGGAGGTACGCTGCTGGAGCTTGTAATCGCCAATGGCCATGATCACGTCGCGCATCGCCTGAGCATCCCAGGTCTTGAGCTGTACCCAGATGTTGGCCTTCGTGAAATCGTGGTTGATGACATTGTCTAGGTCCGAGGGCTTTGCCGACATGGCGAAGAGGAACAGGTACTGGCCAACAGCCGTCTTGCTGTCGGGTATGATCGAGAATTTAGGGTCGTCGTCGTGGAGGGCGCGATTGATGCGTTTCACGATGTCGACGACCGACGTGGTCTTTCCCACGACCGGCAGCCCTTCGAGGCGCCGCTGCAATCCCTCGATCGTCCGCAGGACAGCCGGGTCCTTGATGGGCTCGTCCCCGCTTCCGGCGTCAGCGATGACATAGGCGAGCGAGGTGCCTCCGAGCGCGCGGTTCATTACGGTGTCCGCGACGCGAACGGCGCTTCCCTCTTTGAACCATGAAACCATGTTGTTGTTGATCCTGATGAGCGTCGCACCGGCCGCGCCGGCCAGGAGAACCAGCAAGCCGCCGGCCACGGTCAGGCCCGGACGAAACGCCCCAAAGGACCCGAGCTTCCGAAGGAGGATCCCCATCGGCCCCGTGGCGGCATCCTCGCGGGCGGAGGCTCGCGAGATCCTTTCCTCGTTGACCAGCATCAGGATCGCCGGTATGAAGCTGAAGCTCAGGAGCCGGAGCGCGAGCGTTCCGAATGCGACGAGCCCGCCAAAGACCTGCACCGGTATGATGTGCATGAAGAGCAGGACGGCGAAGCCGGAGGCGGTTGCGAGAGCCGTGTAGCGGACCGGCCGTCCCACCGCCTCCATCGTGTCGAGGATCGCTGCCCGTCTGTCTCTGCATTCACGGTAACGGAAGTAGAATTCGTTGAAGATGTGGATGCTGTCGGTGGCGATGGCCATCAGAAAAACTGGGCTCATCGAGCTCATGATGTGAATCGGAAACCCCAGCCCGAGCACCAACCCCATGCTCCACACGATGCTGATCATCGCCACGGCCATCATCGAAAGGGCCAACGGGATGTTCCGGAACATGAGATAGATCGCGAGGAACATGATCATGCCGGCGATCGGAGAGAAGATCCCCATGATCTTGAACATCTCGGCGCCGAACGTGTCGCGTGCGACAGGATCGCCCGCGACGTAGTACTGCTCGGGCCCGCCGACACGAGCCACAATTCGGCGAATCGTATCGGCGATCTCCTTGCCGTTGGCCCCCTTCTCGAGCGGCACGTAGATGGCCGCCACCTTCCCGTCCCGCGAAATGATCCTGTCGACGAAAAGAGGGTTGTCGAAAAGCACCGTGCGGAGCGCTTCGAGATCGCCGGAGGAGCTCGGGATGTCCGTCATCAAGGGCGCGACCTTCAAGAAGCCGGCTTCCGCTGTCACATTCGTGATCGTGGGAAAGCTACTGACGTCGCGGCCCGCAATGCCCTTGATCTGCATGAGCTCATCGGTGATGCGTTTGATCTTCTCGAGTGTGCGCGGATTGAGAACGCCGGCTTCATTCGAGACACCGATGACGATCATGTCTTCGTAAAGCCCGAAGATCTGCTCGATCTGGTCGTTCCAGACGCGCACGTCGGATGTCTCCGGGAGCATGTTCTTGGGATTCGTGTCGGTCTTGAGCTTTGCGAATTGGGTCGCGAAAGCAAGGGTGACGATCCCAGCGAGCACTATCACGAGCCTGGGGTGCTTGACCGAGAACGCGACGAGCGAAAATCTTCGTCTCACTGCAGCCTCCGCGCTCGGCGGACCTCGGTTGATTCTTCCCCGGTTTCTACCGGCAGGCCGTGACCGCGCCAATCGGGAATGCCGTCCTCCAGGCGCGTGGCCCGATATCCGTGCTGGCGCAGCAACTCGACCGCCCGTATGGCGAGGACACAGTAAGGGCCGCGGCAGTAAGCGACGACCGGTCTGTGCTTCGGGATCTCCGCCAGTCTCCGCTCCAACTCCTTCAGCGGAACCGAGATGGCCCCGGGCAGGTGACCCGCGCGATACTCCTCGACCGGCCGTACGTCGAGCACGCTGACCGCCCCTCGACGCACCCGGTCGAGGAGCGTCTCCCGGCGTACCGGCTCCATCCCCTCTCTGTTGGCGAGGAATCGCCGCGTAATCTCACTGATCTCGGCCAGCCGGTTCTCCGCGAGCCCACGCAGAGTGAGAACAAACTCGCTGACGTTCTGGCCGGCCAGCCGGTAGGTGACATAGAGCCCTTCCTTCTCAGCGCCGACAAGACGTGCAGCGCGAAGGATCTGAAGGTGGTGGGAGGTCGTGGCAATCGATAACGCCGCCTCCTTTGCGAGCACCTCGACGGTGCGTTCCCCTTGGCACAACAGATCGAGGAGCTCCAATCGTTTGGGACTCGACACGGCCTTGCCGATCCGCGCGAGCTGTTCGTAGATCGAGCATTTGAAAGATCTGGCGTTTTCCGGCATGAGAGAGATTTCCTTTCAGAAGCTCAGAACCTTGTCGGAGGTCAGCACCCACTCGGTCAGCTCGCTCATGTTGCTGATCGCGACACCTTCAATGAGCGGCCGCGAAGGTAACCCACGCGCCTGAGCGCAAGTGCCACAGGCTTTCACCTGCCCGGATTTGCTCAAGACCGATTTGAGCATGCGCTCGATGTTGTAGTACCCCTGGGCCGTGATCTGGCTGGGCAGGGCACATCCAACCGCGTCCGCCATCAGGAAGATGCGGACCTCGCTTTCGGACTGCTCTTTCTGCAGCGTCATTGCGAGTCGCAGCGCGTTGTAAGCCTTTTCGCTGCCGTAGGGTGCATCGTTGATGATGATGAGTACCGTCACTTCGTTCTCCCAGTTTTAATGCGCGGCATCGTCCAGCTCAAGCACCGTCATCACAGATGCACGGGTATCCCGACAGCTCGGGCGCCCATGGTGATAGCAGCGCGCAAGAGAGAGCGCCGCAGCCCGTACGGAGCCAGCCACCACTTCTCGAAGAGAACCTTGCCAACATGCCATGATCTCCCGAGGTTCCGCATCTGGACCTTCGGCTGGGGAGTCGCCAGGAAATCTCCGAAGGCAAAGCCGGCCATCCGACCCCCCGCCTCGAGCACACAATAGCCGTCGCCGGCAAACGTCTCGCTCGCGGGAGAGCCGTTGATCTCGGCCGCGATCCGGCGCGCGACGACATCGGCCTGGCAGTGAGCAAACACGCCTGCCTTCGGCAGATTGAGAGGCACATCCAGTTTCCACCGACCCGGAATGGCGATCGTGGTTGCGTCTCCAATGGCGTACACGTTGTCGTGCTTCGTCCTGAGTGTCGCCGGATCGACGGGAATCCAGCCGGTTTCGTTGGCAAGGCCGGACTCGCGCGCAAGAGTCGGGCCACGGTGAGGCGGGATCGCCACAAGCAAGTCACACTTGACCGGCTCCTTGCCCTCAAAAACCAGTTCGCCCTTCTCCGAAATAACCTCCTTGAGTTTGTGCCCCGGGTGAAAGCCGACGCCGCTCGAATCGAGCATGCTCCGAACGGCATCGCCCAACTCGGGGCCGGCGACCGGCATGGGCTGAGGCTCGGGGGTAAACAGATGCATGTCCACCCTGTCGCGCATTCCACGACGCCGAAAGGTATCCGCGATGAGCATCGCACCCTCGTGCGGGGCGCCGGGACACTTGTAAGGAACCGAGCTGACCACTACCGCGACGGTTCCTCCGGGGAACTGTCGGAGCGAATCGCGGAGCCGGACGGCGCCATCGAGGGTGTAGAAGGTGTGCGCCGCGGGCAGACCCGGGACGAGCTCTGGAGCCATCTCGGCACCCAGAGCCACGACGAGGAAATCGTAGCTCAGGCTTCCGGAATCGACCTCCACGACCGCTCGCGAAACATCGATGCCGTGAACATCGGATGTGATCAACTCGACCCCATGCCGCACCAATGACGCGATCGGCCGCGTGATGTCGGCAGGATCGCGATCCCCGGACATCACCCACAAATGGGAAGCCGCAAGCGAGTGCTGAGAATTCTTCTCGACGAGCATGATCCGGTGCCGATCCGGAAGGAGCGTCCGAAGACTGTTGGCCGTCATCAGGCCGCCGACTCCTCCACCAAGGATAACCACTGTTTTTCCTGCCATCGAAATCTCCTTCACCGCTCGCGAGCGCGGGCACATTCCAGAGTTTCGGGATCAACCATTCATCTACTATTCGCGATATTATTTGAATATATTCTCGACCAACCTCCTTGTCAAGACCAGGGTTCGACAAGGGCACGGAGACGCCAGAGTCGTCTCAGCGGGAGATAGCCTGGTCGTCCGGAGGCGAGCGCAGATGTCGGCCCAGATTACGCAAACGACCAATCGCCTTAACAGCGTTCACGATTCAGCTACTGACCACGCGCTCCGTCCGCATCTCCGATGTCGAGGGTAAGGCACCTGCGGGCCCGGAAGCCTGATCGGATCTTGCAGGCCAATCGAATCAGATACAATGAATAGCAGCATGAGGACCTGGGCCATTGCCCTTGTCGTGAGCGCGACGGTCGTAGCCTGCGTGGCGGGAGCGCGCGGCGGCCGCAAAGGCGACGTGGCGGACGGTTTCGTCGATCCACCACCCACGTCCGGCACCATCAAAGAAGTGCCGTTTGGGATCAACAACGCCTTCGCCTCCACGGCGGAGGCGACGGACAGGTATTTGCTCGACCTCGGCGCGCCGTGGATTTCCGACCACGTTCAGCGAAGAAAGCTGGAGCGGGGGGAGGACAAGAGGCCTGACAAGGCCTACGAGTTCGCCTACCTCGATCCGATGCTCCGCGAGTATGGGGCCGAATTCAAGAGCAAAGCATGGTTCGTCATCAACGTCGAATCAAAGTATCGGTTCGAAGACGGCCGCGAGGTTGGAGAGGCCAAGAAGAGCGAGGGCAAGTTCATCCCCGAAGGTCCGCGATCGTTTGAAGCGTACGAGCGGTTCTTGCGTGCGCTCGTTCCGTACGTCAATCGGTTCACCCCCGGATGGCGCGTTCGGTATTGGAGTGTCGATAACGAACAGGCCAGTCTCTATGTACCGGCATACTGCGGATCGGCGTCGTCGCTCAATGCCGAGTGCGGCGCCAAAGCGGCCGCCGCCTACGCGACGTTGGTCGAGCGGACCTCGAGAGTTCTTCGCGACTTGGATCCGCAAGCCAAGATCGTCTTTGGCGGTCCCGGCGGGGGCACACCGGATGAGGAATACGAGCTTTTCTACAAACCCGCCCTGACAATGCTCCGCGAGAAGGACCCCTCCGGCAACTTCGACGGCTTTGACTTTCACAACTTCGGTCTCAGCGCCCAGTACGGGACAAACCCCAGGGACAAGGGGCTCGACTACTTTCGAGGGTTTCTCGAGTCGGCAGGATACCCGGGGAAGTGTATTCTGGTGAAAGCTGGAGCCACGCATTCCGGTCAGGACCTGGCTGTGCAGAACAAGCGACTTCATGCTTTGCAGAGCGAAACCGACCAGGCCGTCTACCTGGTGAAGCGACTTGCATATCACCTGGGTTCAGGCGTCCGCCTCATTCTTTGGGGCGACGTGCGGGAGGATGAAGAGCTCCACGGCACCTACAGTCATAATGGGCTCGTTTACAACGGTATCCCCAAATCCGGGGATTGCTCGTCGGCCAAGGAAACGCCGTGCCCGGACCCTGGGAACGGCATCCGGAAGCTCGCGTACTACAGCTTCAAGTTGATGGTCGAGAAGCTCAACGGAATGATCCCGGAACAATCGGCGGCCCTGCCCACTGGAACCGATGGCGTTTTCGCGTTTCGGTTTCCGCGGACCTCCGGCTCGACGTGGATCGTCTGGTCGGACGTGGGGCCCCGGAACGTCTCGCTTTCGCTGGAGGGAGTGCCCGATGGTCCAGTCACCGTGACGGAAGCGGTGCCACGCTTCAGTGCGCCGTTTCAAACGCAGGAGAACAAGCTGGATGCAGCGCGATATCCGGCGTTCTTCACGTCGACCACGATTTCCGTCGTGGGCGGCAAGATTCACCTCGCCGTAGGGCCTTTGCCCCTTGTCATCGCGCGCTGAATCTGTGGAGTACTTCATCACGGCCGGCGCGGGCCGGACGGGGGAGGAGCCCTCACCTTCCCCCGGCGACGGTACGTGATAGAGAGATAGGCATGGAGCCCCGACTGCTCGGGTCGATCCTCCTCGTCGTAGGAGTTCTGTGCGTGCTTTTCAGTCAGCCCCTCGCAAGTCTTGGGATGCATATGAAGAGGGCACAGGAAATCGCCCCCACCTCAGTCCTGCTCGCTGGGGCGGTCATGTTGATAGCGGGTTTGGTGATCATGTCGAGATCCTGCTCGTGAGTTGCACGGTTTTCGCGCTGAACCGAGGTCGATGAGCTGTGGGAGAAGCTCTCCGCGGGCGGCTCGAGGGCACAATGCGGCTGGTTGAAAGACAGATTCGGCGTCTCCTGGCAGATCGTCCCGACTGTTCTGGGCGAGATGCTCAACGACCCGGATCGTGCCAGAGCGCAGCGCGTGATGGACGTCATGCTGAAGATGAGCAGGATTGACATCAGAACTCTGAAACAGGCTTACAAACAATAGGAAGGGCTTCAAAGCAGTCGGCGTGGGCATCGCAGGATCGCACGAGAAACCCGGCGCTTCCGGGAACTCCGCGGGTCGGTATCCAAGAATGAGGTCCAGCGAAAGATTGTGGAAACAGATGCAACGCGGCGTCTCGAGGACAGCAGAGGCACGCCGGGGCACTGCGACCGAGCGGCATGCCGACTCGGGCCGAATTCGAGCAACTCGGCCCTCACCGATTGAGTCTAAGAGTGGGAGACCACACTGGAAGGAGATCACGTCAGACCATGAAGAGAATTGGTGTAGTCACGATGATAGTGGCGCTCGTCTTAGCATACGCAACCGGGGCGGGGAAGGCCTTGGCCGTCGATCCGAAGGATTGCCCGCAGCATGCGGCACACGGGAAAGGGGAGCCGGCCGGCACTGTGAGCCCGGACGCGGGGGAACAGTCGAGGGAGATCAAGGCTCTGTCCGGCGACAAGATTGCGGGGCTGCTCGAAGGCCACGGGCTGGGACTGGCGCAAGCGGCCGAGCTGAATCATTATCCGGGCCCGAAACATGTCCTCGAGCTGGCGTCCCAGCTCAGCCTCTCGGACGAACAGCGTCAGAAGACGGCGACGATTTACGACGAGATGCACGTCGAGGCGGTGAGTCTGGGCAAGCAGCTTATCGACAAAGAACGGGCACTGGACGCTGAGCTCCGGGACGGGCGGATCGATGAGGAACGCCTGCAAAGGGCGCTCTCAGAGATCGCACGAATCGAAGGACAGCTTCGCTTCACTCACGTGCGCGCACACTTGCTCGAGCGAGCGCTGCTGACCTCAGATCAGGTGGCTCGGTACGATCGGCTGCGCGGGTACGCCGGGGACACATCAGCCGAACATCCGCACAAGTAGGGCCGTCACAAGGGCGGGGACGAACCCGCGCCCATGCAGCCGTGGAAGCGGAAGAAGAAGTGGAAATGCGATCACCTGCCGAACCGCGAGGCCAATCCCTTCGTATCCTCAGGTATGAAGAAGCGACTTATCCTGGCGATCTGTGTCACGTTCGTGTTCACGGCCATGGTGACGACGGGCGTCAACGTGTATTTGCAGGAACGGCCGTCGTTTGAGAAAGACGTGGTCCTGAGCCGGATAAATTCTACGGTGCTCGGCGAGCAGCGGGAGCTCATCGTGCACGTCCCCGAAAGCTACGACCGGAGTCCGGACCAGCGCTACCCAGTCGTATACGTGCTGGACGGGTCTTCGGAGGATAGCCACACCGCGCAGAGCGCGGCACTGATGGCACGCATTGGCGTCATGCCGGAAGTCATTGTGGTTGGGCTGCCGAACACCAGCGGCGAGAATCGTCAACGAGACTACACGCCACCGTTCATGAGGAGGGACATCGATGAAGCATCGAGCCCTCAAGGAGCAGGTGATCGATTTATCGCGTTTCTCAAGAGCGAGGTCATCCCGTGGATCGACCGGGAATACCGAACAGGATCGTTCCGCATACTTGCCGGTCATTCGCGGGGTGGCTTGCTGGTCGTCTATTCGCTGATCACCGACCCTGGATTGTTCAATGCGAGATTCGCCTTCAGTCCGGCCTTGTGGCGTGAGGACGAGGTCATCGTGTCGAAACTCCGGGACGGGTTTGTGTCGAGTGAGGGCATGGACACCGTCCTCTACATGAGCATGGGTGGCCAAGAGAACGAGAAGATGATGCATGGTTATCGGAGCGCCGTCGCAGTCCTGCAACAGCATGCGCCTCGGCGGCTTCGTTGGCGCGCGGATCTCACGGCGGGAGCGGGTCACGGGAGCAATGCAGAGCTTTCGACACCTGTGGCGTTCAGGATGCTCTACTTCGGCTGGCATCACCCCACAGAGAGTCAACAGGCTGCGCGCACGCAGAGCACGGGACCGACTGCACAGTGACGACATGGACGCCGAAGCGTTGCAGCTAATGAACAAGCGATAGACTGTTCGAGTATCGCCCTCGGGATGAGAGTGACCCACCTCACAGTCCGTTCCACATCTCTTGACCGCGCCAGTACTCGCCTATATCCTCACCGCGAGTAAACTCACGGAGACTCTAGGAGGAGAAATGAAAAAGCTTCTCGTGCTCACTGTGGTTCTTCTATGCACCACTGCCGCGGTGGCGGGTACACTCGACGACCGAATCTCTGCCGCGAATCAGAACCGGGAAGATCGGGTCGGCAGCGTCATAAACCTTTTTCAGGATGATCAGTTTTCGTCTGCCGTGTCATCCGCGGGGCTGTCGAAAGGCACCGTTGAGGCCACATTGCGATCGATGCCTGATGACGAGCTCGCGTCCGTTGCCCAGTCAGCGAATCAGGCACGGAACATGATGAGCATGAGCGTGGATCGGTCGGACGTAAATCTCATGCTGATCATCCTGATCATCATCGCCATTGTCGCGGTCATCGCGATCGCGGCTGACTGAGCCTGGATCAGCGTCGGATCGCGTCCGCCGGGGGTGATGAGCTGTTTGCCGAGGACGAGAGGAAGCGGTCGCAGGCTGTCAGGTTCCATCTGTTTCGGCCGTTCTGCCTCGTTCTCTCTCTCCTCATCCCCCTCTGCGGCGCGGCGCGTGCTGCAGATTCACCCCCCTTCGAACGCGCGCGGGCGCTCGCTGAGGCTGGCCACTACGATGATGCCATCGCGATCCTCGATCATGATCGCGAGCGTCTCGACGCGGAATCTCGACATCTCCTCGCGGATTGCCTCTACTTGAAGGGCGACCGCTTTGGGGCCCTTCGCATCTGGAATTCCGAGGGCCGGCCGATTCTCGACGAGGTCGCGTTTTACGTCCCTGAGCGAATTCAGCGCGGATTCATCGCTGACGTCATAGGGGCGAAGCCGGGGCATCTGTTGGAGTGTGACCGCCTGCAAAAAGGGACGCGGGTCCTCAGAGACCTCGGTGTCCCGCTCACCGCCGTGCCGCTCACGGCGCCGCCGGTGCAAGGCAGTGAGGGCCGCTGCCGGCTCGAAGTGACGGTGCCGGAATCGCCCGGCCCTTTTTCCAGCTGGTTCCATTTCGGGCTTTGGGGAGCGGCGTCGCTGGTATCCGGCAGCACCACGGTCCCGATCAAGAATCTGGATGGGCGCGGCTCCAGTCTCACCCTGCGTGGGCGCTGGGTACACGATCGGCGCCTGGCGGAAGCACGCTATTCGTTTCTCACCACGGTGCCGGTTCTCATCCGGAACACAGCGCGGGCCGCCTACGAAGAGCGCGCGCTGGCTGCGTCCCTCAACCCTGTCTTCACGAACACTCTGCGTGTCCAGCGCTCCCGATTCAGCTGGGAATCGGCGGTCCCGCTGACGACGACGACGGATCTCGTCCTCGGCGTCGGGCGCCTCGAACGCTGGGGATCCGTCGGTAGAGCGGGAATCGACTCCTCCGTTTTCATGCAACCGACGCTGGGCCTGCGGCTGTCCGCACGCGGAGCTCATTCATCCAAGCTCACCGGTGAGGCCCTCTTCACCTACTCCGCCGGCATCGGCGACTCGACTCCCGCCTTCTCCCGAACGGCAGTCCACGCCGGAATCGAAGTGCCGATCGCCTCCCGCTTGAACATGCAGCTCGACCTCTTTGCGCAAGGCGTCTCGAAGGACGCTCCTCCAGAAGAACTGGTTATGGCCGGTGTGGGCCGTGGTGATGAAAACGCGCTTCATCTGCGCGGACACCCGCTTTTCAAGGATGGGGTTGCCGGCTACGGGCCGACGGGGCTGCGGGGGGTGCTCTTCCAAAGCAGCGTGGGATACAGGATGATGAAGAAGGGGTCAGTCGCCCTGTGGACCGAGGTCTTCATGGACGAGGCGCGGTTGTGGGACCGGCTGGATGCCGACGCCCATGGTGGGTGGATCGTGGATGGAGGGGCAGGGCTGCGGATTTCGATGCCGGGCGGCCTCTCCGCGGGCATCCGACGCGGGTACGGCTTTACGGACCATACCGACGTGTGGTCGGTCTATCTTGCTGAACGGTTATGAGGGATTGTGGCCACGTCCCTATCTTGTTGATCGCTTCTCTTTCATTCTCCGGGCCGCACGGCTCCCGCCGTACGGCACTGTGAGTCGGAAACTCACCTCCGTACACGCCCGCCGAGACCATCCCTGCGCGGGCGGGTCCACTGTCGGTGGACGATTCTGCTCTTCTCTCTCCTCAACGGCACTCGATGTGCGCGTTCCAGCCGGAGGGGCAGTTACGTATTGTGACCAAGTCGAAAGTCCCCCACCAGCCCGATGCCCGGATGTAGCAATTGCTACCGCTTCTGTAGAAGCTGAGGCCGAGCCAGCAGGCATTCCAGTTGGTGTAGGCACACGCTTTCACGCTGTATCCCCATCCGCTGGCGACGATGCAGATCTCGGAGTGATCTCCTGTGATCGTGACAGCAACTCTTTCGCCCGGCAGCGCATACCGGCCTTGGGTGGCCTTCCCCGAGTCGTAGTAGGATTTCAGGCCCTGCTCGTCGATATTCAAAGTCACAGGAATATTCAGCGCCTTCCCGTTTCCATCGAGATAGATCGCCTTCCATTGCCCGGCCTGCTTGCCCATCGCAAGGTAGAAGCGCATGGGCTGAGTGGATCCTTTCACGAAATAGTCCAGCGCCCCGAGAATGACGCCGGATTCCACGTCGGCCACCGTCGTCAGCGGGGTATCACACAGCATCGGGGTGAAGACGCGCTTCAGCTCAACGGGGTACTGTTTACCATCCTCGGTCTTGATCACGAAACTGGCCGGTTTCTCCCCCTTGAATTGCGCCGCGAGCTTCATCATCTTGAGCCGCTCGCCCCAGTCCTCACCTTCCCGCAGTTGCATGACCCTCGAGCGTGGGTACTCGGTCAGGGCGGCCGACCGCGCATGTCCCGCTATCAATCCGGCGAAGACGACCATGAGCATCCCACGGACACAACGGCGTCGAGTCATCTGGATCTCCTCCTCATGCAGACCGCCAGGATCACCCGGCTCCTGCACGCCAATCTGATTTCTCCCCATTTCCGAACGCCCCTTCGTGGCCCCGAATTGCCTGCGATTCAGGGTGTGACCTGCGTCAAGGGCGAGGTGTTGTTGAGACGATCATCAGCCGTCCAAACGCGGCCGTCGGGTCCCTTGCTGACGATGTACGAGCCGCTCTGAACTCCGTACCAGTTCCTGGCCTGGTCACGGACGTGCGGGGGCGGGTTTTGAGTGAAATACTGCGACCAGTCGTCCCAGCACCAGCGAAACAACTCTCCCCAACCCCACCAGCAGGAGGGTGGCCACCTCCGATAATCACACCAGTATCCCCAAGCCACGAACCGGATGCAGCTGTGCTCTCCTATGATCTCAGGCGCCCGAGGTGCGCTCTTCCGCTGCATTTCCTTTCCGCTCTCCATGGATGACCTGAGCTCCGCAACGAAGCGATCCGCCGACGACGTATCGCCTTCGGGCTTTGGTGCCAAGCTCACGACCCGTCCCTGGCTGTCGAGCAGGGCACCCTCCCATTTCCCGCCGACCTTCGCCACGGCGAGCATCATGGGGAATGTGACCTTCCCGTTGGTGTACTCCACCGCACCGATGACTTGACCTCTCGTCAGCGTCGCGGCCGGGTCAGAAGGCGCATCAGCCTGTATGGCCGTCTTCGTAAATTTGATCGTGCCCTTCTGCTTGCCGTCCTCCCACCACTCCATGGAGGTGGCCTTGGAGGCGGTGAGAGAGCGATTGAGGCGGACCTGATCGAGCTTGGGTCCACCCATCTCTTCCAGCCTGAAGCTCGTTCTCCTCCCCTCCACAAGAGACCTGATCGTGCGATCCCGCTCGGCCTGCAATCGTTTCGCGTCATCCGATTGTTGTCCCTGCAACAGAAGAGGGACGGCGACACAGGCAATCACGAGCACCCCGCCGACCTTGTGCAACGAATCCGTCATGGCATGACTCCTTTCCCCCGCTCAGAGCTGTTCCTATTGATTCGTGGACTGTTTCTCCAATCCTAGCCGAGCATGGAGGGCTCGTCAAACGTTCCTGGTAGCCGCACTTGAGGTTTGTTCCCGTCGCCGGATATACTAGCGATCAAACGAGAGGCTCCGTGAATATTCGAGCGTGCGTCGTGTGTGTCGTCGTGGCCTGTGCCCTCGGTCCCCGCCTCGGCTCGGCTCAAGCCGTTGAGATAACCGAAGGGCAAACGAAACCCTACTTCCTGAACCCCGACGAAGAGCCGATTCGGGTGAGAGGCGCATCAAAGCCCCCCACTGCGTTCACAACGACCTACGTGATGGTGTACCAGGGACCGAGCGGATCGATTCAGAGCGGTCCGTCGGCGAGCATGCTCGAACGATCGATCGTCGAGCAGTATGCCTTCCCATCCTTGGCCCTCACGATCAGCGCGGCGGCGAGGATTATCACCGAGGAGGAGCTGGGCTCGGGCGACAGCAGCCCGGACGTGGGCAGGCGGACCGAGTTGCAGAAGATGAACGCGCATGTCCGCATCGTCGGACTCGACGCATCGAAACGCCCGCTTGCGATTGTGCCGGCCGCTCCGACCGCGCAGGCCGTGGAGGTGCCACACAAGTCTGTCGTCGACGTGGAGAAACAGGCGGTCGTCGTGCTCGCGATCTATCCGAGCGAATCGGTCTATCGGACGGGCGTCTCGGATGTGACGAAGGCCATGGACAGTGTCAGCCTGTTCACGCGCTACATGGGACCTATCGAGGGTGTCGTGTCGGGCGTTACGGCGGCCTTCAGGGGGTTCTTTCCCACCAAGGACACGCCGAACCAGATCGCCTATCAGAGCGGGGATACGGAATTCGGCTGGACGTGGCAGGACTCCGAGCAATTCGGCATCGAGGGAATTCATCAGTGTGCGGCGATGCTGCGGGTCAGGAAGGAGGTGAAGTACCTGCAGGTTCACGTGGACCTTGTGACGGAATGGCGCCGCTTCGGTGCGTGGATGAAACCGATGGACTTCGTCACGCCCCTGGCCACACCCGAGGATACGGGTCAGTGACGAGGCTGGCATCGCCCGCGCGGATGGCGATGTGCGCCGTCATTGTCGTCGGTTCCGCATTGCTCAGCGCTGCTGAGGCGGACACCGAGCAGGCGCGCGATCTCCTCCGCCAGGCCGAATCACAGCTCTCCGACAGCAGGCTGATCGACGCCGCCGACACCTTTCAGCGTGCCGGGGAAGCGTTCCTGCTGGCAGCGGCGCCAAGCGATGCGGCACGATGTTGGATCAGAGCAGCGACGGCCCTGGATGCAGCCGGGCGCACAGCAGAGGCTCTCGAGCCCATCGAACGTGCCCGTACGATCCTCGCCGACGACGGTGAGCCGGGGCAACTGGTCACGGCCTTGAACCAGATGGGGGCAATGCTCCTCAGACTCGGACGGAACGAGGAGAGCCTCTCCGTCCTCAGCCAGGCCCTCGAATTCGCACCTCGTTCGCCAAACCCTCTGGCTGTCGGCGCCGTCTGCAACAGTATCGGCAACGTCTATCTCGCGCTGGGTGATACTCCCCACGCCCTGGCCTCGTACGACCGCGCAGCTTCGACTTTCGAGGCGCAGGGCGCAGTCCGGCCCTCTGCTCAGGTGCGCACAAACATGGGAGCTGTGTATCGTGACATGGCCGAATTCGCGAAAGCCCGCGAGGTGCTCGAGCAGGCATTGGCGACATTCCGTGCGCTCAGGGACGAGGCAGGGGAGGCTGGTGCGCTCAACAACCTGGGCCTGGTCGATCTCCAGACGGGATCATACGAGTCGGCCCGCGCCCGATTCGCCGAGTCGCTCAACATCCGAGAGAAACTGGGCGACAGCATGAATGCGGCGGCGGCTGCCACGAACCTCGGCCTCGCTCACTACTGGAGAGGCGACTACGCCGAGGCTCTCCAGGCCTACGCCGAGGCACTCGAAACCTACCGGCGAGCGGGACACAGGCAGGCTGAGGCGACACTTCTCAACGACATTGGCGCAGTGCACCTCCGCGTCTCCGACACGGCGCTCGCCAGAGAGAAACTGGAAGAAGCGCTGGCGATCCGGCGCCAGCTCGGCAATCCCCGCGAGATCGCCGACTCCCTCGACAACATCGCCTCCATCTACCGCGATCGCGGTGATCTCCGATCCGCGCTTGACGGGCACCAGGAGGCGCTGGCCATGTACCGCAAAGCTGGTGACAGACATGGCGAGGCGGGAGCTCTGCATAATCTAGGTGAATCCCACGCGGCCAGCGGTCAGCAGGTCACTGCCTACGCCGATTTCGGGGAGGCATTGCGAATCCGTCGCGAAATCGGTGATCGACAAGGAATCGCAGCTACTCTCCTCTCTGCCGGCCGGCTCAGATATCAGGACCACAAGCCACAGGCAGCTCTCACCGATTTGGTTGAGAGCGTTCAGATCGCCGAGTCCCTTTCTGATCTGCCCACTCTCTGGGAGGGAAACTACCTCATTGGGAAGATCCACAACGACATAGGCAAGGCAGACGAGGCAATCCGCTTCTATGAAAAATCGGTGGAGACAATCCAAAGGATCCGGGTCAGTGCGGACGCGCTGAGTGTTGAACCCGAGCAGTTCCTCTCGGACAAGTCAAAGGTGTTCGAGGAGCTGGTTGACCTCCTCCTCTCCCGGCACCGGGAGAAGGACGCCCTCCGCTATGTGCAACTCGGGCAGAGCGGTGAGCTGCTCGAGCTCTACAACCGGGCGCGCAGCCGGCCGGCTAGCGAGGAAGAACGCCAGGTACAGTCAGTGCAGAGCGGGCTGCAGGCCAACGAATTCGCGCTCGTCCGTAGCATCCAGGAGGAACAGAGCAGGGGGGCCCCGGACCAGGAGAAGATCACGAGGATCGAGGCTGAGCTGGATGCGGCGCGAATCCGGCTCGCGGCTTTCGTCGACGAGCTCGAGGCTTCCCCCCAATTCGACAGCCTCACGATCCGGCCGATGGAACTGGAGAGGATCCAGAAGTACCTCACACCCGGCACGATGATCATCGCGCCCATGATGTTGCCCGAACGGCTTGTCACCTTCGTGGTCACACCCGACCTCGTGACATATCGAACCGCGGATGTGAGGGCCGAAGTGGTGGCCGCCGAGATCTCGCGTCTCAGAAAGTACGCGTCGCGCCCCTCGCGGAAGGACACCGGCGCGACGACCTTTCTGCCGGCTGCCCGCCGGCTCTACGACTGGATCATCTCTCCTGTGGAGAGAGATCTGCACTCTGTCCGCGTCCTCATGGTCAGCCCGACCAGCAGACTCAGGTACGTGCCCTTCCAAGCCCTCTTTGATGGAAAGCAGTTCCTTGTCGAGAAATTCCGAATCGTGAACCTGACCTCACTGGGGGCACTCGAGGTTGGACGAAGCCAAAGCAGGGGTACGCCCCATGTTCTTGCGTTCGGGAATCCAGATGGAAGTCTTCCCGAGGCCGACGTGGAGGTCAGAGCGATCGCGGAGATCGTACCGGGGACGAAGGGGCTGCTCCATGAACACGCGACCAAAGCGGCTTTGCGCTCCGAGGTTCGCGGCCACGATGTGGTGCACATGGCGACGCACGGCGTGCTGGATGCCGATCTCCCGACACTTTCCTACATTCTCTTCGCAGACAAGGAGGGAATGCCGGGCAGGCTCGGCTATTCTGAAATACCTGCGCTCGATTTCCGCTCGTGCCGCCTTGTCGTTCTGAGCGCCTGCGAAACGGCGCTGGGCGCAAGAAGTGAGGGCGGTGAGATCAGCGGACTCGCCTACCAATTCCAGCGAGCCGGGGCCTCCGCAATCGTCGCCACGCTCTGGCTGGTCAGCGACGAAGCCACCGCCCGCCTCATGCGAGTTTTCTACGAAAAGCTCGTGAAGGGGGCCTCCGCTTCAACCGCGCTGCAAGAGGCGCAGCTCTCCGTGAGGCGCGATCCGGCGACGAGTCACCCGTTTTTCTGGGCGCCCTTCATCATCCTGGGAGGCGCGGAGGAGGATAGTACCGGACCCAGATGAGCTCGGCGAGGGATTCGAGTCCGCCCGGCAGACGTAGGACACGCCGCCATGCTGCCGGCTGATCCTCCCCGCCTGGCCTCCGGCGATCTCGCGGAGCAGGTCCGCGGAACGCCCGGTCGCTCACGGCGCGGCCGGGGCGAGATCAGAATCGGTCGCGTTCGCGCCATGCTGCGGCGCGTGCCGAGACGATTTCGCAGATCCGGGCCATCTGCGGTTCACCGGCGAGCTCGCTCAGCGCCGGCTCGCCGGCCAGACGAACTCCATCGGCGTAGCCGCGTTCGACGGCTCGAGCGAGGAGGCCGATCGCCTCTTCCCGGTGGTGAGCGGCTGCCGCCACCACGGCCAGCTCGACATCGAGGTCGGCTTCGCTCCCCTCCCAGATGCCGCTGAAATCGAAGCCCTGCCGTGACGCGCGCAGCGCCATGGCTTCTCCGCGCAGCCGCTCCGCCTCTCTCGGCACCCCGAGCTTTCGGAAAGCGCGCGCCATCCCCAGCCGTGCGCGCTGGAGGATCCATCCGCCGCCGAGTACGCGCGGCTTCTCTTCGATACCACCGGCAGCTTGACGGAAGGCCGACATTGCCTCGTCAGGCCGCCTTTCGCGCATTGCCAATTCGCCGAGTCCCACACGGGCCAGTGCGAGGTGTGCCGGAGCGTACACGTGCTCGCTGGTGGAGAGAGTTGCAACCGCGGTGCGCAGGCAATCGGCCGCCTCCTGCCGCGCTCCGCGCCGCAGCCGTGCCCAGCCGAGCAGGACGGCCGCGCCGACGAAGCGAGCGAGCTCGAAGTCGTCCGATGCCTCGATCTCCGCCGCCCGACGCAACATGGCCTCGCCACGGTCGTAGTCGCCTCGCGCCATGTGCACCAAGGCGATCATCTGCGGCGCCGCGGGATAGCGGGGTGCCAGGCGAATGGTCTGCGTGAAGCCACTCGCCGCTTCGGACCACGCGTCCTCGTCTCCGCCGATTGTCGCCGCGAGCCATCCAGCGACACCCCGGAAGTAGTGGGCGAACGGGTTTTCGGGCTCAGCACTGACGGCACGGCGGCCCGCCTCGCGCGCCGCCGCAAACTCGCCGCTGCGTGCCCGTGCATAGGCGAGCCAGGCCCACGGCTCGCCGAGCCCCGGATCGAGCCCCGCGGCGCGCTCGAGGTGCCGCGAGCCCGCAGCCAGATCTTCAGGATCTGTCGTGGCGATGAAGCGCATCAGCCGAAGCTGGCCGAGACCGGAGTGGGCCAAGGCATAGTTGGGATCAAGCGCAATCGCTCGTTCGAGGAAGGGCGCTGCCTGTGCGAAGGCACGCGGACCCATTTCGTTGATCAGACATCGGGCACGCGCGAAACACTCGAATGCGGCGAGATCGTTCGTGAGGGCTGCCGCCAGGTGGTCGCGCTGCGAGTCACTCGGTTGGATCGTCAGCAGCGCCAGGATCTGGTGCAGCAGCCGATCTTCGAGCGCGAAGACGTCTCCGAGAAGACCGTCAACGGGATCCACGCAGAAGGTCTTTCCGGTGGCCGCGTCGATCAGCTCGCCTTCAAGCCTCAGCGCCGTCCCGATGCCGAGGAACGAGCCGGCGAGCAGCCAGCGGGCGCCGAGGCTCCCGGCGAGCATGGACCGATCACCGGACGCGGCGCTGGCGCGCTGGCGGGTCAGCGGACGCGGCACAAGGCTCAGGCTTTGGAGTCGGCTGAGGCGCGCGGCGAGGCTGTCAGCGAGACCGGTCGTCAGCCAATCGAGGTCGGGCTGGGCGCCGGCATTGGAGAAGTCAAGTACGGCCAAGGCGGGCATCTCGGGCACCGATGGCTTCGCGATCTGGGTCGTGGGTCGCTCGTCGGATGCACAAGGGGGGGCATCACTCGACGCCAGACCGGCGCGCAGCTGGGCGAGCTCGCGCGACACATCGGCTGCGGAGGCAGGGCGGTCTCGCCGCTGTTTGGCGAGCAGCCGGGCCAGCAGTGCCTCGACCGCCAGCCGGCCGGTGAACTCCGCAGATGCCGGCAGCGGCGGGGCCGGCGCGGACAAAATGCCCTGCACGATCGTACCGAGGTCACCAACGAAGGGTGGCGCCCCGCTGAGGAGCTCATGCAGAACCACGCCGAGTGCCCACAGATCCGAGCTCGCATCGGCGTCCTCGCCACGGAGCTGCTCGGGCGACATGTAGACTGGGGTGCCTGCGAGCGCCCCGTTCTGTGTCAGGCGGGCCAGATCGGCGCTGCGAGCGAGGCCGAAATCGAGCACTTTCAGACACCCTCCGCGGGTCAGAAACAGATTGGCCGGCTTGACATCGCGATGGACGATGCCGCGCTCGTGAGCCGCGGCGAGTCCCTCGGCCGTCTGCCGGGTGAGCTCCAGCGCCTCAGCCGGGGGCAGCGGACCGCGCGTCAACATCGTGGCCAGAGTCTCTCCCTCGTAACGCGGCATTGCCACGAACAGCTCGCCGGCCTCCGACTCGCCGACCTCGTATATCGTGCAGACATTGGGATGATCCAGGCGCGAGGCCGTGCGCGCCTCGCGCAGCAGCCGCTGGCGATCCTCCGGGCTGTCTGCGGCGTGCGGTGGTAGAAACTTGAGCGCCACTTCGCGATCGAGGGTCAGATCGCGCGCGCGGTAGATGACCCCCATGCCACCCCGCCCGAGCTGGTCGAGAATCTCGAAGTGCGAAACAATGCGCCCAGTCATCGGCGTGCTGGTGCCACGAGGCGCTGGATCGCTCTCTTTTGGCATTAAGGTTTCCGTTTGAAGTATAGGAACATCCTCAGAGCGTTTGCAAGGATGCGCGCGGGACCGAAATCCGCCGGGTCGCGCTGGCTTGTGTGCTAGGATCGGGTCAATGTAGCACGTCCATCCGGTTGGCGCCATGCCGGTGGCGATTGGCGAACTGAGGGAAAACAACGATGAGATCTGGCGGGAGGGGCGATTATCTCGCCCGTGGAAGTCCCTGTCAGATGAAAGACGGAGCATCCTGAAATTGATCGATTCCTAGCCAAAGGAGCTATCCATGCGAAATCCAAGAGTCGGAGCTTATGTGGTGTGTTGCCTCTTCGGGCTCGCGGGAGGGCCGGGCCCGGCATGTGCGGAGGATCAGGCCGGCGGGGTAGAGAGCCTGAACGGTCTCAAAGGCAAGGTCCAGTTGGCGGCTGGGTCCAATATCACCGTCACGAAAACGGGCAAGAAGACCCTCACAATCGGCGGCGGGCTGACCCTACCATAGACGGCCAGCGGTACATCATCGGAAGCCACGCTCAAGATCTCAAACAACGGAATCGTCGGAGCATCACTCAAGGGAGTCACCACGGGAACCCAAGGAACCGGTGTCTTGGGCCGCGATGAAAGCTTGACCAACGGATGGGGCGTGTACGGCTACTCGTACGCCGGAACCGGGGTCTACGGCTTCTCCGCGACCGGGACAGCCGTGACGGGGTCCACCTCCTCCGGAGTAGCCGGGTCCTTCACCGGCAACGTGAACGTGACCGGCATTCTGACGAAGGGCGGCGGAGCTTTCAAGATCGACCATCCGCTCGATCCTCAGAACAAGTATCTCTATCATTCCTTCGTCGAATCCCCGGACATGATGAACATCTACAACGGCAATGCCGTGCTGGACGCGAACGGAGAGGCGGTGGTGGAGCTTCCGGAGTGGTTCGACACGTTCAACCGCGACTTCCGCTATCAGCTCACGTGCATCGGCGGCTTCGCGCCTGTATACATCAGCGAGGAAATATCAGCGAACCGATTCCGCGTTGCTGGCGGCCGGCCTGGTCTCCGAGTCTCCTGGCAGGTCACCGGAATACGGCAGGACCCGTACGCGAACGCGCATCGCATCCCGGTAGAGGAAGCGAAGCCCGCGGATGAAGGCGGCCGCTACCTGCACCCGGATGCCTACGGTGAGCCGGAGACGGAAGGAATTGAAATGGCGGCAACACAGGAAGTCAGCAGAAAGTGATCCTGCTTCGGACACGAATGAGCTGAGAATTGCTCGCCGGTTGAGGTGGTGAGCTGGTCCGCGCCATGTGTGCTTCCTGACGGACTGGACTCGCCCGAATCGCCGCTGCGGCCTTGACGGACACAGCGCCGGTGATACATTCATGATCATGGGCTTCGCTTCCGAGCGCACCGGGGCGTCGATGGCCATCACCGTGGATTTCGGGCAGGAACCACCTTTCTCTACGATGGTGGCAAAATGGAAATCCCCGTGATGCATCTGTGGGCCGCGTGGGCGCCGGTCCAGCGCGACCGCGCCTTGGTGCTGGTGGGAATGCGCATCGGGTCCTTTCGGGAGCGATAGTGGCTCTCTCCTTTCCCCAGACCCGCCTCTCGGTCCTGGAGGCGCTCCAGGGAGAAGACGTGCCGGCTCGCGGGAGGGCGCGCGAAGCCCTCGTAGAGGCCTACTGGGAGCCTGTCCGGACATATCTACGACTCCGCTGGCGGCTTTCCGACGACGACGCCCAGGACGCCACACAGGAATTCTTCACGGCCCTCGTTGAAAAAGACTGGCTCGCCCGGTACGACCCGTCTCGCTCGCGTCTGAGGACGTACCTTCGCGTCTGCCTCGACGGGCAGATCGCGAACGCCCGGAAGGCCAGCGGCCGCGAGAAGCGAGGCGGCGGCGCGGGACACGTGACCCTGGACGATGTTCCTGAGACGGGCACTGCGGAGACTCCCGAGGCGCTCTTCGACCGAGCCTTCGTCCGGCACCTCCTGGGGCGTGCCGTGGCCGAGCTCGAGCGGCGATCGCGGCTACCCGGGCGCATGGGCCGATCGAACCACGAGATCCGGTACGAGATCTTTCACGCTCGCGACGTTGCTGAACCCGGCCCCACCGGTGCAGAGGCACCCTCGTACAGCGAGCTCGCCGCACGCTTCCGGATCAAGCCGACCGACGTCACGAACCACCTTGCCGCGGCCCGCCGTGAGCTGCGGTCAATCCTCTGCGGGCTCCTCGGCGAAACGGCGATAAGCGAAGAGGAGGCGCGCGAGGAGGCACGCGCGTTGCTCGCCCTCCTGGCGGGCAAGGGCCGATGACAGGGTGCTGCTGATGTCCTCTCTCTCCGATCGCGCTCTCGACAAGATCGGCCGTTCGCTCGCCACCTCCGAGATCGAGGGCGCGAACGTCGACGATCGGTATGTCCTGGTGCGCCTGGTCGGCGAGGGCGGTATGGGGGCGGTCTGGGAGGCAGAGGACTCGGCGCTTGGCCGCCGCGTGGCCCTCAAGATCGTCGACCCGATCGTCGCAGGGCCGGCCCTGACAGGCCGGCTCGTGCGAGAGGCGAAGCTTCTGGCCGGTCTGGAGCATCCCGGGCTCGTCCCGGTCCACGACACCGGCACGCTCGCGGACGGCCGCGTCTACTGCGCCATGAAGCTCGTCCGCGGCGAGCGCCTCGACGCCCATCTCGCGAACATCCGCTCCCGGCCCGACCGGCTCCGGCTCTTCCTCCGTGTCTGCGAGCCGGTGGCCTTCGCCCACGCCCATGGCGTCGTGCACCGCGACCTCAAGCCTTCGAACGTGATGGTCGGCCCTTTCGGCGAGGTCCTGGTCATGGACTGGGGCGTGGCCAAGGTCCTCGCCGGAGCGGGTGACGAGGAGGTCCGAACCGCGGTCTCGGCACCCGCTCCGTCGGGGCTCATCGCAGGCACTGCCGCGGGGACAGTCGTCGGCACACGGGGCTGGATGGCGCCGGAGCAGGAGCGCGGCGAGGCCGGTGTAGACGTGCGAGCGGACATCTGGGCCCTCGGCCGTCTGCTCGCGTTCATCCTGGCTGATGGCGATCAGATCCCGAAGCCGCTCAGCTCGATCGTGGCCCGGGCCTGCGCGGAGAGCCGGGGTGCGCGATACCCATCGGTCGAGGCACTCGCCGCCGATGTCGCGCGATACCTCGATGGCGAGGCCGTTTCGGCGCATCCGGAGTCGATCCTCGAGCGGGCCGTTCGCTTTGCACGGCGGCACGAGGTTGCGATTCTGCTCCTCCTCGCCTACCTTCTGGCACGGGCGGCCGTCTACCTCATCATGCGCCGCTAGAGGATCTAAAGAACTTGGCCCGCGCGTTTAAGAGAAGATCGAGCCGCAAAGCGGCGAAAGCTGAAAGGAGATCAGGATGAATAAGGTGGCGTTGGGAGTGTTCCTGGGAGGAGTCCTGGGGGTGTTCGACGGCCTGACGGCGTGGTTCACGCCGGAGGTCAGGAACGAGATCCTTGGAATCATCATCGGGAGCACCTTCAAGGGCGTTGTGGCAGGGCTCCTCATCGGGCTCTTCGCCCGGAAGGTCGACGACATGAAGTGGACAATCCCGTTCGGGATTCTCGTCGCTGGGACCTTCGCCTTTTTCGTGGCCCACATGCAGGGCAAGTACTACTTCGAGATCATGCTCCCCGGGGCGATCGTGGGGCTGATCACAGGCTACGCGACCGAGCGATACGGGCGCGGCCCGGCGCCGAAGGCGGAGGTGGCGAGATGAAGGTCACGCTCGCCTCCGAGAAGCAGCTCTCCGGCGTCAAGCGGGAGACAGGCAAGTCCTTCGACGAGTGGTTCGCGCTGCTCGACAAGCAAGTGGGGGCCGACAAGGGGCGGCGCGAGATCGGAATGTACCTCGGCAACACCGTGAAGGTCGACCCTTGGTGGGGTGGGACGATCACCGTGGAGTACGAGAACGCCCGCGGAGCCAAGGAGAAGGATGGGCGGCCGCGCGGCTACTCGATCTGTGCGACGAAGAAGCTCAAAGCCAGCCCCGATGCTTGCTTTGCAGCCTGGGCCACCCCCGGAGCGCTCGACACCTGGCTCGGGGCGAAGCACGAGGGAAAGGTCGAGGACGGGGCGAGGCTCACCAACGCCGATGGCAACGTTGCTGAGATCAAGAAAATTAACAAAGGGAAAACCATCCGCCTCACATGGCAGGACCCGCTGGCAGCCCCCGGGACCCCGGTGGAGGTGAAGTTCCAGGCGTCGGGACCGAAGACGACTGTCATGGTCGTTCACGAACGGCTCCAGACGCGCGAGGAGGCCGACGGACTGAGGGCGGCCTGGGGCGAGGCGCTCGATCGGCTGAAGGCCGTGGTGGAGAAAGGATGATGCGAGAACGGAAGCGAGGGTACTGGTGGTGCCGTAGGGAATCGTCGATGTGAGTATCGTGAAATCGGATGCAGGCGACGGCCGGGTCGTCGTTGCGATCCGGCCGGAGCTCCGAGGAAGAATCAGCCGTGTGGTGCGGGAGCAGGCGCGCCAAGATCTGGCGCGTCGCCGCCGGAACCCAATAAGGCGTCCATCCCGGACGGACGAATTCGTCCTGCATGTCGATCACGAGCAGGACGCAATCGGCCGGTTCCGGATCGAACCGCGCGCGGCCCTGTTGGTAGGCACTCTCCGCGAATCTAAGGACATCGGCTTCACTGAACGGCGTCCCACTCATCTCGCAACCGCCCGGTCACGAGGCGCGGTCTGCAGGAGAAAGTCCAGGACGACCTCCTTGAACCGTTCCGGTTGATCATCGTGAATGACGTGATGCGCGGCCGAAATTTCCGCAAGATGCCCGTTCTTCAAGGCCCGATGCATGGCGAGCGCCTCGTCACGCTTGAGGATCTCGCTGTGCTCGCCGCGAATCAGAAGTGTCGGGCATCGAATATCTCTGAGCTCGTTCCACCACGGCTTCGCCGCGATACCGCGCAGGACGTCGAGCACCGTATCGAAGGAGAAGATGGGCCAGTATCCTGAATCGCGCTCCTCAAGGAGCTCCATGAAATGATCCGCAAACGAGGGGCGGATTGACGAGAAGTATCGACGCGCCTCCTTGAGGCACGGGAATGGCAGCGGCCACTCGTCGAACCAGCTCCGCCACTGATCAACGGTTTCGGCGGGCCACTGGTCGGCACCCATGTCTTCGATAGTCACCGACTCGACGCGTTCGGGGTGCATCGAGGCCGCCACCCAGGCGTTGAGCCCTCCCAACGAATGTCCCAGGAGGTGGGCTCTTCGAATGTTCAGAGAATCCATCACCCCGACAAGATCGCGGACGAAGTCATCGCGCGAGTAGCCGCCGACCGGCTTCCCGCTGCGCCCGTGCCCCCTCTGGTCGAAGGCGAGGACGTGAAAGTGATCCTTCATCCAGCAGGCGACATCAAACCAGTTGGCGGCGCGAGACATGGCGCCGTGCAGCAGTATGACGGTATCGCCGACGCCGCCGAAGTCGAGAATCCGAAGCGCAATGTCGTTGCAGAAAACAGTCCGAGTCTCCATGGTTCCTCCTCCCGACGTGGTTAGAACTCTAATCATCAAGACAAAAAAAGAGGAATACTAGTCAGAGAGCGCCGTCACGTGCCGATGCAGCTTCATCAGCAACCTCCCCACCTGATCGCGCTCCCGCTTCGAAAAACACTCCTCCGGGTCGAACAGCCTCTCCGGATTCGTGCGACTCGAATGGACAGCCTGCTCCTTCCTGCGGCCGGCCGCGGTGATCTGGACGCGCCAGCGTTTCCGGTTCTGAGGATCGCCGTCTTTTCTCACCCACCCCTTCCGGATCATGTTCCGGATGATCACGGTCGCTGTCGGCCGGTCGCAAAAGAGCATCTCTGCGATGTCCGCGGGGTAGAGAAACTCCCGGTGACGCAGCTGCCCGAGCAGATGAATCTGCTTCAGGGTGATGCCGTACCGAGCGTACCCTCTCTGAAGGTGGCGACGCCAGGTCAGGAAGATCGTGCCGATCCGGCTCATCAGGGGCAGCGTGGCGTTATCCATAGTTAGAACTCTAATGATATAGTGCCTCAACGGCGGTCGCGCGTCAAGTCTGCCTCAGGCCCAGGACGGCGGCAAAGTCGAGGAGCCGACTCGGGCGTGTCCGTTCCGTTGGAAACCACAGATGGCGCAGATTTCCGCGCAGATTACGCAGATTCTTCCAGCATTCAACCGACGAGCAACTTGCTCCTCACTTTCGGGTCGGCGCGAAGCAATCGGCGACATCTGCGAGTCAATCTGTGAAATCTGCGGTTTCCGGGACTTTGCCGTAGCCTTGGCCACAGGGCACGTCAAAGTCCTGTGCAATCCAAAGATTGGGCAGATGGATCCGGACGGACCGTGTACTGGGTGGCTGAGTGGTGAAGAACTGGTGAGGCCTCCGGTCATCCGCGGAATCTGCGCAGAAATCTGCGCGATCTGCATTGGCCTCCGGAAGAAGGAGCCACCCAGCGTCGGGATGACGTCTCCGTCCTCGTGTCACGGCATTGCCCGGACAATCGTGTTGTTGCCCTCGTTCGCCTCAGCGACCGCTCCATCCGGGTCCACCACCGCGATCAGGTACTTGTGCTTGTTCGGGGGGGTCGCCTTGAAGGCGATCGGCAGGACGCCTCCGGCCGCGAGCGATGAGACGATCTGAGTCTTGATGAGCTTTGACTTCTTGCTGAGCGTGGACTTCCTGGAAAAGTAGAGCTTGACCGTGAAGCTCGCGGCCTCCCCGAGGTCGATGTTCTGGCAGGAGAAGGTCGCGTTTACCTTGCTCTTCTTCTTTTTCACACTCGTCCACGCACCCGTCAGATCCGGCACGGCTGTTGATGAGATCGTGATTGAGCCCGATTGCGAGCACGCGTTGGCACCGGGCGCCGTGACATTGAGGGTCCACGGATATGTTCCGGGAGCGGCGTAGGCGTAGGCGGGGTTCTGTTCGCTTGACGTGCCACCGTCGCCGAACGCCCATGAATAGGCGACAGCGCCGCCGCAATCCACAAGGGTAGCAGAGCTCGAGAAATTCGCCGCGATCCCTACGACGCCCGAAGCCGGCACGGTCGCCGAACAGCTCACCTGGCAGGACGAGGTGCACAGAGTCGTGTCGGCACCATTCGTGTTGTTCATGACGTACGTGGGGGTGACGACCGTGACGGCGGTGTCGGAGACGGAACTGGTGAAGCTCGTGCTATCACTGGCGCTCAGGTCAGCTGAGGGCTGAGCAGCTGTCTCAACCAATCCCCCGCACGAGGTGTCGATCTCTCCGGTCGGCGAGAGCCGGAGAACGAGCACTTCCTCGGCACCGCCAAAAGATCCGCTGTCGCCAACGACGATGTAGCCGCCGTCGCTTGTTCGGCCAATCGCGCGTCCCACGTCAGTGCCCGCGCCGCCGTATGTTTTCTGCCACTCGACACCGCCCGAAGAATTGAATTTCACGACCCATACGTCCGAGCTCCCGTCACTGGGGCTCTCTGTTTCTCCGACGGCCACGTACCCGCCGTCCGGCGTCGATCTTCCGTCAAGGAAGTAGCTGGTGCCCTGTCCCCCAAGGTGTTTCTGCCACACTGGGCTGCCGGTTGAATTCAGTTTCATCAGGAGCCCGTCATCGCCATTGCCGGAAACCGACACAATCCCTGAGATAAACCAACCACCGTCGCCGGATCTGTCCATTGCCCGAGGGCGCGCGGAAGTGCCCAGACTGATCAAATGCTTGGTGCCGCTGATGACCCCGTTCGAATCGAGAGGCTGAAACAGCACGGACCCTCCACCCCCGGGAGACTGAACCTCGACCAGTGTCGCGTACCCCCCACTCCCGTCTGGTGCAATCGTCCTTGTCTGCAGTTGGTATCCGCTGGGTTGTTGTCCTGATCCGATGTATCTTCTCTTTGCCCAGCCGACAGTGCCGCTTGAGGAGAGCTTGGCCGCCCACGCATTGTTGTCAACCGAACCGAAGCTCCTCGTGTAACCTCCGAACACACACCCCCCATCGCTCGTTGGCTCCAACGAGAAGATCGATTCCGTGCTTGTCCCCCCGTAGGTTTTCTGCCAGGAAACACTCCCGACGGAGTCCAGCCTCAGTATCCAGGCTTCGTCGCCGTTGCCAAGAGCCGGCGTGTAGCATGCCAGGTAATATCCACCATCGGCCGTCTGCCGGACCAGACCTCCCGATTCCGAGCCGCTTCCACCTGCGAAAGTCCGCTGCCAGGAGATGTTCCCTAACGAATCCAGCTTCACCAGCCACACGTTTTGGTCACCTCCGAAGCTGCCCGATGTGTACCCCGCCAGGATGTAGCCACCGTCACTCGTCTGCTGGACCGAGTACGGAGCTTCATTCCCGCTCCCGCCGATCACTCGCGCCCACTGGTGCGAGGCCTGCGAGACAGCCGGGAAGGCTGCCCCCGCGAACATCGTAACCAGGAACAAACGACCTGAAGTTCTCGTCCTGAACAACATCATCTTGCCTCCTCTGGCCGGTCCATCCGGCGCTCCACCGGGATCTACAAACCAAGACAGGGCAGGGAGATGAAAGTACCAGGGAGTGCCATGCGTGATATCCGATCTGCTCTCGATCTGGTCATGTCAATTCTCCCGGTTCCGCGGCGACTTCCGTCGCGCGTGAGAGCCGGAGCCCTGAGCCGGGCGGAGCTCGTACGCCCCCAGGTCGAAGGCGCTCCCCTGCGGGCGCGGCACACCGAGCAGGTCCCGGGCGACCGTCTTCGAAACATCCTTCCCTGCATCGCGGCACGGGCTTGTCGATCGGAGCTGGAAGTCTCTCGACGCCGCGCTCACGAACTGTGGGTCGGCGTTGATCGCCCCTTCGTCCCACCGCGGTGCCGCGCCATCTCCGAACCAGCAGCCCCGGTAGTCACCGGATGTGGGTATGCCGCTGTCGCCGGCGAGGTAAGGTTCACCGGTCGAGACCACGATGTTGTTGGCGAAGCGCAGTGTGCTTCGGGATGTGGCGGAGGACGTAATGAACAGAGCGCCGTTCTCACCGGCATAGACGGCGCCGGAGAAGCCGCAGCCGTACAGCGTGTTGTTGTAGCAATGAATGATCGTCTTCGTTCTCGGAACGCTCTCGTGGCCGGTGTCGATTTGGATGCCGGCATGTGTCGAGGGGTTGTCGAGCTCGGGGCCGAGGCCTGCCCGGACGATCAGATTGTTATAGATCCAGTTCTCGGCGGTGACGTAGTAGCCAACGAGTATTCCGTCGCCACGCTGATTGACGATCACGTTGTCATGGATTCGATGTTGCTGGATATATGCCGAGCCGTCTTGTTCGCTGTAGATGTTGATTCCCCGATTGACGTAGTTGTCGTGGAGGTAGTTCCAAGCGATCTCCCGGGTCCGTTCCGTCGGAGCACGCGGCATTTCGTCCTGCCTGACACCCGTCACGTAGATGACGTGCTGGAGCTTCGAATCGTTGGACTGAGCGGTCCCGATGTTGCCTAGCTCGTTGCCGAGCAGATAGAGGTCGCTGCCGATGGCGTAGATGGTCCCCTCCATGCCTTCGTTCGTCTTGGCGCCGGTAAGACGGTTGCCCACGACCCTGAAACCTGTGTTCGCGAACACGCCCACCACCTTGGTAGTGATGGAGAACTTCGAGAGTACCCAGTGTTGCACGTACCCACCGGTGCCCGTCCCCCAGCTGTGGAAGGCACGATAGATTTTGGGGTTGCCAACCTTCGCGGTGGCACCTGGATACACAATCAACGCCTTGGGGTTGTCGGCGGTGCCGCTGGAACCCAGATTCACTGCCGCGTCGTACTCGCCTGCAGTCGTCTGGCTCACCCCGTTTCCCACGTATGCGATGTCGCCGTTCGCCAGGCTCGCCACTGCCTTCCCGATCGTTCTCCAAGGAAGAGTCCAACTGCCATCCCCGGTCGCGTCGCTGCCCGAGGTCTTGACGAAGTACATCGATCCAGATCGGATTGTGAAAGGGAGCGTATTCGATTGTTGGCCATTCACGACGGCATAGATGACACCCCTTCCATTCTGTGCGCTGCCGCTCACCTGGAAGGAGATCATCTGCATGCGATGAGAGGCGTAGAGATTCGCCGGCTTTGTGGCGTTGCCCCAGTAGTAATAAGAAGGGGCCTCGGCACCGTTGCAATAGATCTTGCTGGTGCCGCGGCTGGAGCCGATTCCGGTGCCCCAGACGGTCACGATGGCACCGTTTTGCCCGGGCGGAAGCCCCGCCGAACTGTCCGAGTTGCCGCTCCTCGGTCCGCTCGTGACATCCGAGAAATAGAGCACGGGCGCGCTTTGGGCCGGCGCAGGCAAGACGGAGCCGACCGTCATCAGCAGCGCGACGAGCGATGTTTTGCGCGAGGACCGCTGCCTGATCCGGATGTTGCTCACGTTCGACCTCCTCTGACCCGTTCATCTGACGTTCCACCGGGATCTACACACCAAGACAGGGCGGGGAGATGAAAGTACCAGTGACTGGTATCGCCGCCCGTCCGTTTGAATTCCTCCTGATTCCGTTCTATAAGTTGTCCAACAACTGGGCATCCCAGAAGTTCAAGGGAGGAACCGACGTTCAAGTGGCGATCGGCATTTCCACGTCGCGAGCGGTCCGCGGTGGAGCGGACGCGACTGTGCCCGGACGAGGAGCTCTCCCAAGCTGTGCGTCATCTGAGGGCGGGAGTCGAGGTTGAGGAGAGTTTCCGGGTTGTCGACGAGCATCTCCGGAGCCGCCTGCTGAAGTACTTCCAGTTTCACGGGTTTGGCAGCAGCGACGCCGAAGACCTGGTACAGACTACGCTGGCCAATGTCTTTCAAGGTGTGAGAAGCCTCGAGTGCGAAGAGAGTTTCATGGGGTGGCTCTTTGCGATCGCCCGGAATGCCATGATCACGGCGTCGGGGAGATTGAAAGGAACGGGGCACACGGTCCCGCTCGATCTGGCGGGCGATCCGAACACCCCTGAGGACCCGCCCGACCAGGTAACGATCGAGGATCAGGTGATCGAATCTGTCTGGACCGCGATCGAGCAACTCCCTCCACAGCAACGGCAGTGCCTCGTGCTGCGCGTGCGGGACGAGCTCTCGTACGAGGAGATCGCCGAGACGTTGCGGCTGAGTCTCAATACGGTGCGCAACCACTTGGTGCTGGCGAAGGCGAATTTGCGGCGAGTGCTCAAGACCGAGCCTGAGGAGAGCCAATGATCGACGATAAATCGATGCTGAGTTGGGTTCGGAAGGCCATCGCGAGGCACACCCAACCCTCGTCCGCTGGCTGTCTGATGGGCGATCAACTGCTCGGTTTCTATTCCGACCGGCTCGACGAGGCGGAGATTGCCGACGTCCGAGAACATCTGGTGGCATGCGCCCGGTGCAGGGGCGAGGCGACGCAGGCGCGGGCGTTCCTGCGAGTGATGAGCGAACCAAGCGGTGTCCGGCCCGCGCGATTCCCGAAGATCTCATGGGTTCGAGTACAGAGAACACCCTTCCTGCTGGCTGCCGCTGCGATGGTCGTTTTCGGAATCGGCATCGCGTTTCTCTTTTGGCGAACGCATCGAGTCGAGATCCAGCCGGTACAGCAAGCGCGTTCCTCGAAGCCACCGGCGGCGGCGGCGGCGGTCGCATCGGGCGCGCCCGCTGCGAATCCATGGCGGGATCTCGTGGTCGCAAAGGCTGAATACTCCCCGCCGGTTGCAGGCCCTCACGAGATGTCCTACCGAGACGGCAAGCAGGCGCCCGAGGCGCAGAGCACGCTGCCGTTGGCAATGGAGCCTTACGAGCGGGACGATTTCGCCGAGGCCGAACGGAGGCTGGCCGAGCTCCTGGCGAGGAACCCTGGGGAAGCGGAAGCGCACTTCTATCGCGGCGTGTCGCTCCTGATGCTCGGCAGGACCCCCGAGGCCGTTGCGCCGCTTCGAGCCGCAATCAAGACCGGCGAGGGTGCATTGGTTGCAGGGGCTCGCTGGTATCTCGCCATCGCACTCCTCAAGCACGGTCAGCCCACCGAGGCACTCGAACAGCTGGATGCACTGTCCGCCGCGCCTGGCGCGCGTCGCGCAGAGGCTGCGCAGCTCCGACAGGAAGTGCTTGCGAGAATGCCGGCGTCCCGCTGAGGAGCACGGAGGAGGTCGCGTGGGCTGGCGACGGTCCGGAACCCGAGTGATCTGGGCGTTCTGGATCTCGGCATGCGTGAATTCTGCTGTGGCGTCCGATTCAGAGCAATCAAGGAAACGGGCGGAAGCACTGCTGACAGAAGTCGAAAGGACCTTCGAAGAGCGCGATTTTGTACGCATTCGATCCGATTTGGATGAAGCGCGGAGAGTCGGGCGGGAGCTGAAGGACCCGCGGATCGAAGCCAAGTGTCTCCTCTATGACGGCATCCTGTCGAACGACCGTGGGGACCTCGCGATGGGCGGCGCCCAGCACCGCCGCGCGCTCGAGCTGGCGCGGGAGGCCGGCGACGCTGCACTCGAGGCAATGATCCTCACCGGGATCGGCCACTGCTACTGGGGTCGTGCGGACTACGGAGAGGCTCTCCGTTATCACCTGCAAGCCATCGCCCTTGAAACCGAGACCGGTGATTTGCAGGGCGAAGCCGTGACACGCCGCCGCATCGGGCAGGTCTACTTCAAGCAGGGTCTTTATGACCAGGCTCTCGAGCACTACGCGCGCTCGCTGCAGGTTGCCGAGGCGGCCGGAGATCTCACCCTGCAGAGCCGGAGTCTCGAGAGCTTGGGCAGCCTCTACCGCGACAAATTCCATTATACGCAAGCCATCGACTATTATCTGCGGGCGCTCCGGAACTACGAGGCGCTGGGGGATCTGCGTGGACAAGCGGTCTCCTGCATCCACGTCGGTCTCTCATACTGCTTCCAGGGGGCCTACCAGGAAGCTCTTGCCCACTTCCGTCAAGCGCTGCAGCTGGCGGAGCTCGGCAAGGACTTGTCCGGGCGCGCAAGGGCCCTCCGTCACCTGGGCCTGGTCTACGGACTGCAGGGTCTGCCCGGGAAGGCGGTCGAGTGCTACCAGCAGTACTTGCTGTCCAGGCAGCAGGCGGGCGACCGGCGCGAAGAGGCATGGGCACTCGCCGGAATCGGACTTGTGCACAGACGCAATGGTGAAAACACGCAGGCTCTCCCCTATCACAAGCGGGCAGAAGCGATTTGGGAAGAGATCGGGGATCGACGAGCGCTGACGGATGACATCCGCATTACCGGCGACATCTACCTCGACCTCGGCGACTACGCTTCTGCCTTGCGGTGCTACATCAGGGCCAGAGACATGGGCGAGGAGATCCGCCTACCATATCTCAGCCTGACGCTCGGCAATCTCGGCCGAGTGTACGCGCTGCTCGGCGACGCGAAGAAGGCGCTCTCATACGGGCAGCAGGCGATCGAGGATTCCATCCGGACCGGTAATGAGGGCATGCGATGGGTCGCGGACTACAGGATGGGCGTCATTCAGCGACAACTCGGCATGCGGGAACAGGCGCTTCTGTCCCTTCGCGAAAGCCTGGCCGTCATCGAGAAGCTTCGCACAGGTGTCAGCCCTGACGATGAAGCCAAGGCCGGCTTTCTCGAGGACAAGCAGATTGTGTTTGCGGAGACTATCGATCTGCTGATTGAGCTCGGGCGGGCGCAGGAAGCGCTGGACCTGGCTGAGCGTGCGCGCGCTCGCGCCTTTCTCGATCTCCTCCGGGCCAGGGAGCTCCACGTGTCACCGCAGGACGCGATGACCGCCGTGGCGAGTCAGCGGCCCTCCGCCCAGACACAGCTCGCCGCATCGACCGCCGCCGAAGATGGCGAGATTGCCATGAGGGGACAGGAGATCGTCAGGGCGGAAATCGGGAAGTTGAGGACACAGGGCGTGGAGCTGGCGAGCCTCGTTGAGGCGCAGCCGCAGCCGATCACTCAGCTTCTGGATGACGCACGCCACCGCGAAATCACTGTCGTCGAGTATTTCGTCACTGAACACAGGCTCTTCATCTGGGTTTCAAGGCCCGGCGGCGATCTGCATGTCGCTGCCTCCGCGATAACCCGACGCGAGCTCGATGATCTCGTCCGGGAGATGCGCGGTGTCATGCAGGCCGATGTCGGGGCCTGGGAGGTGGCTGAAGCGCCGAAGGGTGCGGATAGGGCGGGAAGGCCGAGCCGTGGCGCCGGCGCTGGGCAGGACCCGCGGGCCGTCCTCAGGCGGTTGCACCAGCTCCTGATCCAGCCGATCGAGGCTTTTCTCCCGAACAACCCTCACGCACTGGTCACCGTCATCCCTCACGGGCCTCTGTTTCTAGTCTCGTTTGCCGCCCTTCTCGACAAGAACGGCCGCTATCTCATCGAACAACACACGATCCACTACAGCCCGGCGATGAGCGTGCTCAGGTACACGGCCGCCGGCAAGGCTCGAGTCATCCACCGGGAGGACCCCCACCTGTTTGTAGTCGGGAATCCCGCGATGCCTCGCCTGCCGTGGGCCGACGAGCCGTTTCCGCCGCTCCCGGGGGCCGAGGCCGAAGCCCGGGCGATCGGCCGCCTGTTCCCGTCCACGAACGTGATCGAGCTGACGGGGACCCAGGCCGGAGAGCAACAGGTGAGGGAGCTGGCGGGGCAGCAGACGATGATTCATCTCGCGACGCACTGCGTCATCCGCGACGACCTCCCGCTGGAGAGCTTCCTCGCTCTGGCGCCGGCACCGCCCGAGGACGGTCGGCTCACCGCCAGAGAGGTGTTCAACCTGGACCTGCACGCCGATCTCGTGGTTCTTTCCGCATGCAACACCGGCCTGGGCAAGGTGAACGGTGACGGTGTGATCGGTCTGAGCCGCGCCTTCCTCTATGCGGGAACACCCAGCGTCATCGTCAGCCTGTGGCGTGTGGCCGACCTCGTAGCGACGGCCGAGATGGAGAAGTTCTATTCGGTTCTGAAGACCCCGGGCGGCGGCAAGGCTGCAGCCCTTCGCGCGGCTCAGATGGACATGATCTCACAGTTGCGCGCTAAGAAGCTCCGAACACCGTCGGGCAAAGTGATCGCTGAGCATCCCATCTACTGGGCGCCATTCGTTCTGATCGGGGAGGCGCTGTAAGCGGGCGCTGCCGGCCGGAGGCTTTCGCCGAGATCGTGATGGAACCTGATCGCGCGCATGGGCTGGCGCCGGCTTCTGTAACATCGACTGCCCATTGATAATCCCCGGGAGCGGCGCGGGGATGGCTCGAGACGGTCACCATGTAGCATCTGTCGGAGGACCTATTTGCCAATATTCCCGATGATTGCCCCGCTGGACCTGGCCGTGTCGCTCAGGGTCTTCGACGCCAGCTGGACCGCTGACGAGCGCTTCGAGGTCAGCGAGTTGAGGGTCATGGCCTCGGGCTCCCCATCGCCGGATTCGCCGCGCGTCGGTCCAGCTCGTTTGCGCTCTGCCTGCCGGCTGAGATCGCTGGGTCTGACCAGCTGCTCGAACGCATTTGGTGTCGGCGTCTGTTGATATCGATCCTGTGTGTTGCCGGCGGCGGCTGCCGGTTTCTTGCGTGACGCCGGCTGTTGGACGTGCCTCGAGCTTCCGGCTTCCCCGCTGGCCGTGACACTGCCTGCGGCGGAGGGAAATGAACCTGGGTTGCTGATCTTCATCGCGAATCCTCCTCAACTCGATCAGTGATACTCGGTGTCGTTGTGGACTCGGTCTTCTCTGCGAGATCCTGCGGACCTGATGTTCGCCCTTGTCCTCCTGGATGTGATCCCCACACCGCTTCAAGGCAGCGCCTGTGAGATCGGCTGGAGTTGAGTTTCAGGAGTAAGCCGTCATACCCGGTGCCGGCGCCACTATCGAAGTACCCCGACACGAACCAACCGCCGTCGCCCGCGGCATCGATGGCTTTTCCGAGATCATTCTTGCTCGAGCCGATAATGTGTCGATCCGTTGCCGTGCCGGTTGGATTGATCCGGAGGAACCAGATATCCCAACTGCCCGCATTCCCCTCGGCGATCCCCACCATGGCGTACACACCGCCTGCGATCGCCTTGATGGAGTAGGCGAGATCGATGGCCTGATTTGTGGCTCTCCGCTTCTCCCACTCCACGGTTCCGGTCGCAGAGAGTTTCACGGTCCAGGCGTTGCTGTCCGCCGCTCCAAAGCTCGTGGTGCGTCCGGCGAAGATGTAACCACCGTCGCCAGTCTGCTCTAGGGACAGTATGACGTCGTCCCCCGTTCCTCCGTAGGTCTTCTGCCATACGACGGAGCCCGATGCATCAAGTTTCAGCGCCCATCCTTCGGACCCATTCCCGAAGGATTCCGTGTAGCCTCCGAGGATGTAGCCACCATCGGCCGTTTGTCTGACCGCCTCCGCATAGTCACCATCGGCTCCGCCAAAGATCTTCTGCCAGGAGATCGTCCCTGCCGCACTGAGCTTCGCTATCCATGCGTCTGTGGGGAGGCCCGATGAGCTCGTGTATCCAGCGATGACGAACCCTCCGTCCGCGGTCGCGTCTACGGACGAGGGATGATAGTCGACACTACCCCAGCCGATCATGTGTGCCCATTGGTGGGACCCATATGCGCCAAGCGGTGAACAGAACGAAGCGAGCGTCGTGCACCAAGCCAGGTAGATCGATCGTCTTCCGTGTCGCATGAAAGCCTCTCCTCTCACCACCGGTTCCCACTGATGGGAAACGGCACCTTATTTACAGAGACATCCTGAATCCAAGGATGTACCAAGGGCAGCCGTGAGTGCGCTCACACTTTGCCCGGATCGATAGGGCTCACCACCCGCGGGTCAGGTGCCAGCTCGCCAGCCTGGGGACCTGCGCTCGACCTCAGCTGATGTGGCCCACCGACGTCGCCGTGCAGATCGTTGCTCGATGGCCTGCCCGACGTCGCTCCCACAGCCGGGCGCTCCTTGTCGTCAGCGCCGCTTGTCTTCGCGAAGGCGGGCCCCACAAAGTCCTTTTGTTGTGGCGTGACACCACGCGGCGCCTCTGGCAGATGCGCACGTGCACCAAGGTCGTTCGAGCTGCCTTGGCGGGCGTGTCCCACCGAAGGATCCTGGCCCAGCTCCTTGTCCCTGGCGCCCTCCTTGATCAGATCGTCGACCAAGCTCAAAGCGTCTTGTTTGTCACTGGGGGTCTCGGGCGGGTCGTGGGGTTCGTCCGGTGTGTCGCCGGTCCGTTCGAGTGGGGTACTGGGAGGGCGGTCCGGGTGTGCCCCATGCACTCCGCCTCCCTCGTCATTAGAATTGCCCTCCGGCTCGATGTCTCCTCCGTCGTCCGAGTCATCGTCCGGCCCGCCGCCGTGAGGAGGAGTAGAGGGTCCTCGAGGACGCCATGGACCGTCGTCACTGTAGCCGTCAGACGGATCTTCTGGCGGGAGGAGCGTTCCTCCGATGGGAACGGGATTGCCGCGACCTCGCCTGTCGGGCCTGCCCCCAGGCTCCGGGCCGTCATCCTCTCCGTCCTCCACGCCATCCCCACGCCCGGGGAGTGGCGGAGGGCCACCTCCCTGGGGAGCCCAGGGGGACGGATTCGACCCGATCACACCCAGTGCCATGCTTAGCGGGCCTCTTGCGGCATCGTCCACGATGTTTTCTGCGATCCTCCTCGTCGCCCCGCTGCCCCAAGGCAGCCTCGGCTACTGACTCAACAATCTCCGTGATGTCTCCACCCGTCACCGTGTTCACCGCACGATTTACGATGGCCTTCGCCCACTCCGGTGTGTGAGGATCATCGCAGAGGATGCACGGACCGCGCGCGTGCTCAGGATCGCTTGAACCGGAATCCCCGGTGACGCCTTCGACCACTGCCTGGGCGTTGGCGACATTATCCAACCACTCCATGATGGTGTCCCCGACGCCATTGCTTTTCATCGGCACCTTCAGGGCACCCAGGTCGGCTGGGAGCTCGGGAATCCGAGGGAGCGACCCTCCCTTCCCGGCCTCCTGCAGGCGGCGTTGAGATTCGGAGGCTCCGGCGGAGCCAGCGTCCGCAGGCCGGAAGAAGCTGGGCTGTTGATCGAATACTCCCGAGGGTTTGTTTCTTTCATAGGAATCGCGAGTGGTGGCAGAGAGGGCTCGTGTGGGCTTCGTGCCCGCTGTCGCCCCTTGGTTATTCTCGCTTTTCTTGGCCACGGCGCCGGCCGACATGCCGCCGTCGTTTCTGGCAAATGGATTGGAATTGTTGATTCGCATTCTCTTTCCTCCTTCTGCGACTTCCCCTCTGGACCGGGCATCGGTCACTCGTTTCGGGAGACAGAGTGGCGAGGGGGACGTACCAGGCAGCCGGACATGCCATACGTAGTGCCGTGACGGGGATCACTAGTGGGTGCTGCGACGGGGGTCCCATCCGCGTCAAGTGTCGTAGTCGCGCAGTCCGCGAGCACCTGGTGGCATGCGCCCGGTGCAGGGGCGAGGCGCTGCAGGCTCGGACCCTCCTGCGCGTGATGGAGGAACCAACCGGTGTCCGGCCCGCATGGGCGCTCGCCGGTATCGGACTTGTGCATGGACGCAATGGTGAAAACACCCAGGCTCTCCCCTATCACCAGCGGGCAGAAGCGATTTGGGAAGAGATCGGAGATCGACGCGCCCTGGCTGATGACATCGGCATCACCGGCGAAATCTAACTCGATCTGGCCGACTACGAGTCCGCTCTGCATTGCTACATCAGGGCGAGAGACATAGGCGAGGAGATCCGTCTGCCATATCTCAGCCTGACGCTCGGCGATCTCGGCCGGATGTTCGCGCTGCTCGGCGATGCGAAGAAGGCGCTCTAGTGCGGGCATCTGGAGATCGACGATTCCATTCGGACTGGCAATGAGTGCGTGCGATAGGCCGCGGCATACGGGATGGGCGTCATTCAGCGACAGCTCGGCATGCGGGAACAGGCGCTTCTGTCCCTTCGCAAAAGCCTGGCCGTCATCGAGGAGCTTCACACGGGCGTGAGCCACGACGATGAAGCTAAGGCCGGCTTTCTCGAGGACAATCGGAGGCTCCACCTCCGATTCCCGGATAATCGAGCCCGTGATCCAATCGATCAGGAACGCGCACAAGCCAGCCGCACATGAAGAATCCGGTAGGTGCAGTGTCGGCGCACCGGCCATGCGGCGGAGATGAGCCTGGCACGCTTCCAGCCGATCTGAATTCTCGAAGGATGTACGCGACTCGAAATTGGAGATGGAAATGAATCGGTTGTTCGTCCTCGTGACTTCTCTTGCCCCTGCCCACGCCGTGGGCGCGGCCGCACCGTCGTCTGCGGCGTCGGCGCATCCGCTCCGATGAGCGTGCCGTGTGTTGGGCGCCTGGACGCCTATTCTTTACCAACATGTTGTCACGGCCACTCACCCGGATATCGTAGACGTAAACGTGGACGATGGATACCAATCGCCTACGTCAACGTCTACGTCCACATCTACGTTTAGTCCACATGGTCTGCGATCGCAGCGAGCCTTTCATTCAAGGCGGAGCGGCGGTCGTGGAGACTCCCTTTACTCAATTCGCACCTGCGAGCACGCGCGCGCGATCGAGGTCCTGGCCGTATTGCCGCCGGAGCAGTGGGTTGAGCTCGATGCCTCACTCCAGGGAAGCCGCGGCGTCCGTTGGGCGTGGTTCGGAGGCCAGGTAGTCGAACAGTTTGGCATTCGAGCTTCGATCCGGACTTCGGGAGGACTACGCCAGCGCCCTCAACGCCTGGGGGGTGGCACCTTCAGAACCAACTCTCCCCCGCGAGTCAAGGTCCCTGTGACGCACTGATAACCAAGTCTGGTTGCCACGCTAGGCTGCTCTCCTCGTCGCGAACGGCGTCTATTCTTGTCCAGTCGCTCGGACGAATATCTCGCATCCGGAGCCGACGGCTGTGAGATCCGGCGGTGCGGGTCGCCTCCTAATCTCTGATTGTGCTTGCCTGAGACCGGCACTCGGCCGCGACGGATCCAAGCTTAGGACACGCCCCAAGGATCACCTTCGCTCCGGCGCTGTCTGGACCAGGCGAAAGCCGATGCTGGCCGGACCGCGCAACGAGGGACGTGCGCTCAGGCGCGAGGCCGACCGGCAAGCCCGCGCCGGCCATAGCCACGATCCGCCACGAGTGACTCGAAGCGTCCCGGACTCCGGGCCGGTGTAATCGACGGCAACTCCCGATGGATACGTGGGCTGGAACCAGTCCCAACACCATTCCTCGACGTTGCCGTGGAGGTCGCGGAGGTTCCAGCGGTTCGGCGGTCGCTCTCCGGCGGGCAGGGCGCCGGGATCGGCGTTCTCACAGAAGACAGCGACGGTTTGGAGAAGGTTGAGCGGCTGTTCGCAGGATGAACAGGAGCGCTCGAGGTACCCTGGCTCCTCGATCGAGAAAGCGGCGACCGATCCGGCCCTGGCCATGTATTCCCATTCGCCTTCCGTCGGCAACCGGTAGCCCGAGGCCGAGAATTCGCAGCGGCAAGGGCCGGAGAGATAGTTCGACGCATCGATGGGCCGCATTGGAACACTACACGTGTAGTAGCAGGGCTCGTGTCCCTCCAGGCTCGAGAGAAGATTGGCGAAGAGAGCTGCTTCGTTCCACGTGACATTCTGGACCGGGTTCGCGGCTCCGCCTCCCGCTTCGGCATCGGTGGGGTCTCGGGGGAGGGACGGTTGAAGCTGTCGCAGGTCCTCCCACATCCTGCGCGTGATCTCGGTTTCCATGACGGCGAAGTCTCGGGTCAGCACGTGATGGAACTGGCGTTCGTCCGTGCTCCTGCACGGCTCGCTGAGCGGCGAGCCCTGGAGGAACCCCGATGGCGCGGTGCGCCGGACGAATCGCATGCGCCCAACAATCGGTGATGATCGGTACGTGCTTCCGGCAGCGATCGCTCGCAGGGTCGAGTCGAGCGGGAGGCGGCCTCCTTCTTCGGCTCGGTCCATCGCGGACAGTGGGAGGACAAGAAAGACGACGGCAGCGACGACTCCGCTCTGCATCCCACGGCATCGGGCCACTCTGGCAGGCTCGGCACACCCGACAACCGCCGGCGGCGGCAAATTCATGTCACACCTGTTGGTCGAGCGACGCCGTGGCGAGCCATCCGGCCCGCCCGGCGTCACTCGCACCCGTTTCTATTGACCTCGCCGTGGCTCCACTTTCATTCGAGCGACTGCTGGAGTGCGTATCCTACGGTCTTCACATCCGCCGTCGACCCTGTGGTCCGATAGAGCTCAGCCTCCAGAAAGTAGTAGTAGTCGTAGAAGTTCCACGTGTGCGAGAAGTTCACCGATTGGGTCTGAGTCCCCGTGGTGGTGAACGTGTTGCTGTCGAATGTGGCGATCGTTGAGACCGATCCACTCGATCTCGAGGTCCTTCTCAGGAAGACGCGAACACGGCTGCCTGTGCCTGTGCCGTCGGGATCTCTGTAGGTGACATACAGGCGGAACCAGTTTGTGTTGCTACCGTCATCCTCCGGGTTTGTCACGTTGTACCGAAGGGCGAGGTAGCCCGATGCGCCCGTTTTGAAGCCGACATGACTGTAGGTGGCCACCCAGTCGCTCAGATCCGAATCGTCCACTGTGCACGCGGACGCGACACTGGTCCAGAGGCTTTGTGCCTGCGCCGAATGCGCCAGGCCGAGAATGAGAATGACGGCACCCGATACTGCGAGAAAAGAATTGCACTTCATTGTTGACTCCTCTCAGTGCGTTCATTGCGGTCAATTTGCGATCACAAGGTCAGACAAACGACTCCTCTCCCTTTCGATCACCCCCCTGCTTCGACCGCCCGAGGTCGCGGCCCTGCGACCTCGGCGGTAGAGCGAGAACTGCCGGAGGAGGTGTCCGCCAAGAACATCCTCCTCACGCCCATATCATCGCGCGGCGCGCTCCAAAGATCCTGAGCAAACGGGCAAGAACAGCGCCCGAGTGCCTAAGAGATTCCTTAGTGTCTGAGGAGTCGAGCGCTGACACGAAATGGCAAGAACCTGTTCACCGAAGAGACGCCGAGGACGCAGAGAAGCAGTACCCCTCTGCGCACTCCGCGCCTCGGCGGTGAGACAACATGCCCATAAGCCCGCGCTGCTTGGCTGCGGCTCCGCCGCGTTAGGACGAGTCCCCGAAAGACCTGACTGCCTCTTTGTCTCAGCAGAGCCTCTTGTGCGAGAATCTGCAGAGGTTCCCGCGGGAGAGGGTCGGGCTCCCGGTGGGGAAGATCACACAGCGGGAAGAAGCGGCTGGAGGGACGAGCCGGCGCGTCCGACTCTGGAACGGTGGACTTGACGTGACATACGTTTTTGACGGCTTCAGATTCGATCCTGCGCGCCGAAGCCTCGTCCAGGGCGAGCGCGTGATCAGCCTGACGCCGAAGATGAGCGATCTTCTCCTCCTGTTCCTCAAGAACCCCGGCCGCATCCTGACGCGGCAGAACATCCTTGATCAGTTGTGGTCGGATGTGGCTGTGGTCGAGGAGGCGCTCACGTTCCAGGTCTCCGAGCTGCGCAAGGTCCTCGGCGAGAGATCGGATCTGATCCGAACAGTCCGGGGCGAGGGATATCGGTGGGAAGGGGAACGGGCGGCGATGGTGGAGGATGAGCCGGCGGCCGAGCCGGCGGCCGAGCCGACGGCCGAGCCGACGGCCGAGCCGACGGCTGAGCGGGCCGCCGAGCGGGCGGCGACGGCTGAATCGGCACAGCCGGTGAGATCGAGGCGCCGCCTTCTCGTGGTTGCTTCACTCTTTTTGTTGTGCAGCGCGATTGTCGCGACGATCGTGATCCTGACGAGCGGGGAGGGGAGGCGGGATGAGAGCTGGGTTCAGGTGTTCTCGGACGACTTCGAGAGATCGGAGGTGGGTCCGAGCTACGGCGTCTTGTCAGGCCGCTGGGGGCTCGCCTACGGGGCACTCAGAGGCGAGGGAAGCGGGTTCGTCAACATCGACGTCATGCAGCATTTCGGAGGAGAGGTGCGGATCGAGCTCGATGCGGTGGTACCGCGGGCGAGCCCGAAGCGGGAGATCGCTGTCTTCCTGTGCCGCGACGCGGCCGAGGTGCAGGAGGGGTACTACCTCGGGGCTGGAGCCGACTACCGCGTGGCGGCCATCGATCGGAATGGGATGGAGGTGGCGGTCTCTCTTATGAGCCAGATTGAACCCGATCATCCCTACCATGTCACGATCGAACGACGGCGAGACTTGCTGGAAATGTCCATCGATGGAGCCACGGTCATCAGGTATCAGGATCCGATCCCGCTGAATCCGGCCGAACATGGCAGAGTGCGGATCGGTACCTACGACGGTATTCTCAGGGTTGACAATCTTCGGATCAGCCGGTCGCGCATCCCCAGCCTGGTGTCGCCTACTGCTGTCGGCGACAGGCTCTTCGACCGGGGTGAATATGAGACGGCGCGGAGTGAGTACGAGCAGGTGATGCGCGATCACGCAGGCACTCGCCTCGCCGGTGAGGCGTTCGCGAAAGTGGGGATGTGCCTGATGGCGATGGGCGAGTATGCGGCGGCGGAGGAAGCGTTCCGGAAGGTCGAGGACTCGGCGGCGGAGGAGGCGTACGTGGCGGTAGCGCGACTCGGCATCGGCCGTGCTCTGGCGGAAACCGGCGCGATGGACGACGCCTACCGTCACCTTGCCCACTATCGCACAATCGCGACAGACGAGGCCGTGCTCTATGGAATCGCGAGCGAGCTCATGAACGTCGCCTCGCTTTTCCGTCGCGCCGGCAAGATCGATCGATGTCTTGAGACGGAGCAGTTTGTCGTCGAGCGCTTCGCGTCCCAGCCGCTGGTTGTGGAGCGGGCGGCACTCAAGCTCGCCGCAGGTCAACCCGACGATGAGCGATTTCGCGCCGCCTTGGCCGCCTTCCTCACCGAGCACAAGAGGCCGGGAAAGCCACGGTATGAGGCCCAGCACCTGCTCGGTCTCGTCTCGTTCATGCGGGGAGAATTTGACCGGTCCCTGGAGCTCTACGGGCAGATGCAACGGGAGTTCGAGAAGATCAACCCCCGGTTCTCGCTCACGGGACTGTGGGGCGAGGCCCTGGTTCTCAGCGTGGCGGGCCGTGCGAGAGAGGCATCCGCTGCTGCACAGCGCATCCTGACGAATCTCCCAGGCGATCCCCTACCCGCGCGCCTCTACGGCGAATGGGACGTCCTGGCGAAGTGGCTCGCTGCGGACAGGCAGGCGGCGGCTGCGGCCCTCGACGATGAGATTCGCACGCCTCACGGAACTGCCCTCGAGCAGGAGTTGGACCGACTCGATCTGGCCGTTTTGCACCTGGAGGCGGGCCAGCCGACTCGCGCACATGACGTACTGACGCACGCCCTCGAGTCGCCCACGCCGGGCGTCGCCGAGACGGCCGGAATGCTCCTCGGCCGCACATCGATCGACGACTACCTGAGCGGCGGCACGATGCATCGGGAGATGCTCTCGCTCTACGCCGGCGATCGCCACTGGCTCAGCGGCAGGCGAGCCGAGGCAGCGGCTGCATATCAAAGCGCGATCCGGGAGAGCTCGTGGCATCTGAGCCCGGCGTTCTGTCGAGCCTATGTCCGGATGCGGTCTGCTGTTGCCTCGACGAGCGTGGCTCGCTAGCGGAGAGTATCGAAAGGCGCTCAGCGCACCCGCCAGACGTGGATCACCGGCTTGGTGCCGTCGGCGAAGAGCTCGAGCACGTAAAGCAGATCGTGATCGCGGTCGTAGGTCACCGATCCGATTCGATATCTGCGCTGGACTCCCGTCCCCAGCATCTCCTGCTCGACTTTGCCGGGGTTGAGCAGGAGCGCGTCGTCGATGTCGAGAGCCGCATAGGGTTGTGGTTTCCATGTTGCAAGCTTGCCGGCTGCCACACGGGCGATCACCGCCGGATCATAGAGGATGAGCTGGGCATCGAAGCGCGCGCTCCACCACCCGCGATAGTCGTTGTGCCCCGCGCACTCCACGAGATCGCTGTCCGGACATGGCGTGCCATCTGCGAGCCGGCACAAGGTGAACTGACCGATCAGCTCCTCCTCGATGCACGGCTGCTCGGGCCCGTCCGGGTTGACCCACCCGTACCAGTACTTGTTTCCTGTCGCTTTTGTTCCTGCGAAGAGAAGCCCGGTCTTGCCGGTGCTCGTTGTGAGCCACGCTCCACCTGCCCACTCGTCGGCGTGCTGATAGGTGTTGAGGCATCTTTCGATGTTTTCGGTGTTCTCCGAGCTCTGATAGTGCAGGAGCGGAGTCTCGGCCAGGCGCGTTCCGGACGGGGCCGGGGTTCCTGTGTTGTCGATCCAGGGGCGGTAAGCGAAAAGCGTGGGCCCCATGCCGGACCAGCCGCCGTCTCGGTAGCGCCCTGTTCCGATAGATCGACCCTTCGCATTCTTGTCGGCCCAGCTCTTCGGGATCTCGAGCATGTAGTCGTTCACGCTGTAGAAGGATTCGTTCCCGATGAACCACGTCCCTTGCAGCGCAGGTGCCTTCAGGTTTGGGTCGAACCAGGCATGGGTGCCTGTCGGCGGCTCAGGCTCGAAGTGCTGCCCCCATGTCAGGTGAATCTTGGGGCCTGTTGCCGGCGTGTTCAGGTACTGCATGCCCATCCGCGGGATCTCGTCCATTCCTGGAAAGAAACCCTTCGCCACATCTTGAAACTGCTGAAGGAAGGCGGCACGCGGCAGTGGTTTCAGCTTTTTCGAGATCACAGGCACCGGAATCGTGACCTCTGACACCTGCCCGCCATTTGGGAGCTCGCCATATGGGAGGCGGTCGTGGCCCGCGATGAAGAGCGACCCGGGGTACCCGTCGTTCGGCCCCGTGGTGTCTCCCGCGGGATTGAACGTCATCGCGTTTCCCCCGTAGGCGAATGTCCTTGGCCGATTCGTCCCTCCCGGGAGGCGGAAAGCCCCCATGTAGACGAAATCCGCGGGCTGCACCAGCTTCGCGGCGCCAGCGGCGATGCACTGCGTGTCAGCTGACAATCCCGAAATCAGCAGCAAGAATACCGGATGCGCTATCGATCTGGTCATCATTGCGATCTCCTCCCTACGCCCACATCTTCGCACGACGCGCCCCGATGATCCTGAGAAAAAGGGCAAGAACCGCGAGCACGTAGATAAGGGTTTTCTTAGATGGTTGTTTTCCACGAGATGGGTTGGTGTCAACGCGCGAGAGGATGGCGCCACGGGCGCCCTGATGCGTGAGCACCATAGCGAGGGAGACGATGAAGCAGATGTCGCCTTATCGCGGGATCTCGGACGATTCGATCGAGCAGCGGCCGCTAGCGGTGAGCGACGGTGGAGGGGCTGGGCATCGTGAGCGGCTCGGCGCGAGGGATGGTGAGCCGGCCGGTGAGCGTACGGCCGAGGGCGTCGATGAGGATCGTCCGCAGTTGGTAATCCGAAGCGGGGTCAGCATCCGTCCAGGTACCGAGGGCGCCATTCTGAATATTGCCGTTGCCTTGGCCGAGCGCTGTGCGTGGTCCGCCTGTGACGGGCATGGCTTCGAGACGCCATAGTCCCGGCACGACCGTGCTGTCGAGCGAGTACTGCACCGCAGTCCCGCGCAGGGTCAGGACGGTGCCAGCCGCCGGCGGCTCCTTCGGCGGCTTGGCGATCCAGCAGGCGGCAATCAGTCCGCGCCCGCCGAGCGCCGCGGTCGTCGAGACGGGCGATGTATCGAGCAGCAATCGTGCAGAGTCGAAGGCGCCGTAGCGAGTGTAGGCGCCGGTCGGGTCCTGGGGGTAGGGAAGGAGGTTCGAGCGATGGAGAGACATTGTGGCGTTGCCGGAGGCCTGAACGTCGCACGTGAATGTGGAGTCTTCGGCGTCGATTGTCGATCTGTCCAAAGCTCCGAAATAGCCGCCGCTCCCGTCGACGAGCACGTCTCGCAACAGGACCGTCGATTGGTCCATCGCGAGGAGCTCGCCAATCGTCGAATCCCGCACGGTCACGCGCGCCTTCTTCTGCGTGTAGATGTTGAAGGTGTCGATCGTCGCTCGCACCAGGCGGACCCGGCGATCTGTCAGGGAAAGCTCTTCGTCCTCCACGCTCATCCCATTCTGCAGCCCCTTGATCGTCTGTGAGCTCGGGACGCGGAAGCCCACCACGACCCAATTCTCGGAGGGGATATCCAGCAGCGTGAGATCGCAGCCGGGCCGGGCCAGCATCGGCCAGAGCAGCACCTGGCATCGCTTCAGAGCACATGTCTGTTCGATGCCGGTCGAGCCGGCGGGCGGAAACGACCACCGCTCGATGTAGCCGGGGAGCGGCGGAGTGTACGTCGCAACGCTCCCCGACGGGAATTCTGGCCATACCCACAGCGCGCCCTGGCCCCCCGTGCGCGGGATGTCCCGGAGGTCCACGTGAGCCTCATCCTGAATGATGACCTCGAAATTCCCGGTGAGCCGCGCGGCGCGCAAGGTTGCGGTCTTCGCTGCCACGAGCTGAACCGCGTCGAAGTCCGTGTCTCGCACTGAAACGACACCCTGGCCGATCGCAACCAGGCCGTGCTGGACCGCGCCCGGCACGCGGTAGTCGCAACCTGCCACCGTGATCGAGCTGTTTTCCGCGGCAATGAGCGCATATTGTCCGTGGTATCTGCTCATGAAACGGATCACCGAGCCCTGAAGGCGGATCTGTCCGGACCCGCCGGCAACGAGGTTGCCGGTCACGCGGAAGCCGGGTTCGGGCACGCCCGTCACGACCAACGATCCGCCGCTCGCCACGATCACATCACCGACCTCCATCGGAGTCGACACGGTCACGGGGGAGGTGATGAACCATGGATCGGCCGGCTGCGCCAAGCCGGCCGCGCACAGGCTGGCGACCACGACCAGGATTCCGCCCCTGGATGACATGACACAATGATAGCACCGCTCGGAGCTCGGGAGGAGGGGTGCCACCTCCGGATCCAAGGCTACGGCAAAGTCCCGGAAACCGCAGATTGCACAGATTGACTCGCAGATGTCGCAGATGCTTCGCGCCGACCCGAGAGTGAGGAGGAAGTTGCTCGTCGGTTGAATGCTGGAAGAATCTGCGTGATCTGCGCGAAGAACTGCGCAATCTGCGGTTACGTACGGAACGGACTCGCCCGAATCGGCGCCTCGACTTTGCCGCAGCCCTGCCTCCGGGTCTTCATCTCGGTCGATCGGAGATCGTGCCGTAGGCCCGCCGCGACCTTCAGCGAAGCGGGCCGGACATTCTCCTGGACGGCGCGAGCGTACGCTCATTGGTTGCTGCTCCGCCGTGTCGCGGCAAAACGGTCGGACGTCTGCCTGTATCCTTCGGTTAAGCGCCTTAGCGCTCGACGCTTACCAACATGCTGTCAGCCGCGTGGATGATGAAATGACCGTCCAAAACACCAAGACTCCAAGGCATCAAGCGGAACCAACGGGCGAGAGAATGCTCTTGGTGGATTCTTGGTGTCTTGGTGACTTGGTGGTATTGCGGATCTCGGCTGCGAGCGGAGCCAGCCTCTCATTCGATGTGGAGCCGTCGAATGAGCACGGGCACCTGCCCCACCTCCGTCTGGGCATCGTCTGCATTCGCATCTAGGCGCCTTAGCGCTCGACTCTTACCAACATGTTGTCAGCTGTGGGTGAGGTATCCGACGTGCAAACCACCAAGACTCCAAGGCACCAAGCCGCACCAAGGGGCAAAGCGATCCGCT
>JACPPM010000212.1 GCA_016191015.1 Acidobacteriota bacterium | reverse complement strand
CCCGCTTCGCGGGCCTGGAGCGTGGAGCGTGAGAGCGTTCTTCCGAGCCACTCTGATCAGTTCGAGGCGACCGCTCCGTTCCTGCATTCCTCTCCTCCTGCTTTCCTTAGAGGGATCGGGAGGATTCAGCATTGTCAAGAATCTTGCCATTTCGTGTCAACACGCAACTTGTAAGACACTAGTGTCTAGAAAGTTGAGTGTTGACACGAATTGGCAAAACACTCGAGCCGCGAGATCCTCCGCCGCGGCCACCTCTGCCGCTAGACGATCCAATTGGCCTATCCCACCACACGTCTTCGCGTGTCGTCCGTTGGGCGCATGACAGGAGCAGAATTCAGCTGAGTTGCGCGTTTCACAGACAGGAGGGAGAAAAGGCAATGGCAAATCGGGTATGCGAGATGGAGGGGAAGTCCGCAAGGATCATGTTGAGTTGGCCTCGGGCGGAAGAAAGTGAAGCATGGAAGGAGGGATCGTCGCTCATCGCCCCGGCCAGCCGGTTTGGAGCGGCAGAGCTTCCGCCACTCTGTTCGGTGAATACCAAGCCCACCCCCACGAGAGTTCTGGTCGTTGATGACAACACGGGGCTCGTCGAGGCCATCAGCACGGCGTTGAGCCTCGCCGGGTTCTGCGTGGCTGGTGTCAGCACAACTGCGCAGGCCATTGAGAGCCTGGAGGATTCGGCGCCACAAGTCCTGGTGACTGATGTGGATATGCCTGGCGGCGGTGCACACTCGATACTTGGGAGTATCGAGGGGCGGCGGCGCCGCCCTGCTGTGGTACTGATGACAGGATCGGAGTTCGTCTGGGCGGCCGAGGCGGTCGCAACCGGGAAGGCTCATGCGGCGATTGCCAAGCCGTTTCGTCTGAGGTCTCTGATAGACATCATCTCAGGGATAGACACTCTGCTCGCCTCCCGGGGCGAGCGACGAGGCGGCAGCCGAACCGCTCACGTTGAGAGAATCTGAGAGAAGTATCTCCTGGCCAGGGAGAGCTGTGTCGATAGGTGAGGTGCGCTCCGATGGCACCTGATGCAAGAACGGGTCCAGGTGCGAGGAGCCAAGGAGCGAGGAGCGCAGCATACGCCCTGGTATGTGAGCACCGCAGCGACGCAGGCGACGAAGCAGATGCGCCCTTGTCGCGGGATCTGGGACAATGGATGGCAGTGTGTACTTGCGCAGTTCCGGCCGCCTTTTCTACACACGCGCAGCAGTGCGACCCATGACATCATGAGGAAGTCGGTCGAGTTCCGCGAGATCACGGGTGGGAAACATCGCACTCGTCTGTGGCGCAAACTCGCGCCCCCCATTCTCATCTGCCTGCTCGCCGTGGGATTCTATGGAGCGGCCGAACGTTTCGGGCTCTTCACCATCCTCGATTTGGGAGCCTTCGATTACTTTTTGATGTTACGAAATCACTTCTCACCTCCCACCGTTCCCGACAACATCGTCATCGTCGCGATCGACGAGGCATCCATGAGCGAGCTGGGGTTGCAGTGGCCATGGCCCCGATCGCTCCACGCTGATCTCGTCACGACGCTGGTCGAAGCGCGCGCTGCCGTTATTGTCTTCGACGTTCTCTTCCTCGATCCGGCCAAAACCGAAGATGATCTCGTGTTTGCGGCTGCGATCAAGAACGCAGGGAATGTGGTTCTCGGGGAGGATATCGTCATTGATGCCGACGCGACGTACCGGCCAGGAACGTATACACACCGCAGAATCTGGGAGCGCCCTTTGGATATTCTCCTGGACAGCGCCAAGAGAACGGCGATCGCCACTGTCGTACGCGACCCTGACAACTTCGTTCGAAGGGCCTTTCTGCAAACCGACGGGATCCCTTCGCTTGCTCAAGGCGCGGCCGAGGTCTACCTTGAGACACGCGGAAAGCCGGTCGAAACGTCCGATACCGTCTCCGCATTCGGATTGCCCCATAATCTCGATCAGCCGCTCTTGATCAACTTCTTGGGTCCGCCGCATTCATACAAGACCGTCTCCTACTTCGAGGCACTTGAACCACAAAAGTACATCTCGGACGGCCTCTTCGACGGTGCCATCGTTCTCGTCGGTCGTGCCATGATGGGCACACCAGATCTGGGATCCGCCGACTACTTCGCCTACCCATTCATGGCACCGCATCATCCCATATCAGGCGTCGAGATTCATGCCAGCTTGATCGACACGCTCCTGAGAAGGCGTTACCTCAGCCAGGTCGAGCCGCCGATCGAGCGGCTTCTCTTTCTTCTGCTTCTCGCCTCCGGTGCTGCCTCGTTGATGGCGACACGGAAGTGGTACGGCGCTGTCCTTTTCTGGGGATTCGCGATCTTGTACGCCATCGCGTCCTTTGGTGCGTTTTACTACAGAGGTCACGTGCTCAACTTCGTGACCCCCTTGGCGTGCTACACAGGGTTCTTTCTCATCGAACGAGCTTACAAGATCATCGTCGTCGATCGGGAGAAGCGCTTCATCCACAAGGCATTCAAGCACTATGTCCCGCCGGCCGTGGTCGACCAGCTCTGCGAGAGTCCAGAACGCCTCAATCTCTATGGCGAGCGGTTCGATGTCACGGTCGTGTTCACGGACCTTGCGGGGTTCACGTCGATGGCCGAGAAGATGGAGCCGATGCAGGTACGCCGCTTCATCACCGGCTACTTCACAGAGATGGTGGACATCTTCATGGCCAACAACGGGACCCTCGACAAGTTCATAGGCGACGCGATCATGTGTTTCTTCGGCGCGCCCATGCGCACCCCGGAGCACGCGTATCAAGGATCTCTCACCGCCTCTCAGATGAGCGCGCGCCTCGCCGATCTCAACAGAGAATGGGAAGCGCAGGGACTGCCGCCGTTGTTTATGCGCATCGGCGTGAGCTCCGGGCCGGTGGTCGCGGGAAACATCGGCACCAAGGATCTCTTCAACTACACGGTGATGGGAGACATCGTCAATCTCGGCTCGCGCCTCGAAGGCGCCAACAAGGTCTACGGTACGTCCATCATCATGGGGGAAGCCACGTATGCGCTCGCAGGCGGTCGGTTCGACACGAGGAAGCTGGATAGCATCCGGGTAAAGGGAAAGAAAAAGTCGCTTTTCATCTACGAGCTCCTGGGGCCGCGCGGAACCGTGCCGGCGGAGAAGGACCGGGTCATCAAAGCATACGAGGCGGCCTTCGAGGCATACCAGCTTCTAGACTTCGCAGAATCCCTGCGACTTCTCGAAGGCATCCTCGGGCGCACCCAGGACCGGCCATCGGAGGTCTTGCTGAAGCGTTGTCGCGAATACCTCGTCACCCCACCATGTGCTGGCTGGGACGGCGTTTACGAGATGACAACCAAATAGCGGAAAGGCCTAGGTCGGATGGGACCGCACTGGCGCCGAGGCACACGGAAAAGGTCACCGGCTCCCTGCGGCCGTCCCTTCGCATCAGGCTACATCATGAGGAGGAATGCACGTGCACATGAGGAGTGCTCTCAGAATCATCTGCGCTGAGATGGTTCTGTCATCGATGGTCGTGGCTCAGCAGGACGAGAAGCAGGGCCGGGTGATCACGAGCGAGGGCGATGTCCAGGTCTCAGCCGATCAAGCCGCTACGTGGAGGGCGATCGGAAAAGGGGAGGCGATCTTCGACAGGAACATCCTCAAGACAGGGCGCCGCTCGCGAGCGGCGGTTCTTCTGCTCGACGAGACTCAGCTTCTGCTCAACGCCTACACGACGCTGGAGATCCAAAAAGTCAGCCGAGGTGGAAAGGTCGTGCCGGCATCCGGCGCACATGGACCCACCGAGACTTCCCTCCGGATGGGGAATGGCGAAGCATGGGCACGCAGCAAGAACCCAAACAGGTCGCTCGCCATCGAGACCCCGGCCGCAACCGCGGCAATTCGTGGGACGGAGGTCAATCTGCGAGTGGATGGCGACGCCAGCGAAATCACGGTCGTCGAAGGCCTTGTGGATCTGTACAACGATGCCGGCTCGATCACGCTGCGTGGCGGCGAGGGGGGAAGGGCGGAAGCCGGAAAGCCGCCTCAGAAGATTCTCGTGCTCAGCCCTGACGACGCCGTGCAGTGGGTGCTGCATTTCCCGGAGCCGGAGCGGATCCCCTCGGGTACGACGACGGCCGAGGCCGCGGCTCTAACCGATCGGCTCGGCCGGAACCCCGCGGACAGCGCGACTCGGAGACGACTCATCGGCTACCACACAAGCCACCAGCAGTGGGAGGCGGTCCTCGACCTGGCGACCTATCCGCAGGCGGTGCCAGCGGACCAACCGGCCCTCTTGAGAGCTCGGATCGAGGCGTCGTCGAACCTAGGGCGCGACGTGGATGAGGCCCTCCTAGCGGAAGCAGTGGGCATTCAAAGCTCGGCGCCCTTGCTGGTTGTGGTGGCAGACTATCATCTCCGCGTCGGAGATCCCGCCTCCGCCAAAAAAGACCTTTCGCTGGCGATCAGGATCGATCCTACCAACCAGGACGCTCTGGCCCTTCGCGGCTTGATCGCCGTGGTACGGAACGACATGAAACTCGCCAGAGAGCTAGTCGAGCGTTCTCTCGCCGTGGATCCGAATCACGCGGAGACGCAGCTCATGGCGTGCAGGGTAAGCCAGGCTCAGTTCGACCTCGATGCTGCATTGCAGCATGCGGACGCAGCGCGGCGCCTGGCGCCGGAATCGACTGAGGCTGCCGCATCGTCGGCGGAGATCCTGTTCGGTTCCGGCCGCCCCGGGGAAGCCGCGGCGATCGTCGACGAGATGCTCAAGTCGCACCCGGACAGCCCGCGCCTCCTCACTGTCTCCGGCTTCCTCTCCCTAGCGCTCGGCCGGAACGCCATTGCCGAGGAGCTCTTCGACCGGGCAATAACGCTGGCTCCGGAGGCTTCCGAAGCCCATCTCGGGCTCGGCATCTCCCAGTTCCATCGAGGCAAGCGCGACGAGGGGCTTGTTGAAATGCTGACGGCGAGCGTCCTGGCGCCAAGTATCTCGCTGTACGAAAGCTACCTCGGCAAAGCCTACTACGAAAAGCGTCGATTCGGCGAGGCCTTCGCCGCACTCGACACAGCAAAGCGTCTTGACCCTCGCGACCCGACTCCGCATCTCTATTCCGCTCTCCTGAAGCGCAACCTGAATCGACCGGGGGAGGCGGTCCGGGAATTGCAGCAAGCTATCGCGAAGAACAACAACCGCGCTGTATACCGCTCGCGTTATCTGCTTGACCACGACCAGGCGACGAGCAATGTCTCTCTGGCGAACATCTACAACGACATCGGCTTCTCGGCCCAGGGCGCCTACCAGGCGGTCAAATCACTCGAGCTGGACCTCGGCAGTTCCTCGGGCCACATTTTCTCGTCCGGGGTGCTGATCGCCGAGCCAGATCGGACAGCCGCAGCGGCTTCCGAATTCCTCGTCGGCAAGTTGTTGCTGCCCGTCAACCAGAGCTCCTTCGCCGGCTTCAACGAGTATACAAGTTTGCTGTCGACACCGCGGACAACCTGGGCACTGACGGCCGAGGGTGGTGAGGAGCATTATCGCAAGGGTGTGGCCAACGTCTATGGCGGGAACGATCGCCTTGCCTATTACGCGCTTGTGACCGACCAGCGACACGATGGATTCCTCGGCCCCAACAGCGATTCGACCTTCAACGTCTGGAACGCTCTTGCGAAGGTATCGCTGACTCCCACTCAGAGCCTCTACTTCGAATCCACCGGGGCAAGATCGGACGAAGGTTTCATCGGCGAAGGTGTCGAGATCCTCATCAAGGACGGCCTCCTTGTTCCTATCCGATTCGTCCACCCTTCTGTTCCCGATCTGGATGATCGATTCAACGCGCTTTACTCGGACAACATTCTAGGCTATCACTTCAGCCCTGCCCCGAATCACCATCTTCTGATCACAGCGTCGTTCGAACGCACTGGCATCGAGGGGATCGACTACGACTTCTTCTTCCAGCCAGACGACTTCGATCCGATGTATTGGGACTGTGGGAGGAGAGAGGAGGGCGGCGATGAGCGGGTCGGGTTCCAAGCTCAACACCAGTTCTCCAGCGGACCACATCAGGTCGTCTATGGCGTCGAGGCTCTGAGGCAAGAACAGAGCGAAACATTGTGCATCTTCTGCGACAAGGGTCCTCTCGCCGGAGTCGATGTGGAATATTCTCGCTTCGACGGAATGAGTACATACGGCGCGGTCTACGGACGATATATACTGCGGGCAAAGCACGACTCCACGATCACACTCGGCGCCCGATTTGACAAGCTCTCGATTACGGATGACATCAATGGCCTCAAGAACCCGAAGGGCCGGTATTCGGAGGTGACCCCCCAGCTCGGGGTGCGATGGCAGATCCGCCCGAGCACGAGCCTCAGGCTCGCCGCGTTCCGTCACCTTGCAAGTCATGAGAGCGCGCGGCTGGCGCCACAGCTCATCGCCGGCTTCGCCACAACACGTACCGAATTCGGCGCCGGCGCCCTGACCGACGAGGCCGATGTGGCGGTGGAATTCCTACTTCCGCGTGAGGGATTTCTGAGCGTCGGCGGCTACTACCGGAAGATCAAGGCCCCCGCCTACTATCTCACCTCCGACGAGGAATTCCCCCTCCTCCGCGATGCCACCCGATATCACGTGAGCGGTCTCAAGGCTGACTACAACCTGTGCCTGACCCGGCTGTGGACGCTCAGCAACAGCATTCAGTTCCGCCGCATTGCACTCACTGCCTACGACCAGGACGAGTTTCAGGACGTGGTTAGTCTCACCTTCGTGCACCCCCGAGGTTGGCGATTCCGCCTCGACGAAACCTTCCTCCGGCAGACGTTCGAGAGTCACGTTGGGGAGTTTCCAGCTCCTGACTCCTCGGCATTCTTCACCGATCTGTCATTCAGCAAGGAGTTGGCTCACAAACGGGTCTTCCTGGGGCTCACCGTTTCCAACCTCTTTGACAGGGACTTCAACATACTGGTGGAGGGGATTTCCGTAAAGATCCGGCGGCCTTACCGCCAGGCATCCGGATATGTCCAGGTTGTGTTCTGAGAAAGCAGGCAGCTACCACGTTCCGCTCGAGCCCGCGCCTCCGGCTCGTGGCTCCGCCTCGGACACCGGTGCCGAACCCCCACGAGCCCGCCGGAGCCGACGCTCCGATGGCCGCAGCGAACATAGCGAGGTCGCCGAGCGCAGTCACTGTGGCAGACGGTCTCAGTGGGCTGTGCAGCCACAGCCTTACAAACGGCCATGGCTCCGCGGAGACCACCGATGGCGTTGGCTCCCCGGCGTCGCTCAGTGCCCTGGGGGTGCCAGGGTTCCCATAGCTGGCGACCTCACTGCATTCGGCCGGCCTGAGTCAGCAGCGGCTCGTATTCGCGCTTCAGAAGAGGATTCATGTCGAGTGCGTGGCGGAGGCTGTCGATCGACTTCTGCGCGATCGCGCGGCGGGCTGCGGCGTCAGGTGTCGACCACGCCCTCGCCAGGTAGAGCGCGCCCTTGATCGCGACCGCCTCAGCCGCCTCCGCGTCCAGCTTGATCGCCTGGTCGCACATCGAGAGTCCTTTCTCGACGCTGGCCAAGGCCGATGCCTTGTCCCGCCCCATCGTCGCCTCCGCCACGCGCAACTCCAACTCGCCGAGCAGCCGCCGTATCGTCGCATCCCGAGGATCGATCCCGGCGGCTTTCGACAGCGCTTTCCTGGCTCGCGCCAAAGACTCGCCCGCTGGCAGGGAATGTTGAGCACGCCATTGCGCGTCCAGGAGCTCGATGGCGCCACGGACTTGGTGCGACGGGGCCGCCTGTGGGTCCAGCTCGATCGCCCTGTCGATCCAGTCACGTGCTTCAGCGAGCGAGCGGTCGACTGGCGCGCCCTTCCAGAAGGACACCTCGGCCTCGAGCAAGGCGAGCTCGGTCATGATTTGAAGAACTCCTATCCGATAGAAGGTCCCTTCAAGCATCGGGCCTATCCTCTCGCGAGCGGCAGACAGGAGCGCGGAAGCGTCCTTTCCGGTGGCGATCCGGTAGGCGACGTTCTCCTTGATCGCGAGTGCGGAATTGATGATGGCTCCCCGCCGTGCGGGGTCGATTTCCAGAACGCGTTGGTAGAACCCAAGGGCGGCCTCGACGTGTGGAGCCGGATCGGTGCCTCTTTTGACCGCATATTGGGCGCGAACCAGCTTGAGGTTGCCGGCCATCAGCAGGTTATCGGTGATCCGCGGATTGACGGCGAGAGAACTTGCGATCGACTCGTCTCCGGCATCCAGAGAATGCGTTGGGTCGATCCCGTGCAGCATCTCGTAGTTGGAGCGTGTCCACAGGGCCAGCGCCATGCCGCCGTACGGCCAGAAGCTCTTCGGATCCGCCTCGACGGCCCTCCGACACACCGAGATCGCCGATTCGATCGATCCTCGCGGATCCACCCCATGAGGGACCTCGTACTCCCAGGCGCGGAGCGCATAGGTGCTGGCCAGGGCGTTGAGCGCGAGCATGTAGTGAGGCTTCAGCGAGAGTGCCCTCTCGTAATTCCCGATAGCGTTCGCGAAGCTTTCCGCCGGATTCTTGCCCGTCAGGCTTTCGAATCGCGCTCTCGGGAGCCACGTCGACGCAACCAGAAGCCATGAGGTGGCGTCCTGCGGCTTCAGCCTTGTCAGAGTGGCGGCCGCATCGAGTGCCGCTCCGAGGGCAGCGGACGGGTTCTCGCCGTGACGGAGGGTGAACTGGGCCGCTGCCCAATGAACCGCGGAAAGATGAGCGTAGGTCTCGGGGCTGTCCGGGTCCACGACCAGAGCCTTATCACACGCCGCGAGGGCGGCGTCCCGGTAGCGGGTGACGTTCTCACCTGCCCCGGTGAAGGCATCCGCGAGCATCATATTCTGATAGAGTCGCGCCAGATTCTGATAGCACTCGACATCGCTCGCGCCAACTCCCGCAGCCTGCTGCAACAACTTCTCGGCGTCGCGATAGGATTCCATCGCCGCATCGTATTCGGCCCTGTCACGCTTTTCGTTGCCGATGGCCTCCGCCGTAGCCGCTTCGCAGATCTTCGCCTCGTACAGCCACGATCCGCGCCGGAAAGCCGCGCGCGCCTTCTCCACGGCCTGTGCGTACTGCCCCTTGTAGTAGGCGATCAGACCCTCGGCATATTCCGGCGCCACGAGGTCGACACCTCGACTCAACGTGAGATAACGAACCGCCGGCTCCCGGTACTCGATCTCGATCTCCTTGCGCCGTTCCTCGCGCAGGTCCTTGTTGGAGATCGTGTCGAGGAGGTCGAGCTGCCGCTGGTAGAGATGTCCCAGCGTCAGGCCGAGGGCGTAGTTGAGAGCCGGTTCATCGTATCCGGCGTGACGCGCCTCCTCTAGATCCTCCCGGGCCTGGTCGTAGTTCTTGAGTGCGAGATTCCCTCGACCCAACGCGTATGCTCCGGCAGGCTCCGCCGACCTGCCCGTCCACTGCATCTGCCCCTCGATGCGATTCATCGCTTTCCGAACCATCGCCTTTTCTCTACGGATGTCGTGAATTGGCACTAGTGAGGCGATTCTCATGATCGCGTCGATCCGTTCCACCTCCTGCCCGAACTGCCGGGCGACCGTCGCGCGCTCGGCGGCACTCAGCCGTTCTCGAATCCACACCCCTGCCAGGACGCTGAGCGCGAGGATGGCGGCAACCGAGACGACAAACAGCGCCAGGTGCTTGCGAGCCTTCCGCGCTGCCCTGTACATCCAGCTCTTCCTGCGCGCGCGAATCGGATCGCCATCCAGATAGCGGCGGAGCTCCTCGGCCACCGCTCGGGCGGAATCGTATCGCCTCGCTGACTCCTTCTCCAGACACTTCATGACGACAACCTCGAGGTCCGATGGAATGGCAGAGTTGAGCCTGCGAACAGGCACCGGGTCTTCACCGAGAACTTTCAAGAGCACGTCGATGCCCAGCGAGCCGGCGAACGGCGGCTGCTTTGTCAGGAGATGATAAAAGGTGGCTCCGAGCCCATAGACATCGGTCCGGCGGTCCATCTTATCGTGGCGACCCTCTGCCTGTTCCGGGGCCATGTAGAATGGCGTTCCGACGACGAGGCCGGTCGAAGTCACGCCGGGTCCCCCCACCTCGCGGGCCAGCCCGAAATCCATCACGTAGGGGATCCATCGCCCGTCCTCGGCCTGCTCGACCATGATGTTGCCCGGCTTCAGATCGCGATGAATCAGTCCATGCCGATGGGCTGCGTGGACGGCTTCGGCCACGTGCATCATCACCTGCACTTTCGCTTCGAGGGACATCTCCTCGTAGGCGGCCCTGAGTGTCCGGCCGGTGACGATTTGCATCGCGATGTAGGGCGTCCCTTCGAGCTCTCCGGTCCCGTACACCTTGCAGATGTGCTCATGCTCGACCCGCGCCTGCGCCCGCGCCTCGAGCAAAAACCGCGCCACCAGACGCGGATCGGCGCTTGCAAGCAGCTTCAGCGCGACGCTACGGTTGAGCACCGTGTCGTGGGCGCGATACACCTGCCCCATTCCGCCCTCGCCGAGGAGCTCGAGTATCTGGTACTGTCCGCACGCACGGCCCGACCACCGTTCACCAGCACCTTCGCCGGTCTCGGTGGGGAACTGGATGTCCTCGGACCTGGAGGACTGGCCGGCGACAGGATCGTCGTTCATGGCAGGCTCGGGAAGGCGAGGAGGGGAGGAACGGCTGCACTGATCATGGCTCGACGGTTCTGTTGCGTGACCCAAGTCTATATCAGAGGGCGTGACGTTTTCACCGCCGGCGCTTGGACGGGCGCTCATTCGTCGTGGTAGACTGCCGGGCTTTCGCGCTGTGGGAGGACTACTTGGAGCAGAAGGGGAGCGACACGGGGGACTTGAATCATAGAATGCTGAGCGTCGTGGGGAAGCCGACCGGCAACGAGAACCAGACCTTCGACACCGGCCAGGCGTGCGGGGATCCTGTTGCCGCCTTTGACCGTGACAAGGGGAATTTCCTCGTCGTTTTTTTGGCGGATGATCTCGACGGCGGGACCAATGTCAACGTTCGTGGCCAGTTCGCCACCGGCACCGGGGAGCTCTCCGGGCAGTCCTTCGGGATCGCTACGACCGCGGATGCCGAAGCCGAACAGTGGGTCGCTTATGACACGACCGCAAAGAAATACTTCGTCGCGTATGCCCAGGCCACCAGCTCTGGGCAGCTTACTCTCATGGGCACGATCGTCCAGCCGAAGTAGGGATCGACACAGCATTCCTGATCCCGGGCCATGCCGCCCCGCGGCATGGCCCTTTTTTCCATTCGGGGATTTTTGTCGCAACTGAGATTCGGAGTGTGTCGCGGACCCGATAGCGATGTGTGGTGTTTGCTCGACCCGGAGGATTGAAGGCAATCTGCTGGATCTACGGTTGCTCCCCATCGCAGGGATCCCCCGCCGCGGTCGCCCCCGAGGGGCGTGATGGGAATAGCCCACCGATTATTCGGTGGGCTCGATCGGAAGGGAAGGATCGGGAGTCCCGGAGGGACGATTGAGGGGTCGCCGATGTGGCCTGGCCAATCTCAGCCGTCCCTCCGGGACTGGCCGATATCTCGTACACATTGACCCAGGGCTGGCGCCCTGGGCTTTCTTCGCCGCGCCCCTCTGGGGCGCCTAAGGCCGACCGGCCACGGCGATTTTGGACGTCCGATCGCGCCGTCTCGTCTTGAAGCCAACAAGCATCCGGGTTGCCGGATGGATGCCAGGGAAGCCACGAGCTCCCGCACGCCGAATCTCAGGTCGGATGGGACGGATTGACAGATCCATGGGGGTTCCCCTATGTTTCAACTCCGTGATTCCCACGTACCATGTCGAAGGGGTGACAGATGAGCGTCACGCTGATCGGGGTTGCAGTCATACTGCTTTTCACCGTGATCGGATACTTCCGTGGCATCCTGCGGATCCTCGTGGCCTTTGCCTCGCTGCTTCTGGCCGCAATACTGGCCCGTCCGTTGTCGTTCATATGCGGGTGGGCGGCTGAGCGGGCGGACTTCGTGCCGAAAACTCTCGCGCCGCTTGCGGCGGTCTTCGCCACAGGACTGCTGTTTTTCCTCATCTGCATCGTCGCCGGCGAGGTGTACCTGCGCCGTCGTGAGGAGCGCCGAGATTGGGAAGGTCTGCCCGCGAAGGAGCGGTGGGAGCGGGTCGGCGGCGCGGTGGCCGGAGGAGTCTGGGGATTCGTCCTCGTGCTCATAACCCTGATCGGGTTGGAGATTGTCGGCAACGTGGAGGAGATCACACTCAAGGCGGTGGCCGGCCCGGCCCAACCAACCGACGCCGCGCATCCGCCGCCGGCACCGGAGGGCGAGTTCATCACGCTGAGGAACGAAATCGAGCTATCGCCGTTCGGACTATTCGTCGAACAGGCCAACCCGGTCGATGACAGAGTGCTCAAGACCTTCGAAGACCTCATGTACGTCGCGGGCGACCCGGATCTATTCGAGCAGTTCCGCAATCACCCGGTCATCTCACATTTCGCAAATGACCCGAGAATCATAGCCGTGGCCGAGGACCCCGAGATCCAGCAGCAAATCCAGGCGAAACAGTTTTTTGAGCTTCTCGACAACGAGAAGATTGCCGCGCTTCTCGAGGAGGAAGATCTTTTCGAAGAGCTGAAGAGGGTCGATCTCGGCGCCATCTTGCGCGAGATCATTGAGGGTTCAAAGCTCAAAGTTTCAAATTCCAAGTTCCCGGACGATGAATGGCTTCGTCTGCATGCTCATGGCGCGTAGGCCATGCTGAGGACGCGGGCGTTGGCGAGATCGGCGAAGTGGATTCTCCCGCTGCCCGGATCGTACGTCGGAACGAGGCGCATCATGCCGGTTGAGACGAGAGACCACTGACGTCTGACACCGAGTGTGTTCGCGTCGAGCTCCACGAGGGTCTCCATGTCATTGGAGTCCAAGGCCATCCCGAGCGCGATGCCAGCATCGGCGTAGAAGACCTTGTTGACCGATGAGAGGCTCTGTGTGAGCTGCAGGGTATCCAGGTCGACAACGTCCGGCCCGACGAAGAGGCGATCGCCGGCCGGATCGAGGCAGGCTGCGTTGATCGCGTAGGTCGTATCCACCGAGTGCCGGAACGAGTACTCCTTCTTGGTCGCGCCGGTTCGCAAGTCCAGTGCGCTCAGGCGGCGGGCCACCGTCCAGACGACGTACAGCCTGCTCCTCGCCCCATCAACGATCACAAATGCGTTGCCTGGGCCTCGATCCGGACCGACGGCGAAGTCGGCGAACCGGCGAGTCCACAGAACCCCCCCGGCCGCCATGTCCGCGGCCGCGACATATCCGGTCTCTGGGAAAACAGCCCCGGCAATGGCGGTGGATGCGTCGTAGTCGAAATCGCAGAGCGAATCGCCGGTGTTGCCTGGTACGCCGAGCGAGAGGCTGGACATTCTCGTATTCGAGCTCAAGTTCCATCTGTAGATCGCAGATTCATAGTGGGAGAGAGCGAAGAGCCGGCGGCGGTCGGGATCAACGGCCAGCTCGGTCGGCCACTTCCCGGCCTCCCACCGTTCGAGCTTTGCCGACCCCGCCTTCTGCACGTAGATCTCGCTTCCTCCGAGGCGATTGAGAATGTACTTCGTCCCGATCCCCGAATCGATGGCGACTCCCTCCGCCCCGTTCCCCGCATCGATCGTGCTCAAAACCTTCCGCGTTGCTGTGCTGATCACCGAGACACTGCCGTCGCCGCCATTCCCGACGAAAAGGCGTTCGCCTTCAGGATCTGCGGCTGCCCAGCTTGCCTCGAACCTGACCTTCACAGTCGCGAGCGCCGCTCCCGTCGATGAATCCCTGAGCTGCACCAGGCTCTCCGGGTAGCCGCGTTCGAACCCCGCCTTGCGGAGCATGAAGGCAGCTGTGCCATTGACACTGACGACCGACTCAGGAGATACCGGCAGGCTCGCGGTCCAGAGTGTCTGCAGCGTGTCGGGGGCGTAGGCACGAACCTCTCGATTCACCACCAGAATCGTCCCATCAGGAGTCACATGGACGAGCTTCGGCGGTGGGGAGAGCAATGTGCTGGAGTATGTTTGGAGCACGGCCACGTCGTGAGCGCTGGGGCGATATCGCAAGAGACGAGTTTCGCTGCGTCCTTGCGCGTCGAGCACGTACAGAAGGTCGCCGCCTGGAGCCGCGGCCACGGAAATGGGTCCTGAGAGACCAGGAATGGAGGTGGAGCTCTTGAGATCCGCGCTGTACCCCGTAACGGCATGGTTGTCGAGGTTGGCAATCCAGATCCAGCCAGTCGCCGGGTCGAGTGCGACGTCCTTCACCGGATGACGCCCCGATGGTGCTCCCGCAGCGTCGCGGCTCGCGACGACCTTGCGCGAATCCACGTCGATGACGCGGATCGACTCATCCGTCCTTCCAACCCAGAAGAGCCGGCGCCTCGTCTCGTCCACGCGCATGCTCGAGGTGTGCGAACCGGACACTCCCAGGTCAATCGAGGCCGACGGATGCGACTGCGCCGGGTCAATCACCATCAGATAGCGTGTGGCTATTCCGGAAACGAAGACCAGCCCTCTTTTCCCGTCGTACGCCACGGACATGCCTTTGACTGTGTTTGAAACATTCTTGCCCCAGACGGATTTGTTGACGAGCAGCTCGTCGAGCGCAGCGGATTGGGCCGGGCGTCCGGTTCCACTCCACTCCGGACGATCCCAACGTGCCCCTCCGCGGCTCGCCGAACCCGCGGCGCCACCCAACAAGAGCGCTCCGCAGAGTGCCTGCTTCACCAACACCGACATCAGTGATTTCCTCTTCATAAACGTCCTCTCATCGGCTTCACACTTCCGCAACGATTGCGAAAGGTGTGCCAGGCAGGACTTCCCTTCGCCTCGTAATACTTACGCGTCCGCCACACACTTCTCTGTGGCGGATTTACTCACATCAGTGGTCGGAACCCGGACACCGATGGCCGAGCGGAGCCGTTTCCGGACGTACGAAAGCTATTCTTCGTCCGAAAACTTGGCCGGAATAGTCGAGAGCGCCTCGTTGAGAAACCGGACGAGTGGCATCATGGCGCGGAAGTGTTCCACGACCATCGGGAAGAGCTCAGCGGACTGCGCGATCCTGGCAGGCCGCTCCACATCGACGATGAAGTCCTTATGGCGGAGTAGATCGGCGGCCGGGTGGTCGGGGGCGAAGCCCTTCGGCGCGCGTAACAGCTCATCGCCTCCGAGCGTTCCGAAAAGCTTGACGAGCTCTTTCGCGGCCAAAATGCGACGAATCGAACCGTCGTGCTCGACGATGTAGTGGCGGACTGCACGGAGCGCGGGGGAGGGGGGCCGGTAGAGTCCGCCGGCTATGAGCAGGCGCGCCGGCTCGAGATGCAGGTACAGCCCGGCTCGATCCACCCGTGATGAAACGCTCGGAGAAAGATACGCGGCGACGTGCGTTTTGTAGGGGGACTTGTCCGTGCTGAAGCGAATGTCGCGATAGATCCTGAAGATCGATCTCGCCGGATCGTAGACGATCTCTGGAGCGAATCGCTTCAGCTCAGGCTGGAGCGCCCTGAGCAATTCGATCATCGGGGCCTTGACCTTCGTCTCATATGCCAGCTTGTGGGCGAGAAACCATTCGCGATTGTTGTTCTTCTCCAACTGCCTGAGGAACTGGAGAGCCTCTGAGGGGAATCCTGCAAATCTCATGCGGCCGATTATACCAACAACCTGCCAGTTGCGCGCGAGCCGGCGGACCCCTAGTATCTAGCAGGTCAGCCATGCGCTCACACCAACTCCTCTACCTCTCTCGCAACGATGTCGAAGCCGTCGCGCTCGACATGAAGACCCTCATCGACCTGCTCGATGCTGCGTTCAAAGAGAAGGGAGCGGGCCGAGTCGAGATGCCGCCCAAGCCCGGCCTCCATACTCGGCCCGACGCCTTCATCCATGCCATGCCCGCCTTCATCCCGGCTCTCGGCGCGGCCGGCATGAAGTGGGTCAGCGGATATCCCGAGAATCATACGCGAGGCTTGCCGTATATTTCAGGGCTGCTGATCCTCAATGACACCGCCACCGGCATTCCTTCCGTCGTGATGGATTGTACGTGGATCACAGCCTCTCGTACGGCAGCGGCGTCAGCCCTGGCCGCCAGGTACCTCGCACGCGCGGGGAGCCGCACCCTGGGGATCCTCGCCTGCGGCGTCCAGGGGCGCACGAACCTCCAGGCGATTGCGACCCTGTTTCCGATCGAGCGGGTCTACGCCTACGACGTCCTGCCCGATGCGCAGAGGCGATTCGTTGCAGAGATGAACGCGTCGACGGGGATTGATATCATCGGCGTTGATCACCCGAAAAAGGCCGTGGAAGTGAGCGACATCGTGGTCACCTCCGGTCCGATTCTCAAGCGCCCCTCGCCGGTGATCCAGAAGGACTGGCTGCGCGCTGGTGCCTTCGCCGCCGCTCTGGATTTCGACAGCTACTGGACCGGCGATGCACTCAAGCAGGTCGACAAGCTCGTAACCGACGATCTCGCCCAGTACAAGTACTACCAGAACGTAGGATACTTCCAGCAAACCCCCGATCCTTCCGCAGACCTCGGCGAAATCGTCACCGGCGGGAAGCCGGGACGCGAGCGTGAGGACGAACGGACCATGGCGATGAACCTCGGCCTGGCGCTCGAGGACATGGCCGTCGCGGTCGAGATCGACCGAAGAGCGAGAGAGCGAGGGATCGGGACCTGGCTCAGCTTGTAGCCGTTAGCTCCGGACCCGGATCAACATCGGAGCAGGACGTGGAGGCCGTGCCTTGCTGCCTATGGCCCCGAGCGTCCTCGGGAAGCCATCGAGTAGCTGGGGTGGCTTGGCGCCCGAGCACACCCTGCATTACTGCCGTCCGGGTTCGCCCTCGTAACTACTCGGGCAGCCTAACCACAGAAGGCACCGAAGGCGCAAAAGGCACAAGAGAGATGGCTGAACAGGGGAACGTCAAAGTCGCAGCGCGAAGTCCGGGTGACGTCGATCGGAGCAAACCGCAGATGACGCAGATTTCCGGAGGGATTACACAGATTGGATCCTCACTCATCGCAGAGCGCTCCTCAAAGCGAATGCCACCGGCCTCGCGAAGCCATCGGCGGAATCTGCGCGAAGAATCTGTGAAATCTGTGGTTAGCACGGGACTTTGACGGGGCCCTGG
>JACPPM010000211.1 GCA_016191015.1 Acidobacteriota bacterium | reverse complement strand
CCGCAACCAAACAGGCAAGACCCAGGCACGCTGCAAGACCCTTCCGAGCACCTCTCAGGAAAGCAGGAAGTTAGGAAGGCAGGAAGGGGTCTGTTCGATGCCACCCTGAGCTCCGGAGATGACTGCTCCGTTCCTGCATTCCTCCCTACCTGCTATCCTGAGAGGGGTTCGGAGGATCTCACCCACTCGAACGTTTTGCCATTTCGTGTCAACACTCAACTTCTTAGACACTAGTCCCTAGTCCCCGGGCCCCGCGCCCATCACTCATACCCGATCGCCTCCGTGACTTTCGTCGCCGCGGCTTGGCGTGCGGGCAGCCACGCTGCGAGCCAGGAGACAACCGGAAGTGCGATGGCGAGCTCGAGCAGGATGTCGAGTGGGAAGTGTGTGGGCATTGTCCACCCTGCGTATGCCCGGGCGACGGTGGATCCGAGGAAGTGGGCGATGAGGGCGCCGAAGGGGAGGGCGAGAATCAGGCCGGCGTGAGCGGCAACCAGGCCTTCGTACGCGACGCTGCGGCGGATCTGTGGTCCGAGCGCGCCCAGGGCCTTCAGAATGCCAATTTCTCTCGTCCTCTCCACGACCGAGACGATGAGGGAGGTCACGATTCCCATGAATGCGACGACCAGTGCCATCATCACTGACATTCTGACCAACCCGTAGAACGCATCGACGGCCCGGCCGATCTCTTCCGAGAACTCCTTTCGGGTCGACACGAGTGCTGGAGTCTTCCCCGCCAGCTTCTTGCGGATTTCGTTCCGGGCAGTGTGGGCATCGACTCCCGGCAGCAGATTCACGTCGAAGATATCCACCCGATCGTCTTTCCATCGAGACACGAAGACGGAGCGATCGATGATCACGGACCCGCGATCGGAAGTGTAGTCCTTGATCACCCCCGAAATCCGCAGGCTGACCGTGTCTCCCGGGGCCGGGAGCTCGACGGTATCGCCCACGCCGAGGCCGAAACGGTTGGCGAAATTCTCGGACACGACGCACTGCCCGAGCTCGACCAGTCCCCTCCGCATCGACTCCGGATCCCCTTCAACAAAGGTCGGGTGCACACGGTGCAGGAGACCCTCGATCTCAATCGTCATGAGCAGGATGTCCTCGCCCCGGAACGGCAAGCGCTGGCTGCGGTAGCACTCGACCGCCCTCACCCCCGGCACCGCGAGCAGATCGGATTTCAGCTCGGGAGAGAAGCGATAGTCCGGCCGATACAAAGTGTTGGAGCCGCGGACGAAGAGGTCCGAGGTCACGATGTCGTCCATCCATCGCAGGAGGGTTGTCCGGGTCGAGCCGATGTAGCCGGCCGTTCCGATCACGAAGGCGAGCGAGAGCGTGATTGCCGAAACGGTGCCCGCCGTCCGACGGGAGTGGCTCAGCAGTGAATCCGCGGCGAGACGCCCGGTGACCGGCGAAATCCGCGAGATGAGTGGAGCGAGCCACACCACGAGCTGTCTCGCCGCCGGACTGACGATCAATGTCATACCGACCAGACCGAGCACCATGGCTGTCCACACAAGAGTCCCGGGGTTCACGTCGGGCTGCGCCACCGAGATGAGGGCGGCGAGGGTGAGCGCCATTGCGCCCGCGCCGAGGCGTAGTCTCACGTGCCGCGGCGTCGATGAAGTGAACCGCCCCGATGCCAGCGCCTCCGTTGGCTGCACGCGGGCCGCGGCGCGGGCTGGACCCCACGCACCCGCCAGGGAAGCCAGCATGCCGAGGCCGACGGATTGCAAGGCGAGTGGCAAGGTGACGCGCGCTGTCGAGACATCGGTCACGCCGTAGAGTGTCTGCACCGTCTGCGCCATGAATCTGAGGAATCCTTGGGTCACCGTCGTGCCGGCGATGAGCCCGATCGCTCCTCCGGCGACGCCAAGCACCGCGGCCTCCGAAAGGAACAGAATCTGAATCTGTCGGGGAGTCGCACCTACGGACCGCAGGACGCCGATGTCCCGCCGCCGCCTGTTCACGGAAACCGTGAACGCATTGAAGATCAGGAAAACTCCGATTCCGAGCGCCAGAAAGCTGGTGATGTCGAACCCGACAACGAAGTTTGTGATCACGCGTTCGAGCTGGGCGCCGCGCCGGCTCGGTGTCTGAATCTCGTAGCCCGGGCCGAGTGCGCTCCGCAAAGCGCGCTCTCCCTGCTCGAGCGAGAGGCCCTCATCGAGCCGGACCTCGATGCGGTCGAAATGGCGTCCGCGCCCGAAGAGCTCCTGAGCGGCATAGACATCTGTGATGGCAATGTTGCCGCCAAAAGCCTCCGCGAATCCCTTCGCCTCCAACAACCCGCGGACCACGACCCGTTTGCGAGACTCCCCGATGCGTACTTCGAGGGTGTCGTTTTTGCGGATGCCGGCCCGGTCCGCGAAGGCGCGGCAGAGCGCGATCGAGTCGGGCTGCGCCAGAAACAGGAGCGGATCGTCCAGGTCTGCGTCGTCGCCCTCGAAGCCGTACTCCCGCATCTCGCGATCGCCGAGCAGGTCGACGCCCAGGACGAGGAGGCTGCCGAGCTCCGCTCTCTCGGGCGAAATCACCTGCTCGATCACCGGTGCCACGGCCTTCACCCCGCTGACGGCCCGAATCTGTTCTTGCAGCTCTTCGGGCACGCCGGAGGAGCCGCCGATCTGGAGCTGAGCCTTGCCGGCCATCCGGTCGACCGTGGCACGCAGTCCGCCGACAAGCGTCTTCTGCGCGGCTTTGATCGACGAGTATGTCGCGACGCCGACGACGACGCCAAGCAGTGTCAGCAGCGTCTTCGCCATGTGACGGCGGACGTAGGAGAGCGAGAGCGTGCGAAGGAGAAACCTCACCGCGGTTCGCTCCGCGGGGTCGGTGCTGGGTGCTGGGTGCTGAGTGCTTGTGCCATTTGGTAATCCGTTGTCTTCTGCGAGAGTGCCGATTATAGAACAACCAGAGTGGTTCATGCTGCCTTGGTTCTTCGAGGTCAGTCCGCGATAATGGGTGATGTGTGCTTGATCATCGTTTCCCATCGGACGCATCCTCGGTACGAGCTGGTCGTGGCTGCCAACCGGGACGAATTCTACTGCCGTCCCACGCAGGCTGCTGCTTTCTGGTCTGACGCGCCAACGATTCTGGCCGGTCGGGATCTTCAGAGTCGAGGAACCTGGATGGGCATGACCCGCGAGGGGCGTTTTGCGGCGGTGACGAATTTCAGAGAGCCGCAGTCGCCACGCCCAGACGCCCCCTCGCGTGGGCTGCTGGTTCGCGACTTTCTTCTCTGCGCCCAACCCGCCACCGAATACCTGAAAGAAGTTCGCGGAAGGACGACGGGCTATGCCGGCTTCTGCCTGGTGGCGCGTGATCGGTTGGGGCTCGCTTACTGCTCAAACAGGTCCGGTTCTCCCGTGGCACTGGGCGACGGAATCTATGCGGTCAGCAACGGGTTCCTCGACGATCCGTGGCCGAAGGTCGTGCGCGGGAAGGAGGCGGTGCGACGGACACTCGATCGATTCTCAGAGCCGGGAGAGATTGCGGAATCGCTCTTCTCGACCCTGGCCGAACGGGACATCCCGCCAGACCGGCTGCTCCCCGACACGGGCGTCGGGCTGGAGCGTGAACGAGTGCTCGCACCGATCTTCGTCACCACGAAGCTCTACGGCACACGGTCATCGTCGGTCGTGATTGTCGAGAGGGACGGCATGGTCTGGTTCGAGGAGCGGAGCTTTTCGGACGGCGGGTTTCCGATCGGGCGGGCCGAATTCAGTTTCAGAATCGAAGACGCGTGACGACGCGGCCGCGACAGCGGAATCGCGGACCTTTCCTGAAAGTGAAATGGCGGGCCGGGGTGGCCCGCCATCTTTCTGTGGGTGCGATCTAGTGGAGGCCGACATCGTCCCAGGCATCTCCGACGGCGCTGTATTCCGCTGATGCGGCGCCGTAGAGATCCTGAGCTGCCTGCAATGTATCCGTGCGTGCGTCTGCAAACGTTTCGGCATTCACGAAGTAGTTGGTCAGAGCCTGGTACCAGATGGCCGCCGCGGCATCGCTGCCGATACCGTATACGGCGTCGTCGGAGAGCAGATAGAAGAATTTATTGACTATCCCACTCGAGTAATGGACATCGAGACCGTCGGTGTAATCGCTGAAGTTGTCGATTGAGGCGCCGTCGGCGGGGGGATCTGACATGTTGCGCAAGTACGGAGACACGACCTTCTCGCCGATCGTCCAGTCGCACGGGTCGCTGGCGTTTCCAGCGTAGCATTCGACCATGGTCCCGAAGATGTCGGAGTTGCCCTCGTTGATGCCTCCGGACTGCCTCACGTACCTCAACCCGCCCGGCACGCTGGTTTCGCACACGCCATGGCTGAATTCGTGCCCGACCACGTCGAGGGACGTCAATGGGTAGTAGCCATCATCAATCGAACCATCGCCGAAGACAAGGTAGCCGTCGCCGGTTGCCCAATAGGCGTTGACATAGCCGGTACCGTACCGGTAGACGAAGGCGGGGAAATAGGTTCCTGCACCATCATAGCTGCTCCGACCGAAGGTATCTTCGTAGTAGTCCCATGTCTTCATCAACCCGTAGTGAACGTCCGCTCCGTTTGTGCTGGTGGTCGTGTAGCTTCCGTTGCCAAATGTCCTCGTTGTGCTACTGAAGATGTACCCCAGGTCGTTTGCCGTGTCGAAGTTGCGCGCAGTGAGGTCTCGCAAATAGTACCTTGCCCCACTCCTTGTGATCGTGATCGTGACGTTGCCATTGTGATAGCCCCGGCCGGTGCCGTTCAAAGTCTCGAGGCTGTCGAAATCCAGGACGACATTCCCGGTCTTCGCGTCGACGATGTATGTGTGCTTGTAGGGCTCGGAGCCGGAGAGATCGCTGAGAACGACCTGCCACGCAAGGTGCGCCGTGCCATCCTCGGTGATCCAGATCTTCAGCTCGGATGTCGGAGAGCCAGCCTTCCCGAGCTTCGCGGCCGCAATCGATACCACCCGGTCGGCGCTCACTTTAGGCGTGACATCCATGTCGAGTCGCGTTGCGCGACCGCTCATCCCGAGATACGTGCCGTCAGCGTCGAGGTGGACCACGACGTCGCCGCCGGTCACGGGCAGGCCTTTGTACGACCGCGTAAGCCTGACGTGTGATTTGCCGACTTGGGGGTCATAGAGCGTCTTCCATGATTCGAACTCGCTCGCCGGCAAGCCGGTCCGGGCCTGGAGCTGGTCGACGGCAAACGCCGCCGTGGCGGGATTGTGAATCGCATGGCTTGCAGCATCGGCCCGTGCAGCGAATGCCCAGGACAGAACCGCCGCGCCTGCTGTGACGGCGAAACAACGAGTAATCTTCAAATCGATCTCCTCCGGTTAGTGTTGTGGACCAAGACATGGTGAATTGTTCAGTCGAATGGACTTTCACGCTCTGGCTTCTCTCGGGTGAATCACCTCCCCGTGCCGTACACGGACGGCAGGAGGGCATGGATGCCCTCAAGAGCCGCCATCACAGTACATTTGTCCCGAGCGGGCCGGAATCTTCGCTTCGCCTCGCTCACCGCCCCTCTCCTCTGTGCCACGGCTGAAGGGCCAGCAAGTTTGGCAACCGGTCGGGTGAGCACAGCGAAAGCAGGCCATAGCCGATGCCCGCCAAGCCCGTCATCAGTCCCGGTGTGAAATGGCCGAGTGGAACTCCGCAACGCGGGCCACGATCGCGGATCTCGTCAAGGACCCGCCACGTCCCGGCGCGAACCCGATCCGGCCAGTCCTCACTCTCACCCAGTGCCACGGCCGATTCGATTGCCAGCAGATTGCCAAGGTCTCCGTGGCAGAGGCTATGGTTGATGCCCATTCCCGTGCGGAATGTGGTCTCGACGCCGATCCGAATTTCGAGCTGCGCGCTGTGGTCGCGGAAGCGTGCCGGTGCGGTGGCCCGGGCCAGGACGATCCCGGGCGCGCCGTGGCACCAGGCACTCATGAAGGGCTGCGCGCCACCAGGTGGCAGCAACCCGGCGGCAGCGAAATCGCGGAAATCCGGCCAGTTGCGGCGAACCGGATCGTAGTGCGACCGCTCATATTTTAGCGCCGCGCCGGCCCGCTCCTCGAAACCCACCGCGGATCTCGCGCCCTCCCCATCGGAATGACGCCGGACAGCCTCCGCGAGGTGCTGCAGTGCCCAGGCGACGCCTGCCGTTCCGTGCGAGAATCCCAGCAAGGGCCGCGCGGTGTCAACCCCCCGCCACCCGCTGCCCTGAACCGTTACCGTGGCGTCGGCGTCCAGCTTTCGGCCGCAGGCGAGGGCGATCCGGAGCGCCGCTTCGAGCCCCGTGACACTGTGGACGGCCAGCATCGCACCAATGGTGCCCGCCGAGCCCGCGATGATGTCGTAGACACGGTCCACAGAAACCGCGGACTCGACCCTGTCCAGCCTCCGTCCAATCTCGTGGACGATCGATTCATCCTCCCACAGGCTTCCCAGGAGCGACAGGGCGTAGAGAGCAGAAGAGAGCCCCGAGAAACCGCCCAGGTTGGCGCCGCCTTCTTCATCGATCCTGCGGAGGACCCCGCGCAGGGCACGGCGCGCCAATGCGGTCGCCCGGTCGTCGGCTGTGAGGTCGCCGAGCCAAGCCAGAAACACGGCGATTCCAGCCGTGCCGTCGTACAGGTCGTAGCCGACCGGTCCGAGGCTCCAACGCTCCTCGCCCGCATGGTTGAGTCCAAGCCAGACGGCGTCATCCTCGCCCTGAATGGCCGAGATCATGAGAGTCTCGCCGATTTGCACGGCCTGGCTCAGGAGCGCATCGCGCAGCAACTCATCGGCGCTGCAGTGAAGCGGGACGGCGCTCGCAGCGGCGGGCCTGCTGTTGTCGCTCTCTGCGGCGGTCGACGCCACATGCCGGCTCGTGGAGATGGATGCCAGCGAGGCCCGGATGATCCAGAGCTGCTGCTGGAGACAAGCTTCATCGAGCTGCTGCAGCCAGGCGTGGCACAGCTCCAGGCTGCTTGTCGGGAAGATATCCGGGAGACTCCGGCCGTGGCTGTCGAGGACATCTCGGCCCCTCGGGCTCGTCGAAAAGTACGGTACATCTCCGGCGCGCAGGTCTTCCTGCTCCGATCCGATCAGACGCTCGTGCAGAGCGCTCCCCCGGCTGAAGGTCCAGAGCACGTCGCAAAGCTGGTCGCGATGAAAAGCATCGCGCAGGTTGTCGGGATGATACCCGTCCTCGATCAATTTCGAGTATTGGGCCGTGGCGCGTGCGACGAAGCGGACAGGATCGCTCGCGAAGCCCTGCAGGAGGCCCTCGGGTGCCAGCAGGGCCGCGCGATTCCGCATGAACATGCGGCAGGTCGATTCGAACCCCACGATGAGGTCGTCGACGTAGTCCGTGACCGCCGCCGTCACACCGCCGATGCCAGGCAGGTTTTCGGACTCGGGCATCGGACGCTTCTTCCGGACGACATGCATCAGGTCGGTTCCCATGTCCTCCCAGGTCGGAATCTCGTAGGGCGTCATCTGTGGGCCGCCGTTGCCCAGCCCGGCCACATTGACTCCCTGGTCGCGCCCCTCGCCCCACGACCACTGGGGCAGCAGCCCCACACGCAGGGCCGATTCACCGATCAGGCGCTGCGCCGCACCGGTGGCGCTGGTGTCAGGCGGCAACTCAATGCGTGGCTGGAGCAGGGTCTCGAGGTCGATCAGCATGGGGTGCTCGCCGCATGCGATCAGGTTTTCACTGTGCATGTCGGTGCCGCGCAGAAAGTACAAGAGCGCCAGGAACGCTCCCTGCCGGCGGTAGAATCGAGCCGCCTCTTCGCGCGAAGCGCAGTCGGCGCGGGCCACGCACTCCATCCACCCATAGTCCACGCGATCGATCAGCCGGAGCAGGCGAAACGGCGGGACGTCTGCGGAGGCGGGGGGTACCGTGGAATCGCGCTCGAACTGGTCGTTGCACCAATGCAGCAGGGCATTGAAATGAGCGTCGAGTGCGAGCGATTTGGGCTTGTAGACAATGCGAAGTGGCGGTGTCGCGTCGTCGATGCCCGGGGCGAGAGATAGAATCCAGACAGTGCGAGCGCCCCGATGCTCGTCCGACAACCCACCTGTGACCGCCACCAGACGCATCTCCGACTGAGTTTGCAGGATCCGGCGGCCCAGCGCCTCCCAGTCCGCCGCCAGTCTTTGGAGCAGCTCGGCTGTGGATTCGAGCCATCGTAGGATGTACTCACCGATGAGCCGCCCCAGCACCTGATATTCACTGAAGATCCGCCTCCACTCGCCCGGGGCCGCCAACAGGCGATCCACGTAATCGTGGTAGCGTTCGTCCGGGGTCGCGCCGCGCAGCCGTTCATCCAGTCGCGCCACGTTCAGCTCGAGAACCAATGTTCGCTGGCAGACTCGCAGAAGTCTCAGCGCAAGCACACGCCTCACCTGTGCGCCCACGGCATCCAGGTCGATCGTCAAGCCGGCCGGCAAAGCCGGCATGAGTGCCCTCAGGCGGCTCCACGCCCCGTTCACAAACGGTCGCAACGTGCCCACAAAATCTCCGGACGCAAACAGTTCGGCATCCGCCGATTCCATCCGGCGATCCCACTCCTGCAGGATTGCCCAGAGAATCTGCTGCCACCCAGGTGCCCCGGCGTCCGGCCGCTCCCAATACACCTCGCACTCCGCCGATTCGTCGCAGTACTCGAAGGAAGGCCGGGCCGAGATGAGGCGCGCGAACGCGGTGCGATCCAAGCCCAGGCCGTCCAACTTCCGGGACAGCATCGCGTCGTCCAGGAATCCAGCGGCTTTCCATTCGTCGACCCGCGTCGCATCGGTGCTTCCAGTGGATGACAATGCGGCCCCGTCTCGGGCCTCGTGCAGATACGCGGCGCGATCCCAGAGCAACGAGAGAGCGGGTGCGGTGCTGGTAGTCATGGCGGTGGCACTCCAGTCAGAGTGGCTACTTGTGGTTCACACAGGCTCGGTCGATCGAGGAGGCGGCGGCGGCGCCGCCGCCGCCTCCCCGTCCGCTTCATCGTGCGGAGAGGCGCGCGTCGCCGCTAGAGCTTCATTCTAGAGCCTGCACGTTTTCAGGTCGCAGGTATGGTTCTCGGTGGTCAACACTGGGCAGGGGTCGTTTGGACTCGGGGGCCAGTTGATCCTCCGAGTGACGCACGCGCCGCTGCCGGGCGTCGAAGTCGTCAAGCCGGACCCGGTGTGCTCGGCCTGCTCAGCGCGGCTGAGCTCCCTCATGCCGGCCGGGTTCTGCGGAATCTCGTTAGTTTCGGTCGGACGCAGCGCTCTCTCTTTCCACGCACGAATGACTCGGTTCTCGGACATGCTCTTCTCATCTCTGGTTGTGACGGCCTTGCCGCGACAAGGCCCTCGGTTCCTAGTATTCGTCCCAGACGCGGCCGGGAGTGGCAGCCGGCTAGCTGCACCACTTACAGTTGGTCATCAGGATCTGGCTGTAGCAGTCGTTCATCGTGTGGCAGGAATAGGGGTTCAACGTCCCCCGCCCGGCCGACACACGCTGCATCTCAGCGCGCTCCAGCTCCCTCACCCCGGCCGGGTTCGACGGATTCGTGCCCGCAGCAGGAACCCGTTCCTTCCATGATCGGATGATGGTCTCTCTGTTCATCGCCATTCTCCTTGCCTACACCAGGCTAATTACAGGCGTAGCATCGGGTGCGGGGGTACAGGCTCAAGGCGCAGATGGGGGCCGGATAGGTCGGAGGCGCGCCGCCTGCCACCTTCTTCATCTCGGTTGTGTCGAGCTCGCGTACGCCGGCTGGATTGTCGGTCTTCGCGATCCTGCGGTTCTTCCACTCACGAATCTGTTCTTTGGACACTGGGATGATCTCCTTGATCTTGTGTGCATTGGCTCACGGACCCCCGAATCCGCGGCCGGGTTTTTGGCGGCCCGTCGGGGCGGGCCGGGCTCCGTCGGTTTTCGGAGCCGCAGTTTCCAGGCTTATGAGCAAGCCGAACAGCCGGCGAAATGCCCGACTGCTCCGCCACCAGGCTCGCGTACAGTCCGTCGAGGGCCAGCAGCTCCTCGTGTTTCCCCCGCTCGACGATCCGGCCGCGGTCGAGCACCAGGATCAGATCGGCCTGCCGAATCGTGCTCAAGCGATGCGCGATCACGACTCGCGTGCACTTGAGTGGGGTCAGGTTCTGCTGGATGATCCGTTCGGTCCTCGAATCGAGCTCGCTCGTGGCTTCGTCGAGGATGAGGATGGCGGGGCTGTGCGCCAGGGCTCGCGCGAGGCTCAGGCGCTGGCGCTGCCCCCCGCTGATGTTGTCCCCGGCTTCGGAGAGATGGGTGTCGTAGCCCAGGGGCATGCGGAGGATATCCTCGTGAATGGCGGCCAGCATTGCGGCGCGGCTGATCTGGTCGAGTGCCATGTCGGGATCGTGGAGCGCGATGTTCTTGCGGATGGAATCGTTGAACAGGAACACCTCCTGCAGGACCACGCCGATCTGCCTTCGCAGCGACTGCAGCTTGACCTGTCCAGCCGGCACGCCGTCGTAGTGAACCGCTCCGGCCGACGGCTCGTAGAGTGCCGCGATGATCTTCGCGAGTGTGGACTTGCCCGAGCCGGAGGGGCCGACGATCCCCACGAGCTGGCCCGGGTGGATCTCCAGATCCACTCCCTGGAGGACCTCCGGGGAGCGACGCGAATAGGCGAAGTTGACTCCACGCAATGAGATGTGCCCGCGTAGCACTGACGCCTCCGGCAGCGCCCGTCCTCCTTGTTCTGGCTGGGCGACAAAGACGTCTTCCAGGCGGGCCAGGTGCGTGCCGACCAGTTGGAACTGTTCGGTCGAACGCACGAGCGCTGTGAGCGGAGCGAGGAACGCTCCGCCGAGCGAGATCAGGCCCAGCATCGTACCCAGGCTGAGGTCGCCGTGAGACACCATGGCCGCGCCCGTGAGCAGCAGCACAAGCGGATTCGCCATCGACAGAGCACCTGCAAGGGCACCGGAAACGCACTGGGCCCGCTCACGACTGAGCGTGACCCTGAGCTGGTCAGCGAAGAGCCGCTGCCAGTGTTCGTATGTCCGTTCTTCCAGACCGCATGCCTTGATCGTGGCCATCCCGTGAAGCGCTTCCGCCAGGTAGCTCTGCCCGCGGCTCTGGGCCATGATCTCTCTCTGCACGCGAGCCTGGATCACGCGCACTGAGATCAGCGTCATCAGCACCTGCAGCAAGCCCAGAGCGGTGGCGAGCGCCGCCATGGTGGGACTCATCGCCACAAGTAGTCCCAGATAGATGACGACGAGCAGGCCGTCGAGCACGGTCGAGAGAACCTGGGTCGACAGAACCTCCCGGACATACAGATTGCTGTTCAGGCGCATCAGCAGGTCGCCGCTGGCGCGTGCCTGGAAGAAGCTGTAGGGCAGCCGAAGCAGGCGGTCGAAAAACTGCTGCATCATGCTTCGATCGACGCGCGCGTGAAGCGTGCTGAGGAGCCACTGTCGAGTGAGTGCGATCGACCCCTGCGCCAGGACCAGTGCTGCCAGACCCAGGCCCACACCCGCCAGCATCCCGATCGATCGCTGCGGGATTGCCCTGTCGACGACCAGTGCCATCACGGCCGGCAGGGTCAGGCCGATGAGCTGCAGGGCCAGGGATGCCGGCATGATCGAACCGACCAGCCGGCGCTCGCTCAGGAGGTGGCGCAGATATCGCCCCATCGGGAAGGCCGATCGCCGCACCGGGCGAAAACCGGGGGCGGGCCTCAGTTCGAGGACGATCCCCTGGAAGGCGGCCGCGAACTCCCCGGCCGTCATCTCGCAGCGGCCGAAGGAGGGATCCACCACTATCGCTCCCTGCGCCGACCAGCACTCCAGCACGACGAAGTGGCTGTGGTTCCAATGCACGATGGCGGGGAGGTGAAGGGCCCGGAGATGAGACGGACTGTCGACTTGGAGACAACGGGCCTGCAGTCCGTAGTGCCCCGCGGCCTCGAGGATCGCGAGCGCCGAGGCGCCGTCGCGTCCCGTACCCATCGTTTCCCGGATGTCTTCGAGCACCGTGTCCCGGCCGTGGTAGGCCAGGATCATGGCCAGGCAGGCCGGCCCGCAGTCGGCCACGCCCATCTGGACGACCCAGGGGACCCGGCGGCGCCTCATAGCCAGGGCACCCGGGCGACGAGGCGCCGTACTCCGACCGGCGTAGACGGCCGGCGGCACGGTCCACCTATGGCCAGGGTATTCTGCATCTGCGCTTTGCTCCAACAGAAGATCAGACGAATCCCCCTGAGGGAACAGCCTCCAGGGAGGGGACGCGAGCCCCTCGAAAGAGGGGATGCGAGGGCCGGCCGGTCATTCACGCTCTGGCTGATCCAGGAGCTCAACCATCCCCACGTGAAGTGCACGAGCGGCTCGTGAATATTGTGCACTCCTGTCGCCGCCATCACAGTACATTTGTCTCGGGGGGGAAGGAATCTTCGCTAGGTGTCTCGACGGGCCCCAAGTTCGCCACAAGGCGTTTGTGCAGGGCGGCGCAGAAGCGTCGCCTCCTCCCCCCAGACTCGCACGCCGGATCGGGAGGGCGCGGCCCATGCCGCGCCGTCAATGCCAGGCTCATTGGGCAACCCCGATGCATGCCCATGCACATGAGCATTCCGCACCTCGGGGTTTCTGCGTCGAAAAACGGGAACAAGACGTCCGCCGACTTCGTCTGTTAGTCTGTCCATGATTTCCGGGGAGTTGAGGAGGCGGCGTGGAGTTGAAAATTGAGCGGGTCTCGAAGGTCTACAGGGGGAACGTCTGGGGTTTGCGCGAGTTCAGCCTGGAGGTGCGCCCGGGAATCCTCGGTCTGCTCGGGCCAAACGGCGCCGGCAAATCCACGCTCATGCGAATTCTCGCCACGATCACGTCTCCTTCATCCGGAAAGGTGACCTGGGACGGCGCCGACATCGCGGCGTCACCAGACGCGTTGCGGCGGGTCCTCGGGTACCTCCCGCAGGATTTCGGTATCTACCCGAACCTGAGCGCGGTTGAGTTCCTCGAGTATCTGGCGGCGGCGCGCGGACTCGATGGTGCCGTCGCACGACGGCGCATTGCGGAGCTGCTTGAGGTCGTGAACCTTAGCGGGGTTGCGCAAAAGGCCCTCGGCGGCTACTCCGGCGGCATGAAACAGCGCGTCGGGATCGCCCAGGCGCTCCTCAATGATCCCGCGCTGCTGATTGTGGACGAGCCCACCGTCGGACTCGATCCCGAGGAACGCGTGCGCTTCAGGCACCTGCTTTCGGAGCTGTCGGGGGAACGTATCATCATCCTCTCGACTCACATCGTCTCGGACGTCGAGGCGGCCGCCACCGGTATTGCGATCATCAACAAAGGGAGGCTCGTGAGGCAGTGCACCCCTGAGGAGCTGCTCAACAGCGTGGATGGCAAAGCCTGGGAGTGGGTAGTCGCGAGCACCGACGTGCGTGCCGCGAAAGAGAAGTACCTCATCAGCGGTGCGATCAGGCGGGGTGATGGTGTGCACTTGCGCGTCGTTGCCGATGAAGCGCCGGCCAGCGCAGCTCAGCCGACCACGCCCACTCTGGAAGACGCCTATCTGTACTGGGTATCCGCGAGCCGCAACGGGGTCGCAGCGTGATCCGCCTGCTCTACCAGATCGGACGCGCCGACTTTCTCGAACGGACACGCCGATACAGCTTCCTGATCACTCTCGCCATCACGGCATACGTCGGCTACACGTTTGTCCCGCCCCCTGACGCCCATTATCTGACAGTCGCGCTCGGCACCCACCGCGGCGTATACAACTCGGCCTGGATGGGGAGCACGGTCGCACTGATGACGAGCGCGTTCCTCTCACTGGCCGGCTTCTACCTGGTGAAAGGCGCGGTCGATCGAGACCGGACGACGCGTGTCGGCCAGATTCTGGCGACGACTCGGATGAGCAGCGCTCTCTACACCGTCGGCAAGACGCTCAGCAACCTCGCCGTCCTGAGTGCCATCGTGCTGGTCCTCGCCGTCGTGGCGCTTGTCATGCAGCTCGTCCGTGGCGAGGACATGCAGGTGCGTCTCTGGCCGCTCCTCTCGCCCTTTCTTCTCATCACGCTGCCGTGGCTGGCGTTCGTGGCGGCTCTGGCCGTCCTCTTCGAGACGATCAGCTGGCTGCGCGGCGGCTTCGGAAACGTGGCGTATTTCTTTCTCTGGATGTCAATCCTGGCCACCGGCGCGATGACGACATCGTTGTTCGGCACCTGGCAGGCTCTCGCCGATCCGCTCGGCGTGTCCGTGCCGCTGAACAGCATGATCGAAAGCTGCAAGCGGGTCTACCCGGACTACAAGGAAACCGACGTCAATATCGGCTACAGCATCCTGGAAAAGGAGCGGATCGCCACAACGTTCCGGTGGGAAGGGGTCGAGTGGAGCGCCGGGATCCTGCTTGCCCGGTTCGCCTGGCTCGTCGCAGGCGCGCTTCTGGCCCTGATCGCAGCATTCTTCTTCGACAGATTCAACCCGTCCCGCGAGTCGGCGCGAGTCAAGCGCCTGAGCCCCGAGAACGGCGGCGTGGATCCGGCCGAGGAGATTCCGCCCCCATCGCGGCATTCGCATCTTTCCCCGCTTCATCCGGAGGCGAAGGCATTCCACCTTTCCCGGATGGTCGCGGCCGAAATCCGGCTCGCGCTGACGGGACGCTCCCGGTGGTGGTACATCGTATCCGCGGGCCTTCTCATCGCCTGCCTCGCCGCGCCCGCCAATATCTCGCGGCAGTGGATTCTCCCCTTCGCGTGGATCTGGCCGATCACCATCCTCTCATCCCTCGGCTGTCGCGAGGAGCAGCACGAAACCGGCCTGCTCGTCTTCTCCTCTCCCGGCGCTCTGTGGCGGCAATTTCCGGCGAGCTTGCTGGCGGGGATCGCCGTCATGGTCCTCACAGGGTGCGGCACAGCCATCGGGAACATCAGAGGCGGAGACTGGATGAGCCTCGCGGCCTGGGTGACCGGCGCGTTGTTCGTGCCGAGCATGGCGCTGGCTCTCGGCGTCTGGAGTGGCAGCAGTAAGCTCTTCGAGGTGCTCTACACGCTCCTCTGGTACATCGGACCGATGAACCAGGTGCCGTTTCTCGACTTCATGGGTGCGACCAGCGCTGCAGGCGACCAGGGATATTTCCTCTACTACCTCGCATCCAGCGCCTTCCTCATCGCCTGCGCATTCGGAGGACGCCGGAGACAAATGCGACTGTGTGCTTGACATGCGTAGCACATGCTTTTATGTTGTACACATGTCAGGCATGATCCAGATCCGGAATGTCCCCGCCGAGCTGCACCGCCGCCTCAAGGCTCGCGCCGCGATGGCTGGCATGTCCCTCTCTGACTACCTGCTGAATGAGATCCGCCTCACGGCCGAGCGGCCGACCCTTCAGGACCTCCGCGCGCGACTGGCGGGTCGTTCAGTTGTCACGCCGTCCGTTTCCCCGGCGAAGGCCGTTCGGGAAGAGCGCAACGGCCGGTGACGGTTGTAGATGCCTCGGCCGTGCTCGAGCTGCTGCTGCGTACACCTGCCGCCGCGGCCGTCGACGTACGGCTGTTCGGCCTCGGGGAGACGCTGCATGCACCTCACCTGATCGATGTCGAGGTCGCGCAAGTACTTCGCCGCTACGCAGGCACAGGAGATGTGAGCGCGGCGCGGTGCCGTGCGGCGCTATCCGATCTGGCTGACTTGCCGCTCACTCGGTATCCCCACGACATCCTTCTGCCGCGGGTCTGGGAGATGCGAGGCAATCTCACGGCCTACGATGCTGTCTACGTCGCCTTGGCCGAGGCGCTCGACGCGCCGTTGCTCACTCGCGACCGGCGCCTGGCCCGCGCTGGGGGACACCGAGCACGGATCGAGCTGGTCTGATCGAGTCGGATAGTGAGGAAGCGGCCTCCAACTGGCGTTCGCAAGCGCAATGTGCGACGCGATTCCAGGTGGGACGGGCGATCATTCCGCTGGCGGGTCAGGGCGTTGTGCACCGTGCCAAACAGCCACGATCCAGACTGTGTCTTCCGCAACTCTGTAGAAGAAGCGGTACGGTGCGATGACGACCTCCCGGTAGGGAAGGTCGGGGAACTCTGGGAGTGGTCTTCCTGATTCCGGCCAGCGGTGGAGTCGCGTCAGCGATTTCCCCGCCCGGTCTCCAAGGCTACGGCAAAGTCCCGGAAACCGCAGATTTCACAGATTGACTCGCAGATGTCGCCGATTGCTTAGCGCCGACCCGAGAGTGAGGAGCAAGTTGCTCGTCGGTTGAATGCTGGAAGAATCTGCGTGATCTGCGCGGAAATCTGCGCCATCTGCGGTTTCGCACGGAACGGCCTCGCCCGAGTCGGCGCCTCCACTTTGCGGCAGCCCTGCCGGCTATGTCCGGCTTGCGACATGTGACCTGGCGCACACGACACGAGTGAGCGCTCGGGTATGATGACCTTCGCAACTCTCGCGTCGAAACGGAAACATCCGTCCGTCTCCGGGAGCTCATGAACTCGCCGACTGCCAAAAGACCGACACCCAGAGCAAAGGATGAGCTTTCGGGGTGGGGGATTGGGGAGCGAGTCGAGCGGATCGGCGGACGTGAATACCGGTTGCCGACCTCCATTCCGAGACGGCACAGGGAGATCTCGAGGGCTCTCTTCGTTCAGTTCCACGCCCACGCCGGCGACACGGGCTGTGCGGTTTTCTATGCGCCGTTCGAGGTACGGTTTCCGGTGCCTCGCGGAAAGGAGAGGAACGTGGTTCAACCGGACCTGGTTCTGGTCTGCGACCCAGCGAAGGTCGGCCGGTTTGGATGCCGTGGAGCTCCGGACTTGATCGTCGAGATCGTCACTTCGCAAACGTATCACCGGGATACGGTTGAGAAGCTGCGACTCTATGAAGAGATGGGAGTGGCTGAGTACTGGATAGTGTTCCCGGACCGGGAGACGATCGCCGTTCACCGGCTCGGTGGTCGTGGCGTGTACGCGAAGCCCAGGACGTACACCAAGACAGCAGCGGTCCAGGTCGCCTCGCTAGGACACGGACGCATCGATCTAACGGCCGTGTTCCCTGCCTGAGCCTGCGGAACATTTCGATGGCGGCGTGCGTACTGCACGGCGTGGATCTGTTGTAAGGAGGAAGGCATGCGCAGGTATTCATTAGCCGCGGGGATGGCGGCGACTCTGGTTATCCACTCGACGCTATGGGCATCGTCTGGACCGGGCACCCACTCCCGGAGTTTCACCCACAGTTTCAAGCTCGCAGCAGGGCAGACCCTACGGCTTGCGAATCTCGCAGGAACAGCCGAGCTTGTGCCGGGCTCCGGCCCCGATCTCGTTGTCGACGCGACGGTCCAGGCGTCGGGCCGAAGCGACGCAGAGACCCAGGAGTTGCTGGCGGGGATGAAGTGGATCGAGAGCAGGGACAGGGAGGGGCGAGCCGAGTGGGCGCTCTCGTACCCGGTGGACAAATACGATGGGTTTCACTACCCACGCAACGGCGAGGACAGCGGATGGTGGTCGATCTTCGGGAGCTCGACCTCCACTCACTACCTCGGCCACCGCGTCAACATCTATGGCTCGAAGTCGAGCAGCCGGCCGACCCTCTTTGTGGACGTGAAGATCCAGTTTCCTGCGGGAGCGAACGCGGCCTACCGAGACGGAGCCGGCGACGTCCATGCGGGCAGACTCTCGGGCCAGCTCATCATCGACACTGGTAGCGGAGACGTGCACGTGGAGTCGTTCACCGGACCCCTCGGCGTCGATACCGGCTCGGGCGACGTCCACGTGCAAGCGCTGAAGGGAGACGGCAACTTCGACACCGGATCGGGTGACATCCAGGTGCATCAGGTCGATGCCGCCAAGGTGCGGGCTGACACGGGATCGGGAGATATCCTGATCGAAAACGGAACCGCCAGAACGCTCGAGACCGATACCGGATCGGGAGACATTCGCGCACTGAGGGTCGAGGTGGAGGTCTTCAAGGGCGACACCGGGAGCGGCGATGTCACGCTCGAGAGCTCGCTCGCCACAGCGCACGAAGTCGTGGTCGACACCGGGAGCGGGGATGTCAAGATCTACGCCGGAAAGGATGCGTCCTTCGACCTCGATGCCGATCAGGGAAGCGGCGACCTGGAGGTGCGCTATCCGGACGCCACGTACAAGAAATCGGGTCGCGAAATCACAGGCGCCCGGCGAGGTGACGGGAAGACACGGATTCGCGTCGATACGGGGAGCGGCGACTGCGAGATCAGCCCGTCTGGGTCGATCTGACAGCGGCATTCGTCGAGCGCCACCGGGTGCCGTGATCCCGGCAGCGGATGAGAGTGTCCGGCACGCTCCGTGCGCTTGGCGCGTGGAGCGTTCCGTGCCTCCATGACCGTACGACGTGACCGGCCTCCATGCCTTTCCCCGACTTCGAGCGGGACTACGAGCTTGTGGCACTGCGGCACCAGGACGAGTAGCCCTTCAACGAAGGCCGCCTGATCTCGAATCGAGGCCTCGACATTCCCGTGCGTGTGCATGAAGAGCACTTTCAGGAGGAGCATGTCGAGCACTCGAACGCTCTCCACTCAGCTATCCGCGATCGAGGCGGTTGCCTCGTCGGGCCGTTGGCCCGGTACAACTTGAACTACGATCGGCTGCCCGCGATCGCCCGCGAAGCCGCCCCGTCTGTGGGGCTCAGCCCCATCTGCAAGAACCCGTTCAAGAGCGTCGTCGTGCGGGCGATCGCTCTCGCGCGCGCACTCGGATCGCTCCCCAAAGCCCTCACCATCTATGGAATCGAGGGGAGCACGTTCGAGGCGGGGGCAGCACTGTCCCAACCCGTTCGCGACGCGGCTCAGAAACTCAAAGACCTGATCCTCTCCCGCCTCGCCGGGGAATCCGGAGTATTCTCGTCAATCCGTACCCGAAGTGCTTGATCCCACTACCAGTCCGGGTACCGGCCATCGGCCTGGGGACGGATCGGTAGTGGGTGGTTCCCGGGACGTTGCCACCGACCCTTCCATTGACACACCGGACACGCTCCCGTATAATTTAACCAGGAGTAATAGATCGCTTGGTAATATTGTCTGACGTTTCATTTTTCGGGGGCGCAGGCCGGGGGCGGCGCCGCACAGTTTCATATTTCGGGCGAATTTCCATACCTGGGAGGACGAAGTGATGCGCTCGAGCCTTGATCCCGCACTCCTCCTGAAGATGTTGCCGGACGGCCATTCTCGTTTCGCGACTGGAAATCCCTGGATCCGGCCGGATGACGGTCGACGCCTGATGTAGGAAACGGCGCGACCCGCTCCCCGGGCTTGCGGCCTGCTGAGAGGAGGCCGCGATGCCTGAATGGCTGGGGCAGCGGAGAATCACCTACGAGTCGGATCTGGACCCGGGCTTCGCCCGGGAGATCGCCGCCCTGCCCGGTGGCGACAAGCTGGTCGGGTGCATCCAGTGCGGTACATGCAGCGGGACGTGTCCTGTGAGTCCGTACATGGACTACACCCCGCGGAGGCTGGTTGCGATGACACGCGCCGGCTACAAGTACGAAGTGCTTCGGAGTTTCACGATCTGGTTGTGCTCGTCGTGTTACGCCTGCACGGTGGAGTGCCCCAAGCAGATCAAGATCACGGACTTCATGTATGCGCTCAAACGCAGGGCCATCGCTGAGAAGGTGTATCCGAAGCGCTTCCCGGTAGCCATCATGGCCCGCGAGTTCTTCAAGATGGTGGAGAAGCACGGTCGCAACCGCGAGGGCGGTTTGGCCGTAAGGCTCTTCCTCAGGACGAACCCGCTCAAGCTTTTCTACCACGGCGGATTTGCCTTGAGGCTCTGGCTGCGCGGGCGCGTCGGCCTGGTGCCGGATGCGATCAAGCGCACCGGCGAGCTCAAGACCATCCTGCACGCCCTCAACCATGACGATGCGCCGGCCGCGGGCAGAAGAGGTGCCGCATGAAATATCTGTACTACCCCGGGTGTTGTTGCGCCTTGAAGGACAATGGCAAGGCGTACGAGGAGTCGCTCCTGGCAATCTTCAATGCATTAAAGGTCGATTTCGAGGAGCTGGATGATTGGAACTGCTGCGGCGCGACCGTCTACATGGCCGTGGATGAGACCAAGTCGTTCGCCCTGGCGGCGCGCAACCTTGCGCTGGCGGAAAAACAGGATCCGGAGTCGAAGAAGGCGACAATCGTTCCGCCTTGCAGCGCCTGCTGTTTCGTCCTGGACAAGGCGAAGCGGTACATGGAGGAGTATCCGGAGATCGGCGAGAAGATCCGGACCTCACTCCAGGCAGGAGGCCTTTCATACGCAGGACGCACTGTGATCCGGCATCCGCTCGACGTCCTCGTCAACGATATCGGCCTCGACCGGATCGCGGGCATGGTCAAGCGGCCGCTGAAGGGACTGCGCGTAGCCTGCTACTACGGATGTCTGCTCGTGCGCCCATACGCCTCGTTCGACGACCAGCACAATCCGATGACGATGGATCGGCTGCTCCGGGCCGTCGGTGCGGAGCCGATTGACTGGCCGCTGAAGACGCGTTGCTGCGGCGGGTCGCTCACCGGCACGATCGAGGAGGTGGGGTTGCGGCTCGGGTACATCATCCTGAAGGAGGCGCAACGGCGCGGGGCCGACGTGATCGCAACGGCCTGCCCGATCTGCATGTGCAACCTCGAGTGCTTCCAGCGGACGATGAGTCGCGAGTTCAAGACCGAAAGCAAGCTGCCGGCGGCCTACTTCACCCAGCTCGTCGGCTTCGCCATGGGGCTCGACTATCGGCAAATCGGCTTGCACCGCAACTTCCGGAATCTGCCCGACTTCCTGCTGGCCGAAAAGAAGGTGCATCATGTCCTCGCCTGAGCTCGCCACCACGCCGAAGATCGGGGTCTACGTTTGCGACTGCGGCATCAATATCTCGGGCAAAGTCGATGTGGCAGCCGTCGTGGAGTTCGTGTGCAAGCTGCCGGGTGTCACCGCCGCGCGTGAGTACAAGTTCATGTGCTCGGACCCCGGCCAAGACCTGATCGTCCAGGACATCAAAGAGGGGTGCGTCGATCGCATCGTCGTCGCCTCCTGTTCCCCACTGATGCACGAAGCCACTTTCCGGCGCGCCGTGGAAGCCGCCGGCGAAAATCCGTTCTGCTTCCAGATGGCGAACATTCGCGAGCACGTGAGCTGGGTGACGGAGGACTCGCAGGAGGCCACGCGCAAGGCGAAGGCGCTCGTCGCCGCCGCCGTCGTCCGCGTAGGACTCCACAAGCCCCTCGAACGGAAGCGTGTCCGGGTGCATCCGGACGTCATGGTCGTGGGTGGCGGCATCGCCGGTATCCAGGCGGCTCTCACGATGGCAGACTCCGGGAAACATGTGTACCTCATCGAACGTGAGCCCGCGATCGGCGGCCACATGGCACAGTTCGACAAGACCTTCCCGACTCTCGACTGCGCCGCCTGCATTCTGACCCCGAAGATGACCCAGGTTCGCGCCCATCCCAACATCGAGCTGCTCACATACGCCGAGGTTGAGGGCGTCGATGGCTACGTCGGCAATTTCAAGGTGAAGGTCCGCAAGAAGGCGCGGTTTGTCCGCGAGGACCTCTGTACCGGGTGCAATGCCTGCACGGAGGTTTGTCCGGTGGAGGTGAGGAGCGAGTTCGATGAGGGGCTGGCCCACCGGAAGGCCATCTACCGTCCCTTCCCGCAGGCAGTGCCGAACGTCTTCACAATCTCACGCAAGGGCCTGCCGCCGTGCCAGGCGGCGTGCGCACTGCACCAGAACGCCCAGGGCTACGTCACCCTGATCGCACAGGGAAAGTATCGCGAGGCGATGGACGTCGTGCTGCGCGACAACCCGCTGCCTTCGGTGTGTGGGCGCATCTGCACTCATCCCTGCACCGCGGAATGCACGCGCATGAAGGTCGACGATCCGCTCAACATCCCCGGGCTCAAACGCTTTGTCGCCGACTATGTGCTCGGGCACGAAGGCGGGTACCACCTGCCACGGCCGCAGCAGGAACGGACCGAGAAGGTGGCGATCGTCGGGGCGGGGCCTTCGGGGTTGATGTGCGCGTATGAGCTCCGGCAACGCGGGTACCAGACCGTCGTCTTCGAATCACTGCCGATGGCCGGCGGAATGCTGGCCGCCGGGATCCCGGCCTTCCGGTTGCCGCGCCACGCTCTCAGGCGCGAGATCGACAACCTCGAAGAGATCGGTGTGCGGCTCAGATTGAATCAGCCGATCGGAAGGCACGGCATTCCGCTGGAGACACTCATGAAGCAGTATGATGCCGTCTACCTTGCGATCGGCGCCCACGTCGAGCGGAAGATGAGAGTCTCCGGTGAAGATCTGCCGGGTGTCTGGGGTGGGATCGACTTCCTGCGCCGGATCAACATGGGCGAGCTGGTGACGCTCGGCAGGCGCGTCCTCGTCATCGGCGGCGGCAACTCGGCCATCGACGCCGCCCGCACGTCGCGCCGGCATGGCGCCGAAGAAGTGCGGGTCATGTACAGGCGGACGCGCGCCGAGATGCCGGCCGACCCGGCCGAGATCGAGGAGGCGATGCACGAGGGGATCACGATCGAATTCCTTGTCGCGCCCCACGCCATCAGGCGCAGTCCCGCGGGCCTGGACGTCGAGCTCATACGGATGCAGCTCGGCGAGCTGGACGACTCAGGCAGGCCGCGCCCGGTTCCGATCACGGGTTCCGAATTCACCACCGCATGCGATGCCGTGATCGCGACGATCGGTCAGGTGCCTGACATGCGATCGCTCGGCGACCAGCTAGGGCTCGAGACTACCACGTGGGGCACGATCCAGGCCGACCCAATGACCCTTGCCACAACCATCCCCGGTGTCTTCGCTGGCGGCGACTGCGTCACAGGTCCCGATGTCGTTGTGACGGCGATGGCTGGAGGACGCAAGGCGGCGATCTCGATCGACCGATACATCAACGCTCAGGATATGCGGGCCGGGCGCGAGCTCGAAGGGGCGCATCACAGTCATGTCGAGGTGGACACGGCGGGAGTGCTCATGCGTAAGCGTGTGCCGATGCCGGCGATTCCGATCGATCGACGCCGCACGTTTGACGAGGTGCACACGGGCTACACCGAGGAGATGGCGCGAAGCGAGGCGGCTCGATGCCTTGACTGCGCCGTGTGCTGCGACTGCGAGCTGTGCGCCACCGCCTGTGAGCCGAAGGCGATCGACTACACGATGAAGGACACGCTGCGCGAGGTCGATGTCGGCGCGATCGTGCTCGCAACCGGCTTCAAAACTTTCGATGCACGGCGTACGGCGCGGTACGGTTATGGGCGGTATCCGAATGTCTTCACGAGTCTCGAAGTCGAGCGTCTGGTGAATGCATCGGGGCCGACCGGTGGCGAGATCCGGATGCGCGACGGTCGCGCGCCGAAGAGCGTCGGGATCATCCATTGTGTCGGCAGCCGCGATGAGCTGACCAATCGATACTGCTCGCGCGTCTGCTGCATGTACTCGTTGAAGTTGGCGCACCTGGTCAAGGAGAGGACGGGGGCTGAGGTCTACAATTTCTACATCGACATCAGAGCCGCAGGGAAAGGGTACGAGGAGTTTTACGACAAGCTGCTGAAAGAAGGTGTCCATTTCATTCGCGGGCGCGCGGCTGAGGTGACCGACTGGGCGATGAACGAAGCCGAGGAAGGGAGGCTGGTCATCAGAGCCGAGGACACGCTGATCGGCGTTGTGCGCCGGGTCCCGGTCGACATGGTTGTGCTGGCCGTCGGGCTCGAGGCTCAGTCGGATGCCGAGCAGGTGCGGCGCACGTTTAACATCTCGTGCAGTAAGGAAGGGTGGTTCCTCGAACGACACCCGAAGCTGGCCCCTGTTTCGACGTACACCGACGGGGTCTTCCTGGCGGGTGCCTGCCAGGGGCCGAAAGACATCCCCGACAGCGTAGCGCAGGCGGGGGCGGCGGCGGCCGAGGCGATGGTGCTGGTCGATCGCGGCTATATCGAGCTGGAGCCGAATACGGCCTGTGTGAACGAGGAGGCGTGTTCGGGGTGCAAGACCTGCGTGTCGCTCTGCCCGTATCGCGCGATCTCGTTGATGGAGGAGAAGAAGAAAGCTCTGATCAACGAGGCGCTTTGCAAGGGGTGCGGGGTTTGCGTGGCCGCGTGCCCGTCGGGATCGATCACACAGAACCTGTTTGAGGACGAGCAGATCTTCCAGGAGATCGGCGGACTCCTGAGTTACGCCTAGGAGCCGGCGGTCAGAGGGGGGTTCATGAACACGGAAGAGCGAACCAAGATAGCTGGAAACGGCGATTGGCAGCCACGGATCGTAGCTTTCTTTTGTAACTGGTGCACGTACACGGCTGCGGATCTGGCAGGGGTCTCTCGCATGAAGTACGCTCCGAACGTCCGGATCATCCGCGTGATGTGCTCGGGCCGAGTCGATCCGCAGTTCGTCCTCGACGCGTTCGCCAGAGGGGCAGACGGCGTGCTGATCGGCGGGTGCCATCCCGGCGACTGCCACTACATCGAGGGCAACTACAAGGCGTTGAGGCGCGAGCGGATGCTGCGGCGCATGCTGCGGGAGATGGGCATCGAGGGCGCCCGATTCAGACTCGAGTGGATCTCGGCCTCGGAGGGCGAGAAGGTCAAGTCGGTCATGAACGACATGGTGGAAAAGGTTCGCGGGCTCGGCCCGCTCCGCCTGCCCGAGCGCCGACGTGAGTGGGACCGCGAGATGGCCGAGGAGCCGGGGGAGAAGGAGGTGATCGCCCATGTCTGAGAAACCGAAAGTCGGCTTCTACTGGTGCGCGTCCTGCGGCGGGTGCGAGGAGTCAATCGTCGATCTGGCCGAGGACATACTGATGGTCACCGACGCGGTCGACATCGTCTTCTGGCCCGTGGGACTCGACTTCAAACGCCGGGACCTGGAGGCGATGGATGACGGTGCGATCACAGCTTCGATGATCAACGGTGCGATCCGGACCTCCGAGCAGGAGGAGATGGCGCGGCTGTTGAGACGCAAGAGCAGGATCGTCGTGGCCTACGGCGCATGCGCCCAGATGGGCGGCATCCCGAGCCTCGCGAACCAGTTCGAAAGGGAGCAGCTTCTGCGATACGTCTACGAGGACGCGCCGACAGTTGTGAACGAAGGGAAGACCCGGCCGCGGGAGGTGCATCGCGACAACGGCCACACACTCTCGCTCCCCCAATTCCGCAATGTCGTCCGGGCCCTCGACCAGGTCATCGACGTGGACTACTACCTGCCGGGCTGCCCGCCGACGCCGAAGCTTCTCAAGGAAGCCGTGCTGGCGCTTCTGTCGGGAAATCTGCCGCCGAAGGGGACAGTCCTGGCCCCCGATACGGCGCTCTGTGATCAGTGCCCGCTCAGGGATAGCAAGCCTGCAGATCTGAAGATCAGCAGATTCGCGCGACCTCATCAGATCGAGGTCGATCCGGAGAAGTGCCTGCTGGCACAGGGTCTGGCCTGCATGGGGCCGGCGACGCGAGCGGGGTGCGAGGCACGCTGCATCACGGGCCACATGCCATGCACCGGATGCTTCGGACCAACGTCGCGTGTGAAAGACCACGGGGCTAAGATCCTTTCGGCGCTGGCATCCACGGTGGATGCGAATGAGGTGGCCGAGATCGACGCGGCCCTGTCAGGCATTCCAGATCCGGTGGGGACCTTCTACCGCTATGGGCTGGCGAAGTCTCTTCTGCGAAGAAGAGTGAAAGTCGAGGTGTGAGCCATGGATGACGTACTGGGAGCGGCACAGGGGCGCGCGAACGAAACCTACATGAAGGCGCGGCGGGTCGTCATCGATCCGATCACGCGACTCGAGGGACACGGGAAAATCGACATCTTTCTGGACGACAGGGGAGAGGTGGATCGTGCGTATTTCCAGGTGCCTGAGCTGCGTGGGTTCGAGGTATTCTGCAAGGGACGCCCGGCCGAGGACATGCCACAGATCACGAGCCGCATCTGCGGCGTCTGCCCGACGGCTCATCACATGGCCTCGACCAAGGCGCTCGACGATCTCTATCGCGTCCAGCCGCCGGCGGCGGCGAAGAAGATTCGCGAGCTTTTCTACAACACGTTCATGCTCGAGGACCATGCTCTGCATGTCTACATCCTCGGCGGGCCGGACTTCATCGTCGGGCCGGAGGCGCCGAAGGAGCTCCGCAATGTTCTCGGCGTCATCGGGCAGGTCGGGGTCGAGGTCGGGAAGAGAGTGATCTCGATGCGCCGGAGGCTACGGGAGCTCATGACCCATCTCGGCGGGAAGGCGATTCATCCGGTGCTCGGGCTGCCGGGCGGTGTGGCCAAGGGAATCACCGCGGATGAGCTGCCCGCAATCAAAGACCTGGCCCGGGAGGGACTCGAGTTCGCGCTCTTCACACTGCAGGTATTCAGGGACATCGTGCTGAAGAACGAGAAATATGTCGATCTCATCACCTCGGAGACCTACACGCATCGGACCTATTACATGGGCATGGTCGACGAAAGCAACAGGGTGAGCTTCTACGACGGGTTGATCCGGGTGGTGGACCCCACCGGCCGGGAGTACGCGAAGTTCGCGGCGAGCCGCTACAGGGACTATGTGGCCGAGCATGTGGAGCCGTGGAGCTACGTCAAATTCTGCTTCCTCAAGCCGGTCGGGTGGAACGGGTTCACGGACGGCGCACAGAGCGGCGTCTACTCGGTGGCGCCGATGGCGCGTCTCAACGCGAGCGACGGAATGGCAACGCCAAAAGCGCAAGAGGCGTACGAAGAGCTCTACCGGACGCTGGGGAGCAAGCCGGTTCATCACACTCTTGCGAATCATTGGGCACGAGTTGTGGAGATGGTCTACGCGGCCGAGAGGATGATCGAGCTGCTGGAGGATCCGGACATCACGAGCCAGCACTTGCGCGTCATCCCTACGGCGACGCCCTCGATCGGCATCGGCGTTGTCGAAGCTCCGCGCGGGACTCTCTACCATCACTACGAGACCGACGACCGGGGGCTGATCACCAAAGCCAATCTCATCGTGGCGACCCAGAACAACTCGGCGCGGATCGCGATGAGCGTCGAGAAGGCGGCCAAGGGCCTGATCCACGGCGGTCAGATCTCCGATGGGCTGCTCAATATGGTCGAGATGGCCTTTCGCGCCTACGATCCTTGCCACGGCTGCGCCACGCACACCCTCCCGGGCCAGATGCCGCTCCGGATCAGAGTGAGAGATTCGGCGGGGGTGGTGCTGAAGGAAATGGGCCGATGAAGACCCTGGTCCTCGCGCTGGGGAACGACATTCTCGGCGACGACGGCGCCGGTCCAGCCGCGGCGCGCCTGCTCCGGCCGACGCTTCCGGCTGAGGTCGATGTCATCGAGTCATCGGAAGCGGGGCTCGCCCTGCTCGAATATATCGAGGGATACGACCGCGTCCTGCTCCTCGACGCCGTCGTGACGGGTCGGTGCGCGCCCGGCACTGTGATCGAGCTATCGCCCGACGAATTGGAAAAGATCGTATCTCCATCGCCGCACTACGCCGGGATCCCGGAGGTGCTCGAGATGGGCCGCCGCCTGGGGTTGAAGATGCCCGGCGAGATACGCATCCTCGCGCTCGAAGTCGAGCGGCCGGAGACCGTGTGCGAGGGATTCACGCCCAGTGTCAAAGCTGGGTTGCCAGCATTCGCATCGCGCGCGGCGCAGGTGGTCAACCTGTGGACCCGCCCTCACACGCAGTCGTTCGATGCCGCCGTTCTCACGGGAACCGCTCGAGCCGAGACCCAGTGATGTCATCGACCATCAGGCGTTGTGTCCGCAGCAGGTCTCTCACCTCATCGAGGCTCATAACGTCGTCCGATGAGCTGTACTCATCTGCCAGGCAGGGGACCGCCCGCCGGTCGCCGAGAACCTCGGGAAGCATGGGCAGAATGGCATACCACCTCCCACGATCCACGGTCCGATGCGCCTCCTCCTCGCTCACCAGAATCTCGTGGACCTTCTCTCCGGGCCTGATTCCGCTTGTGACCTGCTGCACAGGTCGCTCCCCAATCAATGCCGTGGCGACATCGACGACCCGGGCGGAGCGCGTGTGTGGGACATAGGTTTCACCCCTGCCCGCATCTGCGATCGCCGCAAACACCGTATCGATCGCTTGATCGAGGCTGAGGAGGAACCGTGTCATCTCCGGCGCCGTGATCGTCACTGGGCCGCCTCGCCGGATCTGCTCATGGAACAGCGGTATCACGGAGCCCCGCGACGCGAGTACGTTGCCATAGCGGGCGCACACGAACCGAGTCCCGGGGCACCGCATGTTGCCCTGCGTGAAGATACGCTCCTGGACGGCCTTCGTCATTCCCATCGCATTGACCGGCTTGCACGCCTTGTCCGTGGAGACCCCGACAACCGTCTCGACGCGGAGATTGTGCTGCTGGATCGCACGCACGATGTTCTCCGCCCCCCCGATGTTGGTTTGCACGGCTTCGTATGGAAAGTACTCGCAGGTGGGGACCTGTTTGAGGGCCGCGGCATTGATGACGACATCCGCGTCGCGCAAGACGCTGGCCACCCCGCTGAAATCACGCACGTCGCCGATCCAGAACTGGAGGAGCTGCTGGAAGTTGCGATAGATGATCTCGTCGGTGGCCGCCCGAAGATGCTGATACTCCACCCTCATCGAGTGCTGTTTGGCTTCGTCCCGCGAGAACACGATGATCTTCTCCGGACGCCCCATCTCGTCGCTGAGCAAGCGTTTGACGAGGATCCGGCCGAGCGACCCGGTGCCGCCGGTCACAACCACCCGCTTCCCTTCCAATACCTTCTTCATCGATTTGCCACTTTCAGAGCGCACTGAGCAGGAGCTTGACCACTGTGTCACTCACATTCTCCGCGAGGTACTCTTGCGGCGGCTGCCACGGCTGCCGCAGATCGATGACCGTCTTGACACACCTGCTGATGTCCTCGGGAGCGGTGCCGCTGAGCATGCCGGAACCGCACTCGAGCGCCTCCGGTCGCTCGGTCACGTCCCGCATTGTCACATTGGGCACGCCGAGGAGCGCGCACTCCTCCTGCACCGTCCCGCTGTCGCTCAAGACGCACAGCGCGTTCCGCTCCAGAGCGATGAAGTCGAAGAACCCGAACGGCTCCTCAAACCGGATACCCTCATCCCCGGCATCAAGTCCTGCCTCGGCCATCCGCACGCGGGTCCTCGGGTGCGTGCTGACGATGACGGGCAGACTATGCTCCTGCCGGAGCAGGACCAGGGCCCTGATGAGATCTGCGAGCCGCCGCGGGAGGTCGACGTTTTCCTGGCGGTGCATCGTGACGAGGAAGTAACCAAGGGACGCTAGCCCGAGATCAGTGAGAATAGGAGAGGCACCGATCTGGGCATCAAAGTGCCGGATCACTTCGTTGATCGGGTTACCGGTGACGTAGATGCGGTGGCCTGCGATGTCCTCGCGAAGCAGATTCATTCGGCTCCGCTCCGTGTAGGGCAGCAGGACGTCGCTCGCGTGATCCACGATCCTTCGGTTGACCTCTTCGGGGACTGTATCGTCGAAGCACCGATTGCCGGCCTCCATGTGATAGACGGGAATGCCGAGCCGTTTCGCAACGATTGCTGCGAGGCTGCTGTTGGTGTCTCCCAGGATCAGGACACGATCCGGTTTCTCGGCCTGGAGTACCTTCTCACACTCCTGGAGGATGCTTCCCACCTGCTGCCCGAAACTCCCTCTCGCCTCGAAACGGTGGTCCGGGGGGCGGATGCCCAGTTGGCGGAAGAAGATGTCGGTGAGATGCGCGTCGTAGTTCTGACCCGTGTGCACGAGAACATGACGCGAGAGCCGATCGAGCTTGCCGATGATCAGACTGAGACGAATGATCTCAGGGCGTGTTCCCAGGATCGTGAGGACTTTCATGTGCGCGTGTCCTTGAGACGATAGTCGAACGCCGCCAGCTCTGCAATCATTTGCCGGATTGTCGGAGGTCCGCCAGGGTAGCCGGCATCGCTCCAGATCAAGTGATTGCAATCCAGATTCAGCGTACTCAAGGTCCTATTGATCGGATTCGGCGTGTCGACGGGGGTGATCGTGACGTCGCGCCGGTGGAACGAGTCCGCAAAACAGCGCAGCAGGTCATTCTTTGTGATCTCCCCAGATGGGACCACGTGCTGCAGATTGGGAAGAGCCAGATTGCCACGAATGACGGACCCACAGATGCGGGCGAAATGCAGTGTCGTGACGCCATTCCAGCGATGATTCGCGTAGCCCGATACTGCGGCGTGCGCGGGTTGGCGGCGGAACCACTCGAGGAGCGACACAGACCTCCGAGGTTCGGGACCGACGATCGAGCATCGCAGCGAATAGAATCCGGGCCCAGGCACCTCGCCGAGGCTCTTCGTCCAGCCATATACATCCACGGCGTCGTGTGTATCCGTTTCCACGTATTCGCCTCTGCCGCCCGAGTACACACAGTCGGTCGCGATCTGAAGCACTTTCGCCCCAAGCTCGCGTCCCGCCGCCGCCAGCCAGTGAGGAAAGAGGGCGTTCACAAGGACGGCGGCCTCCACGTCGCTCGGACGATCATCGCGGATGCGTTGCTTGATGATCCCGGTCGCGTTAACGAACCAATCGACTGGCCCAAGAGCGCGAAGTGCCGCCATGGTCGGGTGACGGTCTCCGATCTCGATCGAGCACCACCGTGCCCCGGGAACACGTTTCGGACCCTCGTGAGTCCAGAGCTCATCGCGGGCCGCCGCGATCACCTCCAGTCGGCCGTCGCGGCTCAGCTCGTCCACGATCATGGAACCCAGCATACCGCCCGCGCCCAGGACCGCCACAGTCGTAGGTTTCATCTCTTGGCCGGCCCCGAGCAGGACAGACCCAAAGCCGCGACACGGGGGCGAACGGCCCCCCTGCTGGAAACGTCGTCGGCACTCTTCATTGTCTCCGCGATTTTACAGCAGATCGGGTGCGCGGTGGGTCTGCTCTTGTCGCGCACGAATGTCTCTGCATGGGGAAGTCGACCGCCGTGGTCGAGCCCGCCTTGAGGCCTCCCACTTGGCCGGCGCGTGGAATCTGGACCTCCACTTCCCTTGACGTGCCCGAAGATCGGACCTAATCTTAGATTAATGCTGGGCAATCCCCTGAGCGTCTCATCGGTCGTGTATGATGTCCTGGCAATCGCTAGAGGACTCGCTGCGTCCGGTCTCGATGGCCGGTTTTCCTGACCCATGCCTGGTCTGCTCGTAGAGGACTTTCATCCGGCGAGCTTCTCATTGCGATGCCGCTACGGGGAGGACCGTCCCGTTCATGGCGGCCTCGAAAGAATCCTGAGCGCGGGGCATGGCCGCTATGCGGAGCTGTTGAGGTCGCTGGACAGGTATACCGGCGACCTGATGGCTCTGCCGAGGGATCTGTGGAGCAACGAGTATTTTTCCGGTCTTGACGCGGTCGCTCTTTACGGGATGATCGCCGACAGAAGGCCCGGGCGTTGCATCGAGATCGGGTCGGGCTACTCCACTCACTTTGCGGCCGCTGCGATCAGGAAGCACAGTCCTTCGACCCAGCTGATCGCTGTGGATCCCCAACCGCGGACAGATGTCGAGGAGCTCTGCGCCTGTATCCATCGGATCTCACTACAGGACATCGACCTCCACGTCTTTGACCAGCTCATGCCGGGAGATGTGCTGTTTCTCGATGGATCTCACCGCGTGATTCAGAATTCCGATGTGGTGGTCTTCTTCCTGGACATTCTTCCATCGCTTCCACCGGGCGTCTTCGTGCATCTCCACGACATCTTCTGGCCGAATGACTATCAAACCTCGTGGATCAATCGGATGTACTCCGAGCAATACATGCTGGGTGCCGTACTCTTGCACGCATCTGAGTCGTTTCGAGTACTCCTGCCAAACGCGTACATTCAGCAAAAGTCCGATCTGGTGGGGGTGTTGGCACGTCTCTGGATGGAGGGTGCCCCAATCGGGATGCGTCCCCTCGGCGGCTCTTTCTGGTTCACGAAGACCCGGTAGTGAGGATGTCGTCGCTTGGCCATCCGAAGCGAGAGCTGACCGACTCGGAGCTGGAAACGGAAGTGAGAAACGCGATCGCCGGCGGCGATGAGCATGCGCGAAACGTGGCCGCGGGTTTGGAACCCAGGAACACGACGACGGTATAATCCCCCGATGACTGATGAACCCCGGCCACATGAACGATGGAATCGTGGGCTCGAGCTCGTCGCTCCAGTCCTCTTCTCCTCCTTAGGCCTCCTGTCCCGTTCGGGAGAGGTCGAAGGATCTGAGAAGATAGCCGGGGTCCACTAGTGTTCGCTGGAAAGGTAGCTCTCATTTCATGCGATCACCGCGGCCCGGAAGATCCCCCTGTATTGGCCGAATTGGCCCGATTGCCTGTTCGGCTAGATCAGGATACCGACTGCCGGATGACAGCGAACGATGACCTCTACTTGTTGGACCGCGAACGGGGGAGGGTGTGGAGGGTCGAAGTCACGACCGGGAAGATGGCCCGTGTCGACGTCGGAAGCGAAGCGGTTCCGATGGCGATCGCTGCCCCAGCCAACGGTGGGCTCTTCGTTCTGGTCAGAATCGACGGGTCGTACGCGTGCCGTCGCCTTGACCGCGCTGGAACACTGATCGACGAATGGGGGCTCGCAGCTCAGCTTACCGATCCCGTCGCCATCGCCACGCACACCGGCGTGACCGCTTTTGTCGCCGACGGGAGAGGCCACTCATTGCTCGAGGTCGATAGCGAGAAGTGTCATCGATGGGCGGCACGCGCGACCTACGCCGAGGCCCGCCTGTTTGCGGGCACGCTGGACGATGGGAGGCGCACCGCGTTCCTCGACGGAGGGCTGCTGCATTACCCTCTCTCCGTCGCCACCAACGAGAATTCGACGCTCCTTGTCGATAGGGACACGATCCTCTTCGGGATCGGGCCATGGCTGGGGATCTGTCCCCAATCGCTTCCAAGCACGTATCGCCAGGCGGCGTTATGCGGTCTTGCAGGGTTCCTCCTCGGTGACGACGAGACACTTCTCATGGTCTCACTGACGTCGTTCGAGACGTCGCTCTACCGCCTCCCGGCCGAGACGCGCTCGCTGGCGATCCTTGCCAACGGCCGGTTGGCCGTAATCTGCGGAAGTGATGTGGTCATCGTGCATGCTCCCTCCGAGGCAGATGTCCTCCGAAACATTCCCGTTGGCTCTGTCTCAGACCTCGCCCTCGGGCGCAGGGGCGTACGTTACATCGGATCAGCGGGGCGAGTGCTATCGGTCTCACCTGGCGGAGAGGTGAGCTGGGAGCGCTCGTTACCACCACCTGATGCTTTGGCGGAAACGGTTTCTCCGACAAGCCTCTGCTTCTGGGCGGCCCCAGACGACGCGGAGGGAGACAGGCTATTTGTCTGCGGAAATGGTCGTCCGGAGATCGAGGTACTGTCGCCGACGGGGGATCGCGTGGGAGTTGTCCCATCGTGGCTTGCGCGTCCGTCTGGCATAGCCGTTCTCGACGCAAGAGAGGCCGCCGGTCGTTGCGACGCACGGGGCGCGCGGTACTTGCTGTGCGTCGCGGACCAGAGCAGCGATCAGGTTGTCATCCTCGATCCAGATGGAGTTCCAATTGTTTCGCTCGGGAGGGAGCTATTCAAGGGGCTGGGGCACAGTATCCAACGTCCCACTCGACTTCGAGCATCGGGAGGACGGCTGAGCGTAATGAAGGCGACCGGGGACATCGTGGCTGTTGATCTGAGCAAGAAGCCGGTCGACGGGATTGAGCCCGTGCCACCTTTTTCGGTCTCGATCGCGTCGGTACGAGAGGCGATCGTCGGACGGTTGCTCGCCGATCCGCTGGACGCTGCAACCAACAATCTGGTCGTCGACTTCATCGCGAGCGAGATACGCCACGGTGAGGCGGAACACGGAATCGAGCTCCTTTCCCTCGCTCTCACCTGCGGAGCGCCGGCCGAGACGGTCTCGCGAGTTGTCGAGCGACTGGCGTTATCCTCCATTGAGGGTATCGGGCCCGTCTTGGCGGAGATGGAGAAAGCACATCGCGTTGAGTCGCGAGTTCTTACGCCAGCGTGTCCGGTGGGCGGGAGGCTCGCGTTCGCCCGCGATGGGAGCATTTGGGTCACCGGTCACACTGCCGGCTCCGTCTCGCATCTCACAGCGGCGGGCGAGGAAATCTCCAGATGGGACGATCTCGGCTGCCCCATCGGAATCACGATCGAGAGGGGTGGGAGCGGTGCTCTGATCTGTGATTGGGGGGGCAGGCGCATATGCCGGCTCGGGGCTGATGGCTCTTTTGGTGTGCTCCTCCGGCGGCCCGGTGACGCCCTTTTTGTGCTCGCCGCGTCGGCCGAGCACGCCTACGTCGTGGACTTCGCCCACCGCACCATTCTGACTTTCGACGGGAACTGGCAGTTGATCGGCAGCATGACGGGCGCGGCAGGGGAGCAGTTTGTACAACCGAGCGATCTCGCAATCGACGCACACGGGAATCTAGTCGTGGTCGAACGCGAAGTTCGGAGACGCGTCCAGGTCTTGACCACCGCGGGAGATCGAGTCGCCGTTCTTCCGACCCCTCCAGGACTGCGGCGTGAGGATTTCTCCCCCGAGTGCGTCTGCGTGGGTGACGACTCATCCGTCTACGTCGCGGACGGGGGATCGAAATGTGTCTGGTGGTATCGACCTGATCGAGGTCTCCACATGGCGATCGGCCGGGGATGGCACTGGGCGCCTGGCGGCATGGCCGCCCGCGAAGGAAAGCTGTTGGTCTCGGATTGCTCTGATCTCGGTCGGATAGTCGAATTCACGTTGCCAGCGGCCTCTCCCGCAGCGGTTTCTCACTCGACCGTCTGAAGCATGGCAGGGCGACCGGTGCGCGACTAGTCGAAAACGATGTAGGAGTAGTCTCCAGTGTATCCGGCCTGTTCAAAGATCCACTCCCATTCCTCTGGCGTGTGGAATGCGCGGCACGTGAGCTGCCAGTAGAGCAGGTTCATCTTCTCGCGTTCGTTCCTATAGGCTTCAATGCACACGTGCTTGGCGGCCTTGCCAACGCGTTCGATTTCATTCAGCGCGGAAAATAGATCGGGGATGTACAGATTGTGAAGCGTCGTGATCGAGACGACGAAATCGAACGCATGATCGGGGAAGGGCAAGCGGGCTGCCGTCCCGACAGTCAGATACGGTTTGACTTCCGGTTTGGCGTTCTCGATTGCGTACCCAGAGAGGTCGATGCCGGCGACGCGGGCTCCCGGCACCACCTGAGCGAGCTCGTACAAAAGGAAGCCCTTGCCACACCCCACGTCCAAGATTGATGCACCCGGCTTCAAGCCGTAGTGGCGTGCCATGGCCTCGGCAACGCTCCGCCAGCGTCCATCGTATCTGTATCCGCCGTAGCCCAGATGCCGCTCACCGTCCCAGTAGTCCTTGCCGAACTGACATGCAATCTCTGCGCAAACCGCCTTGTCGTGCTGCGTGACGCGCCCGACATAGTCGCGCGTAGTGGATCTGTGAACGTTCATGATGAAGTCGACGTATGCCACCTGTCTCTTCCTTCCTTCACCCCAATCTCGCATTATCGGAGTTGAAGAGGAGGTGCTCCAACTCCGGCCAAGAGACTGCCTGTCGGAAGCACGAGCTCCCAGGATTGCGGCGGTGGGGATCGAACAGGATCCGTTGGACGCCGGCCGGGAATTCGGGATCGCATAGGAACTCCGGCAAGTCGTCCACAAAGTGCGTGCACCTCGCCTCGCGGATCCGTTCGAGTTTCCTCTCTTTCGTCAGCTCGAAGACGATGCGCGCCAACTCGGTGAAGCCATGAAAGGCCAACCAATCCAGGGCCACGCAGTGGAGATCGCAGGCCGGCCCCGCGTAGGGCTGCCTGGTCTTGTGACTTATGATCCAGACGGACACGCCTCTGCCCCGGCAACAGGCGAAGAACTCAAGAACACCAGGGAAGGGGAGGACCTCGTGCATCCGTCTGCCGTACACTTCACCCTGCAGCTCCGTCCACGCCTCTTCCCGGCCGATTCGTCGGAGGTGGTTCCGAACCGCTTCCTTCTCGGCTGGTATCTCAGGGGTAAGCAGTCCTCTTTCGGATGCCGCCCGATGGAAGACCACATCGTAGCATGCGATCGTGTTGTCGAAATCGACGCCGATCAACACGGGGTGCTCACTCCCGGGCCGGGTCGATCAGCGGACGGATCGCATTCCCCTGTTCGAGATCCTCGATCGCACGATTGGCATCGGAGAGACTGTAGGGGGCCGACTGGAGCGTCCCGAGATCGAACCGATTCAGCGCGAGTATCTTCGCGAATCTCGGGAAATCCCTGTCTGGTATCGTATCGCCGCCCCAGGTACCCAGAAGTCGCTTTCCGGCGTTGAGAAGCATCGGGTCGATCGTCAGCGTCTCCCCGTATCGAGCGTTTCCGACAACAACAGCGGTCCCCCCCTGGCTGCGCACGCACTGCAGAGCGGCGAGCATGATCGCCGGGCGCCCCGTCGCCTCGATGGCGAAATCCGGAGCCCCGCAACATATCCGCGTGACCTCCGCGAGCAGATCTACCGAATCGGTCGCAAGGAGCGTGTGAGTCGCCCCCAGATGCACGGCAGTTTCGAGCTTCTGTGGCAGCACGTCGACGGCGACTACCGGCATGCATCCGGCAGTGGCTGCCGCGGCCACGGCGCACAGCCCGACTCCACCAGCTCCAAACACAACCAGGCTTTGCCCGGGACGCGGACAAGCAGTGTTGAATACGGCACCCATACCCGTAGCCACCGCACATCCGAGCAGGGCGGCCGTCTCCGGACCTAGGCCGTCAGGCATGAGCGTGAGCCGGTTCTCGCTGACGACTGCGTGACGGCTGAATGTGGTGACCCCGCCCGCATTCACCCCGCGCCCTGCCCACCCGTAGACAGTCCCTGGAATGTCAGCCCCGCTTCCCCTGATCCATGAGAGGACGACATGGTCGCCCTGTTTCACCTTCGTCACTCCGGGTCCGACGTCGAGCACTAGCCCACTACCTTCGTGGCCCAAGCAGTGTGGGAGGAACCTGTCGGCGCCCCGGTACCCCCTGACTTCAAGGACCTGCGTGTGACAAACCCCGGAGAACGCAATCTGCACAAGAACCTGGCCGGCCCGTAGCGCGGGGACTTCCAGCTCGACAACGCGAAGTGGTTGACCCAGGTCCACCAGGATAGCCGCAGTTGTCTTCATCTGCTGGCTCTACCTCGCTGAAACGCTCGCTTTCAAAAGCTGCTGCACCCTCCGGACGATATCTCCTGGGACGAGGCCATGGATCTGCCGCATGTACTCCTGGTGTCCGGCACCTGGCGGAAAGGCGTCGGCAGTCCCGCACCGGAGGAGCACGGCCCTCGATGGTTCATGATCAGTCACCCACTCCGCGACGCTCCCCCCGAGGCCCCCAAGCACCGAGTGCTCCTCCAGCGTGGCGACGAGGCGGAAGCGGGAAAAAGCTTCGGCCAGGAGGTCATGGTCGAGCGGTTTGACGGTATGACAACTGACCACCTGAGTCGAAATGCCGAGAGCCTCCAAGGCGTCTGCCGATCGAACCGCCAGAGGGAGCACGTTGCCGGTGCTCAGCAGGCATACTTCCTGCCCCTGTCGGATGACGATCCCCTTCCCGATCACGAAGGGCGGCTCGCTGGAGTGGACGGCAGGTTCCCCCTTCTTGCCCAGCCGCAGGTAGACAGGACCATCATGCAGGAGGGCCGCCCGGAGCGCTCCGCGGACCTCATGTACATCGCCGGGACAGATGACCGTCATGTTGGGAATAACTCTCAACATCGCGATGTCCTCGCACGAAAGGTGGCTGGCACAGTTCTCGGCGTAGGAGAGCCCGCCACCGACGCCGGCGATCAGGACGGGCAGCCGGTGGTAGCACACGTCGAGCCGGATCTGTTCCAGGCACCGAACCGTATTGAAGGATGCGATGGTGTAGGTGACGGGTCGCAGTCCGCACATCGCCATCCCGGCGGCCACACTGGTCATGTTGGCCTCGGCGACACCACAGTTGAAGAAGCGGTCCGGGAAGCGCCCCTTGAAATCGTCGAACATCCGGTTTCCAATGTCCCCGGAGAGCAACACGATTCGATCATCCTGGCCCGCAAGATCCGTGAGCTCCTTTGCGAAAGCGTCTCTCACGGGTGCCCCAGCTCCCGGAGCGCCGCCTCGACCTCCGAGAGATTTGGAATTCGATAGTGCCAGTTATTGTCATCCTCCATGAACGAGATCCCCTTGCCCTTAACCGTGTGGGCTATGATGGCGACTGGTTTCCGGCTCCCATCGGGCACGCGCGTCAAGGCACTCGCCAGCTCATCCATATCATGCCCGTCTACCTCCAACGCGCTCCAGCCAAAGGCCTCCCACTTCTCGCGGAGCGGTTGCAGTGCCAGCACCTCCGTGCTCCGTCCCGTCGCCTGCCACTTATTGAAGTCCACAATGACCACGAGATTCTCCAGCCCCTTGGCCGGCGCCATGAGGGCCGCTTCCCAGACAGACCCTTCGTTGCACTCCCCATCGCTCAGCGTCACGTAGACGCGGTAGGAAACCCCAAGAATCCTCGAGGCCAGTGCCATCCCGATCCCGAGCGAGAGACCATGCCCGAGCGACCCCGTCGCCGCCTCCAGTCCCGGAACGCATCCCGGACTCGGGTGCTCCGGCAAGTGTCCTCCTGCCACCCCGAAGTCCACAAGTTGCTCCACCGGGAAGAACCCCCGCAGGGCCAAGGTAGCGTACAGAGTTGTCACTGCGTGACCTTTGCTCAGAATGAACCGGTCCCTATCGACGGCGTCGGGCCGCTGTGGATCAATTCGCAACGCTGCGAAGTAGCTGGCAACGAGAATATCCACGCATGAAAGCGAAGATCCCAGGTGAGGAGCTCCCGCCCTGTGCGACATCTGCACGAGCAACCCGCGGATGCGGCGTGCGGTGGCGGTGAGCTCGTCGTGACTCAACATATCGTCATCCGCCGCTTCCCTTGCGATCCACTCTCAAATGAACTTCAAGGCCTGCATGGTCCTGATATTGTAGTACCGACGGTCTGTCATGGGATCCGGAATCGATCCGGCGCGATACTTCTCCGCCAGATCCCGGACCGCGTCCTCGATCGTGTGCTCCGGCTTGAATCCCAACACGGCGCCGATCTTGTCGGAATTGATGTGGTAAGACCGGCCGTCGTCGGTCGGCACGTGTTCGATGGCAATGCCAGGGTCACCGATCGTCTCTCGCACCAGGAGCGCAAGCTCCTCGACTGAGCGGTTCTGGTAGCCGATGTTGAATGCCTGGCCGTCGATCTTTTCGGCGGGGGCAGATAGCAATGTCTCATAGGCCCGCACCATGTCGGCGATCTGCAGATTCGGCCTGAGCTGCTTTCCGCCGAAGACACGGATCTTGCGATTCACTAGGGCGTGCATCGTGAGAATATTGACCGTCAAATCCAAGCGCAGTCGGCGAGCATACCCACAAACGGTTGCAGGCCTTGCGATCACCCGCTCGATTCCGCGAGGGTTGACGTCCAGGAGCTGCCGCTCGCACGCCAGCTTGTACTTCGAGTAGTCCGTCAGAGGGAATGGAGGCGAGTCCTCGCGAACGTCCTTCTCTTCCTTCACCCCATAGATGCTCGACGAGCTCGCATATATGAACCGGCGGACACCCGATTCGATCGCACCGCTGAGGAGTCCCACGAAGGCGTCGTAGTTGATGGACTTCGAGAGATTCGGGTCAAGCTCGAAGCTGGGGTCGTTCGATATGCAGGCCAGATGGATGATCACATCGGTGCCCTTCAACTCCCGCTTCAGCTGCTCTGTGTTTCGGATATCCAGTCGTGCGAGCCGGAGGCGCGGGTGCTTGTGCGATTCACCGAAAACATCATCCCCGAACCAGAACAGGTCGATCACCTTCACGTCGTAACCGTCGCTGAGCAGCTGCGGGATCAGGGCGCTGCCCACGTACCCAGCTCCTCCCGTCACGAGCACGGATTGGAACCCGTTGGGGTTCTCGCGCCAATTCACCGTGCGCCGTCCTTGTTCGTCGCAGTTGGCTGAGCGGCGGTCAGTCGGGAGAGGGCCGACCAGAGCTGGGGTATGGTCTCCGCATGCCTCCCACGCACATAGAAGCTCTCGCCGCCATCTGCCACCGTGCGAACGAGCATCGTCTTCCACGGCCGGAAGTAGTAGGCTGCGCTGCCTCGGACCGGTTCGTGATGGTAGTCTGCCGGGAGATCCTGCAAATCGCACACAAGCGTCGTCAGATGGGCGATCTTCCGCCCCTCCTGCTTGGCAACATTGCGAGCCATGGCCAACGCCTTCAGGTAAACCTCCGGGGCCATCACCGAGCTACCGAAATTCATGAGCACGCCACCTTCCAGGCTTTCAATCGTGTGAGCGAACCGGAGGAAATCGCGATAGCTGGTGGCTCCGTATGCACCGCCGTCGCAATTGGGGTGTTGGAAAACGATGTCGTATCCGATGCCGACATGAGCGGTGACGGGGGTGCCGGTGCGGACGCCGGCCGCGAGCACGCTGATATCCCGATGCGGCAGCCGGCCCTCCTCGATTGCCCTGCCAACCGCCTCTCCCATCCCCAACCCCGCTCGCGCGGCTGATGTCACGATGTCATTGATCACGCCAGTCTCTCTCCAAAGCCCGAACTGCCCTTCAGAGATGTAGCGCGCGACGCTCTCGGTAGTGGCGCCGATCAGCGCCAGCTCGTAGTCATGGATCACGCCGGCGCCATTCATGGCGACGCACGTAACCAGATTCCGCTCCATCCAGTCGATGACGTAACGCTGGACGCCATCCCGCAGCACATGCGCACCGAGCATCAGTACAACCGAGGAACCGCGCTGCCGAGCCGAATGAATACGATCGGCTACGGCGGCAAGATCCCCGTTCTCGCATCCCGTGTCCGTCAACTCCCGGACAGCTTCCCGGCCGAGATCGTGCGTCCTCTCGGCAAGAGGCTCGATCCTCAGTCGGGATCGGTCGAAAAGCATCTCGTAACTCACGACCTCTCCGCCTGCGGCTGTCCGAGATGGGTCGACGCCCGCCCGGCTCCGTCGATGACGACGAGGTCCATCCAGCTATGAAGGATCGTGGCATGGCAGCTCTCGGCCTTGCCGTAGGTCGGAGCTGCGACATAGGCATTCAGGTCCCCCATCGACCGCAGGGGATTACCGGGCTCCATAGCGGAAAGTGTGACGATTGTCAGGTGCCGTGACGCTGCAAGGTCGGTGGCGGAGAGCACGTTTGGAGATCTTCCCGAGCTGCTTATGGCGACGAGCATGTCCCCCGGGCGACTGCGGCGGCGCAAAGGTTCGGCAAAGACGTTTTCGTACCCCATGTCGTTCGAGATCGCCGTGATGAGGGAGAGGTCTGAGAAGACCTCGGTGTGGATGCGTGCATTCTTGGCCAGGTCTGCCGCCACATGGCTGGCCATCGACGCGCTCGCTCCGTTTCCGATCAGGTAGATGGTCCCTTTCTTTCTTCGCAGAGCGACGGTGAGCTTTCGCCACAGGACCAGACCTGCGTCAGGCCCGAGCTCCCTGCCGCGCCGATCCCGCATCGAGAGGCCACCCAGAAGCTGCGCGTACTCGGCGACGATCCCATGCCACCCACGGCGTGCCATGTCTCCTCCTCAGTCAATCCTACTTGAGCAGCGAGGTGATGTGGCGGAAAAAGCTGGCGCGGTCGATCCCGCTCTTGTTCCCAAGAATCCCACAAGCTTCCGCCCCGGCCACATTTCCGATGAAGCCCACAACGTCCATCGGCAAGCCCAGTGCAGCGCACGGCGCAGTCATCGCAAGGACCGCGTCCCCCGCACCGAGGCGGTCAACGACTTTGACGGCGAAGGCGGGAACCTCCGAGAACCCCTGCCCTTCTTCATAGCAACACACACCGTGCTTTCCGCGGGTGACGAGCAGGCGCTTGCAAGATGTTTTCTTCGAAATCGACAGGATCAGATCCTTGATGTCCGCCTTCTGATTGCGAGTCTCGAGCCTGGCTTCGGGCTCATCGATGGATATGTAGTCGGCTCTCGGATAGCGGGAAATGAAATTGAACCCACGGTTGCCGGCATTGGTCTGCGCGTTGACGGCGAGGAATCGTGCCCTTTCGGCGAGGAGGTCGATGGTTCTCTCGGTGAAGAGGCCGTGCCCGTAGTCAGCGACCACGACGACATCGTAGCGGGGGAGGAGATCCTTGAGCTTCTGGCAGAACACCGCTTCTTCCGAAGGGCTCATTTGCTCGTTCTGCATGACATACATTTCGAAGAGCTTGATCGACATGTAGTCCTGCAAAAAGCGCCGTTTGACGATCGTCGGAGATTCCGGTTTGCGGACGAAATGGGCATGGACGTTGCCATCAAGCTTCGTGGTGATGAAATCGATCTGCGAGTCCACCTCACCCAGGACACTCAGTAGCCCGACATGATCACAGAAAGGGGCCAGGTGATTGGCGATCGCCAGGATCCCGCCCCCGTATTTCTCCGAATGGAGAAATCGTCCCGCGAGGATCGGATCCTTGTTGGCCTTACCCATGACTTCACAGAAGACATATTCGTCGATGATGGTTTCGCCGATCGCGAGGACCTTCATCTCCCTGATCTCCTGAAGCCGGCCGGTCATCTCCTCGGCCGTGTGGTGCTGACGAAATCTTTCCAGGAATGCCTTGGCATCCGGCAGGAAGACATCGAAGTTCCGATTGATGAGATTCGTGGCGCTGAATGTTTCCTCGTCGGTGAGCATCAGCTGTCCCCCTACCGAGCGGATCGCCTCTTCTTCCGCTTCAATCGCATCGGTGTGGTCACGCTGGCCGCCATCCCGGACGAACCCCTTCACGAATACATGAGGGCGGAGGAGCTTGATGGTCTCGACGGCACTCGGCCATGCGTTGACGGCCACATAGTCCACAGTCGAGAGAGCCGCCAGCGCTTCAGCCCGCAGGCGCTCAGTGAAGGCAGGGCGATGCGGACCCTTGTTCACGTACCGGTCCGGTGTGATCGTTACAACGAGGATGTCGCCTAGGTCCCTCGAAGCCTGGAGGTGCTTGATGTGTCCAACATGTAGAAGATCGAAAACGCCGTGACAGTGGATCACCCTCTTGCCGGCATTCTTCTCCTCCCTGATGGCCGGCTCCAATTCCTCGAGAGTCCTTATCTTGCCCTGGGCGAGATCCGCAGTTGTCCCCATCGTCACTCCCCTGTCAAGTCCTTGGTCGGCTCATGTCCTCGCAGTACGTGCGCACCCGCAATTCTCATCCCCCGATCTTACAATCGGCGCATTCGGGCCAGGGCCTTAGACACGCGCGGAGCTCCCATCGGACCAAGCCGTGAGATGTCGAGCCCGGGCAACGGTCCGCTAGGCCCGCCCAATCTCACCCCACCACGCCCGCGCGGCTGCCGGTGCTATCGGGATTGACATTCTGGAATAGCTATCCATTTGCTCCGCTGACCACGTCATTGTCAGAGCATTGGCGACGGGTAACCCACTCCCTTAGCACGCGGCAAACATAGGGCGCCCGGTTTCACATGTCAAGGAACATCGGCTCGCATTCATTGACTCCGAGCGCACGGTGCCCTATATTCTGCCGCGTGTACAGCACCGGCTGGCGCCCTCCCGTCCCGGAGGTTTTCCGCTGCACACGCGTGTGGCTGCACACGCGTGTGATTGATACGCCTGCCGGTTCCCCCCATGGCCTCGGAATTCCTCCGCTTTCCCTGCCTGATCCAGGCGCACCTCCCTTCAGATCGTGACTGGGTGATGGCCTAGCTGTGTGCGGCATCGCCGGGCTGGTTGCGATCGACGGGACCGAAGTGTCGTCGGAGGTTCTTGGCGCCATGACCAAGGCCTTGGCTCACCGTGGGCCGGACGGGGAGGGTATCGAGCTGATGGGAGGTACGGGCCTCTGTCACCGCCGGCTGGCGATCATCGATTTGGCAGGGGGCCGCCAGCCGATCTCGAATGAGGACGGACAAGTCTGGGTGACGTTCAACGGTGAGATCTACAACTTCCGGGAGCTGAGGCGTCAGCTCATCGCGCATGGTCATCAATTCCGCACGAATTCGGACACTGAAGTCATCGTGCATGGGTACGAGCAATGGGGCGAACGGTGCGTGGACCGATTCCGAGGGATGTTCGCCTTCGCCCTGGTCAGCAATCCGGAGCAGAAGATCTTCCTCGCACGCGATCATCTCGGCATCAAGCCTCTTTATTACCTGATCAACGATCGTTGCGTCGCCTTCGGCTCCGAGCTCCAGTCGTTGCGCTGCGTCCCGGGATTCCCGTCGGAGCTGGATCTTCGCGCTATCGACCAGTATCTCTGTCTTCAGTACATCCCCGCTCCGAAGACTGCCTACAGAGGTGTCTACAAGCTGCCCCCGGGCCACAGCATCACATTCCGGTTCGACGGCCGTACTGAGGGCCCACGAGAGTATTGGCGAGTCGAATTCCGGCCCAATCACGCGTGGACGGAAGCCGAATGGCTGGATCGACTCGACGACGTCCTCAGGGATTCGGTCCGTGCTCACCTAGTTTCCGATGTGCCTTTTGGGGCTTTCCTCTCAGGCGGAATCGATTCCAGCTGCGTCCTGGCCTATATGACGCAGATCCTCAACGAGCCGGTGCGGGCCTTCACAATTGGGTTCGATGAGGAGGAATTCAGCGAGGTCCGGTATGCGGAGATCGCAGCAGGCCGGTGGAACGCTTCCCACCGGGTAGAGGTTGTGCGAGCGGATTGCCTGGGACTCCTACCATCGCTCGTCAAGCACTATGGCGAGCCCTTCGGGGACAGCTCAGCGTTGCCGACCTATTACCTCAGCCGACTCGCTCGCCGCGAGGTCCCCATGGTTCTCTCTGGAGATGGTGGAGACGAAGCGTTCGGTGGCTACAACGATTATTCGACGTGGAGACGATGGATCAACCAGGATGATCAACCTGCCTGGAAGCAGCGCGCATTCCCGAACAGGCCAAGTCTGCCGAGCTGGTTGGCTCTCAAACAGCAGACAACGCGTTCGCAACGCCGGGCGCTTTGGCGTCCGGAGTACCGCGATGTGGTGGACCAGCCCCTCGAGACATTCGAACGGGCATTCTCGGCAGCGCGCGGCTCCACGCCCGCCCACATCGCGCAGGCCCTCGATATCCATACCTACCTTCCATTCTCGATTCTCACGAAGGTCGATACCGCGAGCATGATGCACGGACTCGAAGTCCGGACCCCGCTTGTCGACGCGAAGGTGTTCGAATTCGCCGCTACGATCCCGGAAGACTTGAGCATCGCACGGGACGGTGCGGGGCAATTCGCAGGCAAGCTCCTCCTCAAGAAGCTTCTCCAGCGATACTATCCCGAGGACTTCGTCCATCGGCCGAAGATGGGCTTCGGAGTCCCCCTGCAGAGGTGGTTCGCACCCGGCGGTATCCTCCACGGTGAAGTTCGACAGCGGCTTTCCGATCCCCAGTCGCCTCTTTTCGCGCTCCTGCGGCCCGAAGGCGTCCTGGAAATTGTCGACAGTGGCAACCCAAATCCGATCTGGCTCTTGGTGTTCCTGGACGAATGGCTCAGACAGAATCCGCAGCGAATGTTGTGAGATCCCCGATGCACGTCGCGTTCGTGACCAGTGAGATCGCTGAATGCGGCTTCTTTGGGGGATTGGGCCGCTATGTGCAACACATGGCCAGCCTCCTCACAACACGGGGGCATACGTGCGACATTTTCCTCTGCGCGTCTGAAAACGAATTGAGCCGCGATTCTGAGGGTATCCGGAAACACGGCTGCCGCCTCATTGGATGTCCCATGACGAACGAGACGACCGATTTCGATCGTCTTCCCGTCGTCTTCGAGATCAGAGAGGGACTCGCTGCGGCGATGAGCGTCGCCGAATCGCTCGAGAGCGCACATTCCCGCCGTCCCTACGACGTCATCCACGTAACCAGCGCTCGGTTCAGCGGACTGTTCGTTGACCTGCCCGTGCCCATGATAGCTCGGTTTGATCGCGACCTCGCGCTGGTGCGCCAGTCCTACGGCCTGTCGCAGACAAGCATGGACAGCGTTGCGGAGATGCTCGAGCGTGCTGCTCTCCGCACCGCCTCTTATCAGTATGCGCCAAACTCTCTGCTCGCAGGGCGACTGCACGAAATGCTGGGCCTGCATGTGCCGATCATCCCCCCTCCAGCCGTGATCGATCCTGCCCGCGACGAGTGGGACACTGCCTGGTGTACCGACACGGGAATCCGGAATCAACGGAGCCTGCTTTTCGTCGGGCCGCTGAGTCGAGTGAATGGGGCTCATGTCCTGGCGGATGCGCTTCCACGGGTCTTCTCCGAGTGCCCCGACGCCCACATCCATCTGGTCGGTCTGAATCAGGGCTCATGGGAGGCTCTGCTCGACCAGTCAGGCGGGTTTCGCAGCCATATCCACTATCACGGTTTTCAGGAGGGGCGACGACTCTACCCGATGGTCGAGGCTGCTCGGGGGGTTGTTGCCCCCGCGGTGGCCGGTGGCCAGACACATACCGTGATCGAAGCGATGGCTCTCGGGACCCCGGTTATCGCCCCCTCTCAATCGGGTCACGATCAGTTGATGACGGGATCGGGTGCGGGTCTGCTGGTTCATCCGAATCGCGCCGGCGATCTCGCTGACGCGATGATCCGGATCCTTACAATGGGTGACGATGAGAGGTGCGCTCTCGGCGAGCGCGGACGGGTGGCCGTTGCCAGAGACTGTTCCGCGACAGAATCCGTCGATCGCTTCGTATCCCTCTGCCAAAATGCTGTTGAACATGGGCCGATTGCCCCGCTTGATCGTCACGCCCGCGGCCGCGCGCTCTGTGCTGATATCTGCGCCTTTTTGGGCGGGACGAGCCCCCTCGCACCGGCCCCAAAGCAGGACATGCAGCGGAGGCTTGCTGCCGTTGCCGAGAGGCTTCGCAAGGACGGCATCGACGGCGTTGTCGTGTACGGAGCCGGCGAAGCCGGACGGATCATGGTCGGAGAGATCCTCGCGCGCGGGATCGAGGTTCTCTACCTCGTAGACCGGGATCCGCGGCTCCAAGGCAAGGTGGTTACGGGTCTGGAGGTTGTCAGTCTGGAGGATGCGGTGAAGCGCGGGGCCACGACCTTCGCGATCGCGTCGCTAGCTTTCGCCGGCGAAATGGTACGAACCATCCAGAAGCGGTATGATAGGGAAAATGTGATCCCTCGGATCTTTTCGCCTCTCTAGTGTGCTTGAAGTTGATGCGTTGCAAGGAATCACGAGAAGCTCGAGGGGGAAGGCAGCATTCTCTGAAAGGGGGTTGAGATGGGGCTCGCCATACCTGCGCTCCGATACCTTGTGCGGGAGCATTTGCGGAAGCCGTTCGACGGCCCCGTGCTCACGCTTGGCCGTCAATGCGTCTATGCCACACTTGCCGATGTTCAGGATCTGATGCGCGCCGATGGCCTGGAGCCACGGCCTGTTGTATCCGACGATGTTCGCACGAACATCCCCAGTTGGAGGGATGGACCATACGCGCACTTTACGAGTGATCGAGCTTTCTGGGCGGCACTGGCGCGTCTGGACGTTTACGCGCTGGACATCTCTGAGTATGAGAGGCCCGACTTCATGTGGGACCTGAACTCACCCATCCCTGAGGAGCTCATCGGTCGCTTCGGGCTTATCGTCGATGGGGGGACCATTGAGCACATTTTCGATATCAAGCAAGCTCTGATGAACATCAACCGGATGCTCAGGAGCGGCGGTCGCATCATTCACATGAGCCCGATGTCGAACTACGTCGAGCACGGGTTCTATCAGTTCAGCCCGACCGTGTTCTTCGACTACTACGGCGTGAACGGATTCGGCGGAATGGGCTGCACGGTGGCCGATCAGGGTGTAGGTGACTCGTCCTTCAACGAATGGTATTTTCGGGAGTGGAATCCACTCCGCCCTGAAGCTATTGTCTCGCCCCATCCCCTTCTGCTCGTCTTTCGCGCCGAGAAGCAACCCTCTTCGACATGGGAGACGATGCCCCTCCAAGGAGACTACGGACGTGTCCGAAAGGCTCAGGAGGCGGAGCGTGACAGGCTTCAGCAGTTCGGGAGGCTCTTGGGCGCCGTTCGTGCCAGCAGGCCCGTTGAGCTGGCGGTCTACGGCGCAGGAGAGAACGGACGGCTGCTCGTGCGCGAGCTTCGTGAGATCGGAGCTCCGGTGAGGTGTTTCGTAGATTCGAACGAGCGTTTGTGGGGGCAGAGCATCGACGGGCTTGAGGTCATCTCGATCGACGCGGCCGCTGACCGAGGAGTCGTAGCGTACGCAATCGGTTCCTTGGCCTCAGCGTCCTCGATTTCGAGGAGGATTCGCGACGCCTATCAGGGACGTCTCGCGGCTCCGGAGATTTTCTCGGTACAGTAGTTGAGATGCATCGATGGCTGACAAAGGGCGAGGACGACCGACGTGATGCCGATGCACCTGGGGTTCCTGACCAACGGCTATGCTGGAATCGGCCAGTATGAAAGCGGAGCCGGCAACTACCTGACACGCCTCGCGCCGCTGCTCGTCCGCCGGGGACACGAATGTGAAGTCTTTTGCAACACCGAAGGGCTGCCCATTCACTACGAAGTGATCGAACACATCGAAGGGGTCAAGGTCCATGTCTTGCCTGACGACGACTCGCGCCTGGCCGCCTTCTCGCGGCTTCCCTCCCCGACACCCGTGGGGTCGTTGGCCTCTTCCTGGAGAGTCGCCCACAAGGCGAGTCAAGTGCACCAGCGGCACCCCTTCGACGCGATCCAGGTGACGAACTACCAGTTCGGGGCTCTCTTCCTGGATGTCGACGCGCCCATCGTCATGCGCATGAGCTCTTACTCGCCGCTCTGGCGCAAGGCCGAGGTTCACATGGCCGCAGACGAGTCGTTTCCGCTGGAGTGGTATGTGGAGTTCATGCTGGAGCGGAATGCCATCGCGGCATCCGACATCTACTACGCGCCGAGCCGGTTTTTGTGCGACCGCTACAGGGAATACCTGGACCTGGACGTTCGACTGATTCGACCGCCGGCATGCCTGGACGTGCACTCGGATGAATGGGACAGAGAGTGGTGTCGAACGGTGACGGCCGGCGCTTCGCCGTACCTCGCATTTGTGAATGCGATCAATCGGCGCAAGGGCGGCCACATCCTCGCCGCCGCACTTCCCCGCTTCTTCGATCGCTGTCCCAACGTTCACATCCACCTCATCGGGCAGCCACTCGACTGCCTCGAGCTCCTCCTCGGCTCCGCCGGGCAACACAGAGATCGAGTGCACTATCACGGTACAGTGGCGCACAAGAGGGTCTACCCGCTTCTCGCGTCGGCGATGGGTCTCGTGTTCCCCTCCCTGATCGACAATCTGCCCAACACCGTGATCGAAGCGATGATGCTCGGAGTGCCCGCGATCGTCGCACGCAATTGCAGTGCGGACGAGCTAATCGCGGACGGTCGAGCGGGATTCCTTGTGCCATCAGCGAGCCCGGACGCCCTGGCGGATGCCATGATCCGGCTGGTTCACATGCCAACGGAGACAAGGCGGATGATGGGAGAGCAGGGCAAGGACTTCGTCGAACGCCTTCTCGAACCGGAGGCTGCGGCCGATAGTCTGGAAGCATTATTTGCAGAGGTGCGTGGCATGCCTCGCAGGAGGAGACTCTCACCAGAACAGCGGCTGCGACTGGTCGCTGCCGCTGTCAATGATCTCTGTGCAGTCGGCGCCGCCGCGGCGAGGGCGAAGGCCCCGCGTGCGGCCTTCGCTCCCCTCGTGGCGGCCTTGATCAAGAACGGCGTCCGATCGATCGTCATCTACGGTGCCGGGGAGGCCGGACAGACGCTGGCGCGAGAAATGCGACTCTTTGGAATCGAGGTCCCCGTTTTCGTCGATTCCAACCCGGCGCTCTGGGGCCGGCATGTGCTCGGAATCAGAGTGGTGCCGCTGAGCGAGGCGGTCTCGCATGCCGAACCGGTATTCGCAGTCGGATCTCTCGCCTGGACTGACCAGATTGTCGCGCAGATAGAGTCCGCCTACGAGAGCTCGCAGGTCCGACCCGGGATCTACCGGCCACGAACACTAACTCACGAGACCGGAAGCGATGATCTCTCTGAACCGTGACGTGCTCATCCCCGGGTCGTCGCATAGAGCCGGACGATCTCGATCCCATCGACCTCGAGGGGACGGAGGGTTTGGTAGATAGCCTCCTGGTAGGCCTGGGAGGAGATCAGGATGACATCGGGACGAAGTGACTTGATTCGGTCAGGGTGCGTGATCTCAAGACCCTGATACCACTGGCCGTGGAGAGAAGGGTTGCTGTCGACCAAGCCCACGAGCAGAGCGTCGGCCAGCGTCGTCCATTGGAACAGGTTCGCCGTGTGGTCCCCGGCGCCGAAGATGACCACCCTGCGGTTACTCGCCTTCCACCGGTCAACCAGGCGGCTGACCTTCGGGCCGAGGTACTCAGACGAATACTGGACAGCTGAGGCTGGTTGGCGCGGCGGACCCAGGTCTCTACCGTACGCACGCTCCAGCATCTCCACCACCATACCCCGAGTGTCTGAATCACAAAGCTCATGGTTCTCCAAAACAGTTCGGACGACAGCCTGGCGATCGTTCAGGCTGAAAAGAATGCCGCTTCGCGAGAAATAGGGACGAATGTCGCGGTACTGGGGATCCTTCAACAGATGCAGGAGATGGTCGAGAACAACCCGCTGTTCCTCCCAGGCTCGCGTACCGGTTGAATAGGACGTGGAGAGGAGACGCATCACCGCGAGAGGCTCCGGGACGTGGCAGATTCCGCTGCGAAATGCCACGACCCAATTGAGAAACCAGTCGCAATGCCATCGCAGCTCAGGTCTGAATCCGCCCGCCTCCAAAAGAGCCGAGCGACGGATCAGACAAGTCTGGCTGATGATGTGACCGTTCGACTTGACGCCGACCAGCTCATCAGGTGTGAAATAGCGGGGCGTGAGGCTCCAGGGATGAAAGGGGTAGGCGGTTGTCTGCGTGCTATCTTCAAACTGCACACAGGTTGTGCACGAGATGTCCGATTGCGGATGCTCGGCCAGCAGAGCGAGCGAGCGTTCATAAAATCCAGGGAGAATCCAGTCGTCCGCCGCGAGGCAGTGAACGAAGGCGCCCTTCGCCAGCTCGAGGCAGCGATTGAGAGTGTACACGACACCATGGTTTCGATCATTGCGCACCAGTCTGACGATCGGGTGTCGGTCTCCATATTCCTGCAGGACCTGGATGCTGTCATCGGTTGACCCATCGTCGATGACCAAGAGCTCGGTGGGCGGGCAGGACTGCTCGAGGACGGTGCTTATGACGTTGGGCAAGAAGCGGGAATGATTGTAGTTGGGGATGCACGTCGAGACGGTCGGGAGCTTCTTGGTCATGGATACTCTCCTCTTACAGATCCAGGGGTGGCGTGAGATATCATCGGATCGCCCTGTCGATGACATCCCAGACGCACGGCGGACGAAGGCCACAGATCTTGGTGAGACGACTCATGTCGAGCGTCGTATGTTTCGGGAGGCAGTCGATAGGGAGGCCAGCCCCAAGTGCGGACATCGGCTGAACCAGGCTGCGGTCGGCACCGAGTGCCGCTGCGATGTGAGTGGCTGCATCCGCGTATGTGATGTCCCGATCGCCGGAGGCATGTGATATTCCAGGCACCTGATTGAGGCCGATATTGAGAATAGCCTCCGCGGCGAACTGCACGGGAATGGGAGACATGACCATGTCGGAGAAAGGCTGGATGGGTCGACCGCTGTTCAGCGCGGCTACCCATCCCGTGATCAGTCTCGGCCGGTCGCCCAGCACTTTGGTCAGCCGAATGACTGCGACTCGCTCTCCGAGCTCGAGGAGTCGGCGCTCCACTTCTGCTTTCTGACGCCCGTATTCCGACTGCGGTTCCACCGGATCCGAAGTCTTCCGTGCGGGACGGCTGCCGTCAAACACCATATTGGTCGAGATGAGAATGACGAAGGCCCCCTGCTCGGCGGATGCCCTCGCCAAGGCCACCGTGTTCCGGACGTTAACACGGGACGTTGCGATGGGATCGAGACGGCATCTTTCGGTCGAGCAGATGGCTGCCGCGATAATCACGAGTCCAACTGGCGCCGGCGGGCGCCAGGACGAGGGATCATCGTCGAGATCCAACATCACCCGCATGTCGCCGCAACTGTCGGATCGACGCGTCGTCTCGACCACGGTCCAACCCGCCTCTCGGAAGCGTCTCACCAGAGAGCTCCCGATCATTCCGTCCGCGCCGGCTATCAAAACAGCCTGATCGGGAGGCATCATGATACGCCCTCACCCACGATCGGATCGTGGAGGAGGATGGGAACCGCACCTGCCATTTTGAGCTAGGGGGAGGGCCGGCTGCCACGAGGACTGCAAGCGACACCGAATAAGTAGTGAGCCATCGGGTGGAATCCCGTGTGCACCACCTCGTCGTTCATGGAGAAGATGAAGACGTTGTGGAAGCAAGTCGCCAGCAATTCACGGAGCCCCTTGCCATCCTTGCAATTCACGTGACCTGCCCGGCTCTGAGGCGACGCATGGGCCTGAGACTGGATTGACGGCGTGCCAATGACAAGGACGCCGGTCGCTGAGAGCGAAGCCACCATGTTGCGGAGCAACCTATCCTCTTGGGCATGGGGAATGTGCTCCAGCAGATCCAGCGCATAAACGCCGTCGAAGGCGCCATCGAGAGGACCGTCGAGTATGTCGTGCACGCGGCAGTCGAACCGCCATCGATCATCCATCCGGTCCATCACATCCCTGACGAAAACCGGATCGAAGTCGATCGCCGTAACGTGCGCAACCTCTTGAAGCACAATCCGAGTACCGAACGCATCGGCACATCCGACCTCCAGGACATTCTTCATACCGCTTAGCAGCCGTGAGACGAACTTGTATCGGGACATTACGAAGACCAAACGCTTCGGGTCGTCATACCAGGTCTGATTGCTCATGAGTCCGAGGCGAGTCAGACCCACCGAGTCCTGGATATCGATGCAGTTCTGATACTGAGGTTCGCGCGTCCTATCTGTCATACCGTCATCTCCCTCCTCACCGGGGGCGCACAGGACCATAATAGGTGGCCGGGACGCCCTCCCCCGCACGCCTGCGCCGAATCACTGTCGTTCGCGCTTCCTCGTGTTTCCGTGTGATTCTCATGCCTGAGCCAGGTGATCCGTTGCCGATCCGATGTTAGCATAAGCAAGGGTGCAGGATTCCAGCTGTTCAGGGGCGATGCTGGTACGTCAAGGGTTGTCTCCGAATCTCGTCCCAGTTTTCCTCAACCCAGGACACAACCTCGGCGATGCCTTCCTCCAACGAGACCCGTGGCGACCAACCCAGCCCACTCCGGGCTCGCGTGGAATCGATGACGTAGGCGGCGTCCTGACCGGGACGTTCATCAGCCGGCTCTGTGGTATCCTCAAATCGCATGCCCATCCTCACACTGATCAGGCGCACCACGTCTCGAACGGCGATGCCACGATCGGGCGAGAGATGATAGATCGCCCCCACGCTGCCGTGCTCGAGGATTGCGAGCTCCCCCCGCGATACGTCGCGAATATGGATGTACGATTTGATCGCGGCTCCTCCGCCCTGCAGCGGGATGCGCCTCCCAAGTCGGATGTAGATGACCGACCGAGGGAGTATCTTGAAGAGCTGTTGTCGTGCCCCATACACATTGGTCGCCCGGACGGTGAGAAGCGGAAATCCGAACTGGCCTGCGTAGGTGCGGAGGAGAAGGTCGGCGGCTGCCTTGGACGCAGCATATGGCGTGCTCGGACTTAGGGACGCATCCTCTCGAACCGTCCCCACGCAGGTGCCGTACACCTCGGGCGACGAGATATGGAGATAACGGGCAACGTAATCGCGCTGTCGCAGGTGATTGACCAGTTTCGCGAGCGCCACGCAATTGGTTTGAAACCAATCCTCGGGCCTCTCCCAACTCGGACCCACTTCGCTTTGTGCCGCAAAATTGACCACGCTGTCGGGGCGCTCCGAATCAAGGAGACTCAGCAGAGACGGCATGTCCCTGTTCAGGTCCAGCTGGAAATATCGAAAGCGCGACAAATCGATGCGCTGCTTGTACTTGAGGAAAAGCCCGGAGCGTTCTGGAGACCTGCTCACACCGATAACCTGCCGGGAGGGTTCGTCCAGAAGGAGGTCGACGAAATCCTGACCAGAGAAGGAATTGGCACCGAGAACAAACACCTTCTGGACCGTGCCGTGCATGTTCTATCTCTCCTCAGCCGCCGCTGCGCAGAGGCGGCAATCGTTGCGATTGGTCGGTCGCGTTAAGGCTCATCCTTTCGCCTCAGCGGAGAACCGGCCACGCAGACCGAGGGTTCTGCCCGAGCCTGGCGCTCCCACAGCTCGCGCGGCCATTCGGCGAGGCTGCCAAGCATCCGCTTGGACTTCTCGAGCTGCCGGGCGCGGCGCTGGTCCTTCTGATTCTGCTTCAGCGCAAATCCTCTACGCGCCTCGCCTTCGACGAGGAAATCGTTCAGAAGAATGCAGCACCATTTCACCTGGTAGACAGGCCAGAGGATCGCGCAGCGGCGGAGGAACCGATCCGGGTCCGGCTGATCCTCGGCAATGGCCGCCGCGAGCTCCTCGAGCCAGACCCGGTTGACAGGTACGGCAGGCTGGCAAAAGAAGTCGCACACCAGTTTGGCAGGATCGTCCCAGCCCGCGTATTCGAGATCTATGAATCGCAGCTGGCCGTCCTCTTGGAGGATCGCGTTATGGAACCCAAAATCTGATGGCGAGAGCCGGCGCTCGGATGTTGTGAGCTCGTCGCTCAGCTCAACCCCAGCTCCGGCCGCTTCTTTCCAGGCGAGATGGCGCACCCGATCCCAGACAGTGTTCAAGTCGGTTTTCACGAATGATTCCGCATCTCGCTCGATGCTCGAGGACCGTGGGATTGATCCGAGTCGATCCAGCCTTCGCTCGACACACCCGATGTGCGCCGCAATCGAGAAGCAGGCTTCAGATGCGATCGGCAAAACCCGCGCGGCCGGCTGCGCCGACTTCCGGTTCACATCGCGGTAAAAGGTCAAGGCCGTCAGGACGTGCTCATGGATGACATCAGAGGGGCAAAGCACCCGGCCCCTGATGAATTCGTAGAGCCCGAGACCGTGGCGCGGGTCCCGGGAGAGCGGGCGAGGAGTGAGTTTCAGACCTGCGTCCCAGGCGAATTGGCAGAAAGAGAATTCAGTACCGAGCCGGTCGCGTGCATCACCCTCATGGTGGAAGTAGACCTTAAGCAGCGCGTCGCCGGCCAGGGTGACGACTCGATAGACCCTGTTGTTCGCACCGCCTCTGATGTGGGAAAGCTTGAACTGTGTCGGGAGACCTGCTGCGCCCAGGAGCGCGGGGACCAGATCGCTAAACCCACGTGTCATTGTGACCTCCCCTGCGCAGAAGATTCATCAGATTTCCTGGTACTGGCTGACGGAGCTGCGGAGGGAGGCAGAATCGAAGACACGCGCGAACTATAGATGGGCGTACCGAATCCGTCAACGATAGGCCGCATGCGGGGCCAGGGTCTGCGCGCTCCAAAAGGACCTCGGCCACGGCTGCGTCCCGGGAGCCGCAGTTCCACAGATGGACCCGCAGATGTGGCATTCGCTTTTGCTACAACCCGAGAGCAAGGATTACGTTCCTGGTCGGGTGAAGGCTGGACGAATCTGCGTCATCGACGGTTTCGTACGGAACTGACTCGCCCTAACGCGGCGGAGCCGCAACCAAAAAGGTTGCGTCTCCGCCGCGCGTGAGAGCGTCCGGCCCGCTTCGCGGGCCTGGAGCGTGGAGCGTGAGAGCGTTCTTCCGAGCCACTCTGATCCGTCCGAGGCGACCGCTCCGT
>JACPPM010000206.1 GCA_016191015.1 Acidobacteriota bacterium | reverse complement strand
GACTCCACCGCGCGTGAGAGCGTCCGGCCCGCTTCGCGGGCCTGGAGCGAGGAGCCGGAGCCCTGAGCGAAGCGAAGGGGTGAGAGCGTTCTTCCGAGCCACCCTGATCGTCGGAGGAGACCGCTCCGTTCCTGCATTCCTCTCCTCCTGCGTTCCTGAGAGGAGTTCGGAAGATCATGCCCCCTCGCATTCTTGCCATTTCGTGTCAACACGCAACTTGTAAGACACTACACCCGGTGACGAAAATCACCCACGCGTCCCAGACGCCGGCTTCCTCCGAGAGTGGCGCAGACGCGCATGCGTCTAGAAGGGTATAACGCGAATCGGGCGCCGGGAATGGCGCCGGAAGGGGACAACATGAACATCGGGTCAACAGACGAACGCGACATCCCGGGCCGGAGTGGGCGGCAGGCGAACAGTACGGCATCGCCGAAACGGCGGGCCCCGGCCGCCGTGCTGTGCGCGGCCGTCGTCAGCTTATTCCCGGTCGCGAGGACTGGCGACGTCCTCTACGCAGATCCGGATCAGCCTGCTGCAGGAGGCATCAGCGATCCTGACCTGGTCCTGCCGGCGCCCGGCTTGGCGCTCCAACCCACGGGACGCCGCTTCACCGATCCGGTTTTCGGCACGACGATCCGACGTGTCTCCAACCTCAGTGACAGCAGCGGCTTCGAGACACAGATCTACTCGCAGCTCCAGGCGTTCAGCGCCGATGGCACCTATCTGTTGACCACGGGCTCACCGGGGTACCAGGTGCGGCGGATGAGTGATTTCAGTGTGGTGAGCGGGCTGAATCTTGATGACATCAACGTGCCTCGCTGGCATCCGACCCAATCGCACGTGCTGATTCACTTCGATACCAATGGCGACAACGATCTCACGCTGCAATTCAGCAACGTGGGGACGGGAACGACGACGAATGTGGCGACCCTTCCCGGCTATACGGTGATCCTCGGCAACCAGTCCTTCGACGAGGTCTCTCGGGACGGCCGATGGGTGGCAGGGATGGCGCGCAGGAGCAGCGACGGCGAACCGGTCGTGTTCGCCTATGACATGATCAGCCGGACATTTGGAGCGCAGATGCCTCTGCCCGATCTTTACGACGGTAACCCGTGCAATCCCGACCCTGAGTGGGGGCAGGTCTGGCCCGACTGGATCGCTCCGTCGCCGCTCGGCAACTACCTCGTCATCCAGTGGCCGGGGGACGGAACGCAGGCGTGCCGCGGGATGGAGACGTACAACATCAGGACTGGCGCGTTCGTCGGGCGGCCGTACTCCAGCCACCAGCACGGAGATCTCGGGGTCTCGCAGGGCGGAGGTGAGTTCTTCATGACCTATGAGATGGACCACCCCAGCGGCAACATGGCGATCGGATATCATTGGCTGCCCGGGCCCGCCACGGGCTCCGGCGCGCCCAACTACGCGCTCGTTATGGGATGGCACGGCGCGCATATCTCGTGCCAAGGTCCTCCAGGGTCGTGCCTCATCACCTCCAGCGAGAACGTGTACGAGTCGGCGTGGCAGGCACTGGAGAGCGAGCTCTTCCTGCTGAGCCTGGACGGCACCGTCCTGCGCCTCGCCCACCACCGCTCGACCGAATGCGGCTACTGGGTGCAACCGCGCGGCACGATCTCCATGGATGGACGATATGTCGCCTTCGCCTCCGATTGGGGGCGCGGCCAGGGTTGCAGCGGCGGCGGTCTCGGCGAAGGTGATCCCTATGTCGTCGAGCTGAGCGCGACGCCACCGCAGAATCGTCCCCCGGTCGCCGCGGCCGGCAATGACCAGAGCGTGCTTGTCTCCGCCTCAGTCGCGCTGAACGGCAGCGGCAGCTCCGATCCCGATGGCGACCCGATCACATACAGGTGGCAGCAGATCTCAGGAGCGGCCGTGTCGTTGAACGACTCAGAATCGGCCACACCATCGTTCACCGCCCCATCCGCCGCCGCGACCCTGCGATTCCGCCTCACGGTCAGCGACGGGGTTCTTGCCGATTCAGACGATGTCGAAATCACGGTGACGGCGGTGGTCGAGGACGACGATCCGATCATCTCGCGGGTGACAAGCAGAAACTGGCGCCCCGGCAGCTCCGCAGCGATCAGCGGCGAGAACTTCGGCACGCTTCCCGGCGCCATCGTGGTCAACTTCGGGGGCTACACGGCCACGCTGTTGAGCGCGTCTGACACCAAGGTAAAAGTCAGAATACCGCGCCAGCTCAAACGAAACAGCCGGGTCGATGTGTATCTGACGGTGAACGGGAAGCGCAGCAACACGGTGAGGGTCCGGCTGAGATAGGGATCTCTGGGACACCCAGCCGTCGCGAAGACCGAATGCAGAATGCAAAATGCGAAGTAACTACTCAGGCAGGCTAACCACAGAAGGCACAGAGCCCGCAAAAGACACAAAGGGAATGGATGAAGAAGAGGCATTGAACATCCCAAATCCGCGGCTAAGCCGCGGATTTGGGCAATTCAAAATTCAAAATTCAAAACTAAAAATCCGGAAACTGCTCGGTCAATCGCCGGGCGCGGCGTGCTCGGGTCGCTCATGAAAGCCGTCCCACACACGAGTCGACAAGGTCAAGTATCTCTTGACAGAAAGAAATCTCGACCGCTTCGGTGCCACGACGAGCGTTGCATCTGCGCTAGGCCCGTCACTCAGGCTTCCCCCGCTTTTGCATTTTTAGTTTTGCATTTTTAATTCCTGAATCCACGCGTCTTACGCGCGGATTCAGGAACATCTGTGACTTCTGCGCATTTTGTGCTTTTTGTGGTGGGTCCTACGTGACCTGAGCCGCTGGGTTGGCACACGGCCCCGTCCCTACTTCCGCCTCGGTGAGGCCTCCATCGCGAAGATGTAGCTGTCGTAGCGCGGTTGCCAGGCGATGCTCCTGTCTATTCCGTAGACCTCCTGATCACTGTACAGGGGTATCCAGGGCAGCTCTTCCATGAGCGACCCCATGATGCGCTGGAGCACACTGAGGCGCTTTCCGGCATCAGTTACGCCTGCACTCTCCTCGATCGCCCGATCGATCTCCGGATTCGAATAGCCACCCCAGTTATCGGCTCCCGTGCTCCCGGTCGGGTCCGGCGTGTGGATCGCGCTGTCGAGGACGAAACTGGCCTCTCCGGTCGGGCAGCCCAATCTCGTCAGGTAGAAGGACGCGTCTCTGCGGTCCAGCGCTTCGAAGAAATCATGATCGGGCAGGATTCTCTGTTCGACGCGTATTCCCACCCGCGCCAACTGCTCGGCGACCAGATCCCCGGTTTCCCCCAAGATCTGGCGCACGTGCAATGTCACAGCGAACCCATCCGGGAACCCGGCCTGCCTCAACAAATCCTTCGCCTTGTGCAGGTCTGGTGACGTCTGGGCCACGTTCGGGTTGAAACCGAAGACGAAATGCGGGACCAGCTGGCTGGCCGGCACGGTGTGAGGTGAGAGCCTGCTGGCGATCTCCTGCCGGTCGATTGCCATGTTGATCGCCTGCCGCACGAGCACCTGTTTGAAAGGGTTCCGTGACTCAGAGCAGTAGGGCGTGACATCACGAGCCACGTCATAGGCGAGGTACTTCATGAAAAGCCCGCCGTGGACGAGCAGCTCGTAGCGGTCTGAACGATTGATGACCTCTTCGAGCTTCCGCGAGGCGCTCTGGACGAGTTGGCATCGTCCTGACGCCAGATCATCAGCAGCCTGTTCGGGCGATCGGTTCAAGGAGAAGTCCACATGGTCAAAGGCGACCCTGTTCCCCCAGTAGCGGTCGAACCGCTCCATCCGCACCACCTCACCGCGTTTGTATGCTGCCAGCCTGTACGGCCCGGTGCCGTCGACCCTGGCTTCGAGATCCTTCTGCGTCGCCCCCTCAGGGATGATTCGGACGAAATTGAGCCGATTCAGGAGCGCTGCGAGCGGGCGTGTCGTGCGGATGCGCACCCGCAGTGGGTCGATCTCTGCGACATCGGAGATGTAGACGGTGTAGGCGCGCATCTCGAGCCGCGGGTTCTCGCGCAGCCGCTCGATCGTCGAAACGACATCCCGTGCCCGGATCGGCCGGCCGCTATGGAACCGCGCCGTCGGCTCCAGATGGAAAATCCACGTCACGGGGTCGGGTGTCTCCCAGGTCCGCGCGAGACAGGGCTGTACCTTCAGTCGCGCATCAGTCCGGACAAGCGGTTCGTAGAAATGCGACAGAACTGCAAAATTGCTGATCGTGTTGCGCGCGTGTGGGTCCAGCGAATCGAGCTCGTACGGAACCGAGATACTCAGATGCTCGGGGGCGGGCGTCGGAGTCCGCCGGCATGAGACCAGAGCGACGAGCAAGAGCACGTCCCCACATATCCGCCACTTTTGCCGCATGTCCCGCCAACCTGTCCGCGCAAGTCTGAGGGTTGGATCTGGCTGAGTCAAGACGCGGCTAGCCGGCCAACCGGATCGTCGACTTTTCGCGCACGGCGCGATCGATGGCGCGCGAGGCTGAGAGGACGGGGACGGGCCCGATCCGATGTGCCGCCGTCTCGCGCAGAATCTCCTTCAGATGTTGCGGCGTCAGCCGCGGATGCGCTTCCAACATGCAGGCGGCCACCGAGGCGGCAATCGGCGCCGCAAAAGAAGTGCCGTCGCCGTGCTGATAAAATTCGGTGACGAATTTCTGTGCATACACACGCGCGCGCAGGATCGCGCGCATCGCCGGGATGCCCAGCCGCCGGCTGTTTGGCGGCAGGCCCAGAAACCGCCGCTCCCGCTCGAAGCTCTCGCGCAGCCTTTCGTCGGGGCACGCCAGCAGTCTCCACGTCACCTGTGATTGCAGGAACAGGGGATGGTCAGGGTGGAGTGGGGTTGGAATGTGGGCGGCGGGGGCGAGCAGGTCAGGCTTCGTCTGGGATCGAGGACCCGGGTAGGGAGTGAAGCGGCGGAACTGCGATGAATTGTTGTCAACGTAGCCGCCGACGGTGATCGCGGCCGGGGCGGATGCCGGCGGCACAAGCGGTGTCTGATCGCTGTTTCCGGCCGCCGCAAACGTGCAGACACCGGCTCGCGAAAGTGCCTCGATGGCGGCTGCAATGTGCCCCTGACGATCGACGTTTTCATCGAGCGCCACGGCGAACACGGCGAGTCGAATGCCATAGTCCTTTCCTTCGCGCATCAACCACCACAAACAATCGAGAAAAGCGTCGAGGCGGATACGCGAGCTCTCCTTCACCTTCAGCAGCGCGACGTGCGACTCCGGTGCGCAGCTCCGATAACGACCACGCGAAAGTGCTCCGTTTCCCGCTCCGACAACCGATGTCTGGAGCCCGTGCCAGGTCAGAACGTCCGGCCGGTCGAAAAGGCCGGGGCCGGCCGACGTGAAATCACGGTACGCGGCGATCCGGTTCGGCCACGTCAGGTCGGGATGCGGGTGGAACCCGGAGTCGACATAGGCGATACCGACGCCGCGGCCCCGATACGGCCCCTTCTGGCCGACGCGCCTCGGAATCGGCAAGAGACGGTCTTTCTCAAAAAATCTGTACATCATGATGGAAGCGCAGATTCTAGCCGATGGTGGTCATCGGCTCAAGGAACAAGACCTTACAGCGCAAGGCTACGACAAAGTCCCGGAAACCGCAGATTTCACAGATTGACTCGCAGATGTCGCCGATTGCTTCGCGCCGACCCGAGAGTGAGGAGCAAGTTGCTCGTCGGTTGAATGCTGGAAGAATCTGCGTAATCTGCGCCATCTGCGGTTTCG
>JACPPM010000229.1 GCA_016191015.1 Acidobacteriota bacterium | reverse complement strand
GGCGAGGATGCCATAGGCCCTCACCAGATCCGCGAGAGTCACGTAGAGCCCACCGATCGACATGCCGAGCCCGTAGCGCGCCGGGTTTTCGCGCACGCGGATCAGGCCCAGATCGCAGAGGTGCCGGTATGCGACATCGATGCCGACGGCCTGCAGCACCTGCGCCGCAGGAATGTTGCGGCTGTTGCCCAGCGCGTTGCGATAGAGGATCGGCCCGAGAAACGACTCGTCGTAATTCTTGAAGGTGTACGCACCCGCGTGGGCATCCAGCGCCAGACCCGTGTCAGTCAGGAGTGTCGCCGCGGTGTAGCCTTTGACCTCCATCCCGAGCCCGTAGATAAACGGCTTGAGCGTGCTTCCGCTCGACCTGGGCGCCTCGGCGTAGTGGAAGAGGTTCTCCCTGATGAGAGCGCAGCAGCTGGACTGGCTATTTCTATTGGTCGTGAGGAAGGGCGTGAAGAGCTGTGCACGGCTCGCGTCGGAGGGGCCCGGTCCGGTTTCTTCGATTGCCGCGAAGCCGGGATCGCCAAAGCGGCCCAAAGACCGGCGACCCGACTGCTTCACACGATCGAATCCGCGTCAGCAGGCCCGCTAGCCCCGATCGGGGCGAAGTCGTCGGATGAGCTCCTCGGCTTCTGGGACAAGAAAGTGGCTGAGCTGTGGGAGCGTGAGGGACTTCACCATTCGTGGCAGCATGGGCATATCCTTCGCACGCAGGAGTGCGACCGCAAATCGGAGGATGCCGTCTTCCCCGTCGAATGCGCCTTCCTTCTCTCGAGCCCGGCTAATCAGATAGTCGAGCGTAAACGCGGACTCAGTGAGGATGAAGTAGAGATCACAGAAGTCCTTCGGCTCCTCTCGACCGAGAATAGCGCAAACCTTGTTCACGGCAATGTCTTCCAAGGAGTCCACCACCACAGGTCCCGGGCGGAGCGGCGGAGCCATCATGGCGCCGGCGTCTCGACCGAACTCTACCTTGAGATTCTCGGAGCTCCCCGACGAAACCAGGAAAACCCTCGCAAATTGATCGTCCTGAGTCTGTCGGGTCACATCGAGGCCGAGTTGGTCGAAAGCAACCTCTGCCAGACGCAGGTCTTCGAGTGGCAGAGCTTTCTTGCGCGTGAATAGATCGAGATCGTCGGAATAGCGATGTTTCAAATAAAACTCGGCGAGCGCTGTTCCTCCCGTGAGGTAGTACCCGCGCTCTCCCAAGCCGGCCGCGAAGACCGCGTCAAGGACAGCGTGTTGCAGGGGGGTCAACAGGCTAGCTTCCATACTTCCAAATCGGGAGCGCGGCTTCCAAGGCGCGTCTACGGTCAAGGGAAATGTCAACGCTGGGCAGGGCATCCTCTATGTCTTCAACCCGGAGCAGCTTACGGATTTCCTCAAATCTGCAATTCTTGAGGATGCGGCCAATGGCCCATATCCGCTGCGGAGATGTGCTATCGCGCACGTAACGCACGAGATCATCGATGTCCTCGTTGTAGTCCCAGACGATACCTCGACCAATCCCGTCTTCCGCCCGCTCCATCCACTCCGCGAGGCGCCTTCTGAAGGCAGCGGGAATTGTCGGGTCTCCCAGGGCCTGCTTGACCTGCCGCTTCCTGTCTTCGAGGATTGGAGTCCGAGGACCAACCGTCACAGTGTTCGATCCCTCGATGGCACCAGCAATTTCGTACCACAGATCGTCGTCGTCTGGGTAGAGCGCCATGAGGTCGCCCGCGAGAGACCAGAAGCCGTTTGCCGTTGGAATAAGGCAACCGGCCACGAATCGAGCATATTCGACAGACTGTCGCGCGAAATCCAAGATCACCGCTCTGTCTTCGAATGGATTCAAGCGTCCTTTCAGGGCCGAACTAAGTTCAAATCTCAGACGCGGATCGCCACTTGCTCGCAAAACGATACCCAGCAGGCGAGTCTTGTCGAGCGACCACAAACTGCTCCAGGACTTGCTGCTTCCGTGACGGTCGAGTGGCTTCCACTTTCCCTCACGGTCGCACCCCAGCAACTGCTCGATGAGCGCGAAACCACGACCTGAGCTTCCCAGCACCAGCTGCGCGGCGAGCCGGTCTAGCTCCCAACTGATGGGAAAGGTCATCGGCCGATCCGCTTCGATGATCTGCCACGTCAGCTCCTCGAGCCCCGGCGTCATCGGCCTCTTCAGATCAACCCAGATGTGCAAAAGCTCGACGACTTTTTCACCGCCAGCGAGGCCTGTCCCCGCGATCTCGCGGAAAAGCTTCTCGATCGTGTCCGGGGTCAAGGCTTCCATCCAATCTCTGGCCAGCATGACCCTGGCGACCAGATCCGGTGATACGCGCTGAAGGCGGAGTTGGTCGATGATCCTCATCGCACCTGCTTCGCTCGGTCGGAGCTTCCACGTCGCGAGGACGATGGTCTTGCCGTCGATGGCATTGCCTGCCGTCAGCTCATCCAGGCGCTTCTCCGCTGAAGTATGGTCCCTTGCGGCCCAGCCTCGCCAGTAGGAAGAAACAACCTCGGCGTTCTCCGGTTTTGCTCCCTCGGCCTCAAACCGTTCCCGAAAGAGGCCCGCTGAGTCCCCTCGCCCGAGCGCTTCGAAGAAATCCGGTGACCTCCGTCCCTCCGGGCTATGAATCCATTCCCAGACCTCTTCTTCAGCCAGGAGCTCCGGCTGACGCAGCGCTTCTGTGGCGAGATCTAGAATGGCCTTCTCCTCCTCCGCAGTGGAGTGGAACCGATGACCAGAGCCCAGCCAACGGCGCAGGCGGATGCCGAAGCGAGCCGTTTCGAGACGTTCGAGTTGGCTGCGTATGAAGTCAATCGTCGCCATGTTGTCTTGGGAAATAGCGGTCTCAATGCGCTCTTCGCCGATGCCCTCCAGCAGTTCCCCGCCAACGCCTGCTACAGCGGAAACACTTGATGTCCGCGGGTGACGGAGAGCCATATCGACGAGGCGCTGGAAGAGCTCTTTCCAGTATTCGAGAGGTGCGAACCGGGCCAGACTCACAACCAGCTCCGGGAGCATCGCGCTGGCTTCCAACGAGACAGCGTCATCCCCCTCGGCGATCCCGAAAGCCTCTTGAACCAGTTCCTTGGCAAAGACATGGGCTTCACTCCACGTGACGCGAGGCGGTCGATCGAAAGGAGCCGCTCCCAAAGGCTGGCGAACACTGAAGGAATCGAGATACCCTCGGCTCCCGACTTTAATTCCGCGGAGTGCGACCCGACGACTTTCGACACTGTCATGCCGCACCAGCTCGCGCAGAATCTGCAGTCGACTCTCCAAGGCCAGAGGCATCAGCGGATGCGTGGGGGCGAAACACTCGGCGAAGACCTCGCTGGCATTGTCAGCATAAACGCTCTCGTTCCCTGCCTCGGCCAGAAGCCCCATGAGACGCAAGGCGTCGCCGCTGGTCCGGCGTCGAAAGAGAAGCTGCTCGATCGCATGGACCAGATCCCATCTCTGATCGCCGGCGATCTCCCGACGTCTCTCCAAGGACATCCCTTCCAGAAGTGGTTTGAGTGTGGCAAGAAACGACTCCGGCGCGGCTCCCGCTAATATCGGCACTGCGACGCCGCCGAGCAGGAGCTGCTCGCCCGCAAATGGCCCATCATGGGCGAGAAGCGCGTCCCAGAACCACTGCACGGAAGCGGTATCGAGGTGAGCAAAGCGGCGCAACAACCTGATGCGTCCCGCCTCGTCCAGGCGTGGGAACAATGCCCAGATTCTTCTCTGATCAGATCCTGCCACTCGTGCAGCGAGGTGTTCGGCCAGGAGAGGAATCGTCATCTCTACGTACGAGCCCCGGCGCCGGAGAATCCCGGCCTCCGAAAGCCTCCTCATCTCATCCCCCAGCTCGGCTTCAGAGATGACGCCGAGAAAGAGCTCTCGAAGTGCTTGGGCGTGGGACTCGACCTTTCCGGCCACCCCCACGTACGTCAGTAGGGAAAAGGCTTCGGCTACTCTGAGACTATGCTCGCCCAGCCGAGCTTCGATCCGCTTGGCGTGTTCCTGTCCCACCTGGTCTCTGAAATCTGCGCTACCGATTCGCAGTCCCTCGCCAACCCGGGCGGCGGCGAGAACTACACCGGGCACTCCACCAGATTTCTCCGTGATCCAGTCCTCGATTTCGAACGGCAGCTCCCGAGCGACAGCCCTGAGGAGACGCCTGGAATCTTCCAAGTTGATGGGTTCGACTTCGATGTGCTGAACGCGGTTGTCATATCCATAATGCGGCGTCGGCGCATCGGCGGGGCTTGGGACCGTGAGGATGAGCTTCAGCTTGGGTTCCGTGAGAGCCGTCTGGATGAGCGGCTCAACTCCGTCCAGCTCGGGATCATCAACAATGCAGATTGTCTCCCGGCGCGGGTGAACCAGCGCCCGCAATTGGCCTGGGGACAGCGCCTCCGGATCAGCGGCCACCGCTACGGTATGGCTCCGATCGGCTGTCGCCTCCAGGGCGAGAGAGCTCTTGCCGATGTGGTGCTGCCCCCACAAGGCCACCACGCGAATGTCAGGGTCCGCAATCATGGAGCGCAGCCGCCCCAGCACATCCTCTCTGCCAATGAGGTCAAGGTCACGGCCATAGACACTACGATTGCTATCCTTGAGGATCCTACGCGCATCCATCCAGGTCCTGAAGTCCACCTGTCCGAAGTATGCGGCACGGAGATGAGGGTTGTCGTTGAGGAATTGGGCCAGTTCCGGTGCTCCCAGAATCGCCACCGCAATACTGTCAGCATGAGGTGAACCTTCGCAGATCGCCTGACGCAATGCCGACTTCACCTTTGGCCCCAGGTTCACGTTGGCACAAAGGACATATCGCGTGGGCGTGCGGTTGTGCATCGCCTCGATCGAAGCCAGCGCTCCCTTCAACTGCCTCTTCAGTCCGGCGACTATGCGTCTCCGGTCCGAAGCGATCGCATCTCTTTTCTTATACTGGATGACGTTCCTGCCGGGGCCGATCAGCGGGCTCCTGTCGTCCTCGATCTCTCCTGCGAGATCATAGAAGACCTCCGCATCCACCCCTCCGTCTGGGGCGTTGACGAGCGCGTTGAAGGATGGAACATCCGACCGAAGCCTGCTCGCCTCCGCCCATACCAGCCCATCGCAGAAGTTCGCAAACCGATCACCGGTCCATGTGCTGGTTTCCTTTTCCAGCGTTCTACCGTCGATCGGTTCTCCTATGACCAACATAGCGCTTCGGTGGATCGCTTTTCGGCGTCGGGAAAAGCACCGTTCCCCTCAGATGTGCTGCGACTTGCCGCAGCGGAGGGCCGGCGCAATCTCGAATCCATGGCATCCTCTCCCACGTGAGCGTGACATCGTAGGGCGATGGAAGTCAAGAGCCGAGTAACGACTCCGATCCGCGCCTGGACGCGTGGATCGAGGTCGGCATCAGATCCGACGAGGTCATAGGAATTTGCGTCTCGGGATACCTGATGTTCGCCAGGATCGGATCTCGTCCGACCGTTTGGGAATAGGCATGAGATCCTTCGTCGGACGGCTGGGCCGGCCTCCCGAGGATGATACGCGAGGAGTGTGGCTATTGAACGGTGACTCGTACCTTGCTGCTGGCAACGGGGGCGTAGGGGAGCTTGACCTGGAAGGTGTGGGGGCCTGGGGTGAGCTTCCAGCGGGTTGAGTAGGGGTAGTCGACGACTTCGTAGGGTTTGCCGTCGACGTACCAGACGACTTGGGGGCTGGCCGGGGTGACGGTCGCGTGGAGAGGAATCGTCGAGAGATCGGGTGGGGTCTCCGGGTCGGGCAGCAGGGTCGCTCCGTCCGGGGGCTCGTTGATCGCGATGCGGAGCGGAGGGGCCTGACCTGGAAGGCTCGTCGCGTCGAGCGCTTCGACGGGAGGAAGCTCGAGGCCCGATTGCTTCGCCCAAGCCGCGAAGCGGTCGTCGAGCGCGACGTAGGTCTTTTCGCGTACCAACCCGGCGGGGCAATCAGGGAGTGCCGCGCGGCCGGTGCGGGTGTCGATCGCGACCTTGCGATAGACATCGCTCTTTTCGACCGGCTCGGTCC
>JACPPM010000024.1 GCA_016191015.1 Acidobacteriota bacterium | reverse complement strand
TGAGACGAAAACTCGTCTCTCGGATTTCCGCGATGGCTTCGAGTTTCTCGGGTTCCACTTTCACGGACACTGCCACGGCATCCGGGCCAAATCACTCGACCGCTTCAAGGACGAAATCCGTTTGCTAACCCGTCGTGAGCATGGGAGGAATGTCGCTTCTCCGATCGTATGCTGAGGTGACAGGCGAGGACGTCGTGAACCACCTAGAACAACTCGCTCGACCGCTGCAGGGCATGAAGGTGGTCCGCGTTAACTCGACCAAGACCGGCGGAGGTGTAGCGAAAATCCTGAACAAGCTGATCCCGCTGAAGTGTGATCTGGGTCTTGATACCCGGTGGGCAGTGGTCACGGGTGAAGCTGACTTCTACCGTTGCACGACGCATTTCCACAACGCGCTGCAAGGTAGTTCGGTGGGAATCCCGGAGCCGCTCCTCAAGACATACGAAAAGACAAACGAGAAAAACGCAGAGGACCTCCGGCCAGTCTCGGAGGATGCAGATGTCGTTTTCATCCACGATCCGCAACCTGCTGCATTCCTGAAGTGGTTTCCGCAGAGGAAGGGGAAATGGATATGGCGATGCCACATGGACGTGAGCCATCCCAACCGCGCCATCTGGAAATATCTTCGTGACTTCATTTCGGGGTACGACGCCAGCATCTTCTCCTTGGCCGATTTCGCTCAGCCGCTGCCCCATCCGACGTACCTCGCACGTACCGCCCAGCATCGCCCCATTGAGCGAGAAGAACATGGATCTCGACGACGAGGAAATCTCCGCCGCTTGCGCTCGGTTCGATGTAGATCCCGGGGGGCAGATCATGTCGCAAGATTCCCGCTTCGACCGTTTCAAGGACCCGGTGGGTGTCATCCAGGCATACCGGCTGGCCACGACCTTCATCCCATCGCTGGATCTCGTCCTGGCCGGCGGGGGGTTGCGGATGACCCCCAGGGAGAGATCGTGCCGAACGAGGCTCGGAGCGCCGCCGGCGACGACCCGGACATCCACATCCTGCTCCTGCCCGCAGATGCTCACCGCACAATCAACGCGTTGCAGCGATTCGCTGACTTCGTGATCCAGAAGTCGGTCAAGGAGGGCTTCGGCCTGACCGTCACCGAGGCGATGTGGAAAGGGAAGCCGGTCATCGGCGGAGACACAGGGGGAATCCGGTTGCAGGTCGTCAATCACCATACCGGGTTTCTGCTCAGCACTCCCGAGGGCGCGGCTCTGCGAATCCGCTATCTGCTCAATCACCGCGACAATCTGGAGGAGATGGGACGCAAGGCACGGGAGTTCGCGCGGGAGAACTTCCTGATCGCGAGGCATTTGAGAGAGTACTTCACCCTCCTCGTCGGCCTGACCCGCGGAACCACAGAGGATCGAATCGAACTCGTCTCGTGGCGAGGCCGCGTCTCGAAGGTTTGAGGCGCAGACGCGCTGGCTTCAGGCGGTCCGATCCAACGCCCTTCTCCCGCCTCAGGACCTCCTACTCGGATCTTCTCCGATCATGTGCGTCTGGTACTCCCAGAGGGCGGCACTCGCATAGAAGTTGATGTTCCCAAACTTCTGCCCGAATCGGCGTCCAGCCCTATCCTGGTGCGTAAAGAAGCCGCCGTCTGAATCCTGCATCGACGCACGCCAGTCTGCCTTGACCCTCGCTGGGTCGCCCCAGCGCGGGGGATCATTGATCCCGACCATGGCCATCAGACAGGCGGATGTGGGCCACAGGCTGGCGTTTTCGCAATCATTGATCGCGGGAAGCAGATAGACCTCCTCGCCCGGCGGTACCTTGCGTGATTCAACGAGGCTGCCCGCCATGGGGCCCGTACAGTGCTTCGTTACCCAATCAAGGGCGCAGAGAGTTTGAGCTCGCAGGCGCGGGAGATCGACTGTGCCATCGAGAGTATCCAGCAGGCTCTCCGCGTCCATCATCCCCAGGCTGTACTGAGGCCCTCGTCCATTCATCACCAGCGGCAGCATGTGCTCGCCGATCTCGGCGGCGGTCTTGCCCTTGAGGTGCATCCGGGCCACGCACGCGCGGAGAATCGGGCTCAGGCACGGGTTGACTCCGCGGAGCACCGTGTTCATCTCCGGTTCGACCGCGGTGTTCCAGTACCCTTCCGTTTCATCGAAGTTGTCCATGATCACGCCGAGAATGGCCTCGGCCCCTCGCCGGTGGCGTTCGAGCCCCGTCTGCTTCCAGGCCAGGAACGCGAAGTGTGCGTACTCGCCGCACTCGGTCAGATTGCCGATGGCCAGCGTACCGTCGTCTCGCACCGTTCCAGTGATCATTCGATCGGCCGCTCGCACCATCACCTTGTGGAACTGCTTGTCGCCGGTCATCCGCTCGTACGTGCAGAAGCCCTCGAAGACACATTGCGCCGCATCCAGCGAGAACCCCGCCAGCTTATGCCACCCGCCACGTTCATCCTGGCGTTCGGCCGGCCACCGTGCGCTGCGCAGCGCCGACTTGAGCAGCGCGCAGTCGCCGCTGAGTTTCAAACCCCAGGTTCGAACGGAGATCGCGTGACCAATGAGGCTCGCGTCTCCCTCGATCCCATAGTACTCGTCAGCCGGTACGGCGATGAATCCCCGACTGTCTTCCATCACCGCGAACCAACGCGCGTTCGCCGTGATGGCACGTCCATACGTCGTGTCCATGTTGCATCCCTCTCGAGAAACATCACAGAACCGTTCTCGTCATCTCAGACCCATTCGCGTCAGATCTTCGCCATACTGCTTCTCGAAGCACTCCGGGCAGAAGCCGTGCGAAAACCGTGCTTCGGACCGGCGTGAGATGTACGACTCCATCTGATGCCATTCGCCGGCTTCATCGCGAATCCTCTTGCAAACAGCGCAGGTCGGGAGTATCCCTTGAAGCACTTGTATTTGGTGCCTCTGCCGCAAAATCCAGTCGACCAGCATCGCCATGAGGCAAAGGACGACACCCCTAATGATGCCATTAAGGATATGGATCGAGGGCGGCCCGTCCGACTCCCAGTGCACGTCGAGCCACGACCGCGCGAGAGTCAGCGCCACGACCAGCGGCAGTGTCCAACGAACCCCGTGCGACCAGGTCGCGAGGATCACCGGGACCACGAAGAGGACGGGGAAGGCGATGAGAGGGCCCGTGACGATGTCGAGGGCCAAAATCGCAAGTGATAGGAAGAGCCATGCCGCATAAAGGAAAACCCCTCCTCTCGGAGCTGGCCGAAGCGACTCGGTCATGATTCCCTCCTCTGACTTGGAGAAACCAGAGAATCCCCCGACGGGCCGCCCCTGAGCCCGTTGGGGTTCAGTGGCTGCTGTTGATGAAAGGGGTTCGGTGCGAAATGCAACGCGCATGCCTCCCGCCCAAGTTGTCGCGCCATGGCCATAGTATACGAAACTTAGTTTGATCTCAAACTATCATAGAGGTGTAGCAACGGGATGGACCTTCTGATCTCGATCGTCGGCACGCTAGATCAACGCGCCCGGATGCCGGAGGCGCAGCACCGCGAGGATTCGTCCCTGCCCATGGGCAGCCGTCGGCTTCCGGGTCGATCCGTGTCATGGGCGTATCCGCCTAGCCGAACGGCGCGGGTGCTGCATGGCTGATGATGTGAAGGGTCCTCGTGGGGAACGCGAAGGACGTCCCCGTATTTTCCACGACTCTCATGAAATCGAGGAGCACCTGCTGTCGGATCAGCTGGAACTCGCCCCAGTCCCTGGTCAAGAACCACGCCATGATCTCGATATCCAGCGAGGAGTCCGAGAGCGCCTTGAATCTCACGACAATCGTGTCGGGCCAGATTTTCGGATGTCCGCAAAGGACTCCTTGTAGCCCGGCGAGAACTTGCTGCATCTGCTCTGAGGTAGTCGAGTAGACCAGGCCGATCGTGCAGGCGAGCCGGATTCGGTCTCGCGCGGCGAAGGACTCGATCCGCATGTCGGCGAGCTGTCCGTTGGGGATCGTTATCACCGTCCGATCGAGGGTCCGTACTCGCGTCGAGCGCAGCCCCACGGTCTCAACCGTCCCCACGAGGTCCTGAACGCCGACGAAATCACCCTCCCGGAAGGGTTGGTCGACCCCGAGTGAAAAGGCCCCGAAAAGGTTCTCCACCGTTTTCTGCGCAGCGAGCGCCACTGCGAGGCCTCCGATCCCAAGACCGGCGATCAGGCTTGTCACCGGGTAACCCATCTGGGAGAGGAGAGCGATCCCTCCCATCACGATGACCAGGACCTTCGCCACGCGCCCCCCGATGGAGAGAAGCGAAATCGATGCCGGCCGCTGCTTGGCCCATGAGAGTTTCACAGCCATCCGACGGGCCACATCGACCGCACCCAGGAGCGCCCAGAAGAACACCAGCAGGACGGCCGTCCGAAGAACAGCGTTGACGATCCGCTCGGCAGGCTCATACAGTCCTAACAGGGCGAGCAGGAAATAGGCGGCCGAGATCGCCCACGCGGCCGCGATGGGCCTTCTCACGCGGGCGAGAAGCGCATCGTCCCAGCTTGTCGATGTCTTCCTGACGGCGCGCGAAAGAATGAGACGTGTCATCCACCCGAGGCCCTTCCCAACGAGCCCGGCAAGAACGAGAGCTAGGAGGAGTCCAAGCCACTGCCACCAGAGAAGCTCGCCCGGCCCTGGCCGCAGCAGCGGCGCTGGAAGCAGCTCTTGAGCCCATCGGTTGGGCAAGTGGGCATACCACCTTTCGATCCGGCCTACTGTGGCGGTGGAAAACAACCAGGTCATGTGATCGCCACGGGACCGCCGGACCAAGCGAACTGGATCTGTCGTGCCGGCGGGACCGGGAATGCGCGCGATCTCTTCGCTATCCGGCGGTAGACCATCGTCTAGGAAGCCTTCTGGTGACGCCGAGACGAAATCAAGGTCGAACCAGACGTAGGCATCAAGAACGGCCTTGAGCCGCCGCGCCAGCAGGGCGCCATCGGCTCTATCTCCGCCGACGACCTCCAGCAGTCCCGCCGCCTGGTCGTATCGGCTCGATCGGCACAGGATCAGGAATTTCCGCAGCGTGCCTACCGGAGTATCTGCATTTCCGTCATTCTCTTCTCCCGTGCCTCCACCGCTCTCCAGATCCGGCCTCACAGCCGTCGCTGGGCCCGCCGCTTCCTGTCCGAATCCGTGTGAAACGCAAGATAGAAACAGCGCCAGCAGGACCGCGACTGGGCGGGGAAAGTTGAGAAGAGAAAATCTCGATTGATCTGATTCACCCATTGGTTCATCTCCTCCCTTGACCCATTGTGTACGGCTCCAAAGGGGGGCCTCGCGAAATCCGAGTCCCGCGCCCGTTCCGGGTGCGCCGGATCGCCTCGGTGTCCGGGGCCGGCGCGGACGATCGCCGCAGTCCGGCGAGGCCGCACCCTTCTGAGTCTATCATAAAGTTTGAGTTCAAACTTGTTTGACATTCTCCCACTCTATGCTGCCGGCATCCCGGCGAAAGCGCGGGCCGGCCGCCTCCACCAAGCGCGCGGCCGTATCGGTATCCGCAAGGACCGCGAACCGCTCAGACTTGAGCTTGGCCGCCTTCTTTGGCATCGGCAAGTAGCCCACGGCCCGGTCGACGAGTCGCGTGTAGAGCGGTTTCATGGTTGATCCCGCTGGCGCGTGATGAATGCGGTCCATGAACTGAGCAGCGGTCGAGACATCCGTTCCGTTGGAACGGGTGACGAGATCGCCGGGGGAGAGGCCCGCTTTCTGGGCAGGTCCGCTCGGATTCACATCGACGACGAGGGCACCAGCCACTGCCGAGAGATACTCTTTGAGCGGTTCGTCGATGTCCTGAACGACCACCCCAATGGTTCCCCACGGTCCCGCCGCTACTCCGGCGGCGTCCAGCTTCTCAGCAGCCCGCAACGCCTCCTCGATCGGGACACTGGCACTGCGACCGGGGTAAAGTGTTGGCGGCCGCAGGCCCAGGGCCACTATCGCGCCCGTGGAGTCGACGATCGACCTGCCATCCTGCTTGAGCAGGGCATCGGTATCCAGCAAGAAGAGCGACCTGTCTCTCGAGCTTCCAGCTAGATAGGACACGGTGCCCACCGACATGCCCTTTTACCTCGATGGGCTTCGTCCGATGATGAAGCGGCGATCTCCCAACCGAGGTCTCGGCGGGGATGTGTCGGAGTCCGGCAAAGAGAAGGAAAGGCGCTGATCCAAGGCAAGCAAAGCGACGCGGGACCGGGGGTCGACTCCGATGAGGCTCGCCGCAAACGCCCGTATTCCGTCGGAGAAGATGCTGGATCGCCATCCACGATCCCCGACCGCGGCGCTGGTGAGCGCGCGCGTTCGTCCCTTCAGCACCAGGCCCGCAATTTCCGGCTGCGGTGGCGTTGGACTCACTCACCTATCTGTTCCGGGCCGACTGTCATCGCGAATCCGTGTGCGAGTACCGATGGCCTCCGGGAGTGGCCCACGGATGATCGAAACCAGCCACGGGGTTTCCAGTTGCTCGATGGCCTGCGCCGCATTCTGTAGGGAAGCGGCTTCGTTGGTGGAGAAGGCTCGCTTGAGCTGTTGAACCTCGGAAAGGAGCGTGGATTCTACGCTCTTCGTGTCACTCGTGATGCCGTGGCTTCACTGGGCCATCCGTGATCGGATCACGGAGCCGCCGACGAGTATGCCCACCGCGGCCACCAATAGGATCAGGTGGTAAAGCTTCGATCGCTGCATCTCTTACGTCGATGGTTTCGGGTCCACACTTTTTCCCGGCGCCAGTGGAAAGTCTACCCGGTTGCGCGCGAGCAATCCACCCGAACGAAGGACTGCCGTCGAGTCCCGATGTCGGTGCGGCGAGAACGCTGCCGGTGTAAGATGAGTCGCATGACCTCCACAATCGCAACCACTGACAGTATAGGAGTCGGCTCCGTGCTCATGAAGCGATGGGCGCTCCTCGGGACGGCGATTGCGCTCATGGCGACGGCTGCTTGCGGGAAGACCGCCGGGGCTCCGATCGTGCGCTTCCTCGACCGCCCCGACACGGGCGGCGGCTGGAAGGAAATCATCTCCGAATTCGAGGCGGCCAACCCGGACATCAACGTGGAACTGGTCGAAGGACCCGCCTCGACGAACGCCCGAGAGGACATGTACTCCCTGTCGTTGAGCGCTGCGGACGGAACATACGACATTGTCTACATGGACGTGATCTGGGTCCCCAAGTTTGCCGCTCGAGGCTGGCTCCAATCTCTCGATCACCGCCTCCCGCCCGTCGAGCGTGAGAAATTCCTGCCGGGCGACATTCGCGGCTCCACCTACCAGGGGTCGCTCTACCGGGTGCCGATGCGCTCCGATGCAGGAATGCTCTACTACCGGACTGACCTTGTGGCGAAGCCTCCGGAAACTTTCGAGGAACTCGCCGCCACGGCCAGACGCCTTCAGAAGCCACCGGAGCTCTGGGGGGTTGTGTTTCAAGGGCAGCAGTATGAGGGGCTTGTGTGCGCGTTCCTCGAGGTGCTGTGGGGGTTCGGCGCTGACGTGCTGGATGCCGACGGCAACGTAGTGTTGGACAGCCCCGAAGCCGTAAGGGCGCTGACCTGGTTGAGCGGGCTGGTCGGCGACGTAGCGCCTGGAGGAGTAACCACCTACCAAGAAGAAGACGCCCGGCACCTCTTCCAGGAAGGTCATGCCGTTTTCATGCGGAATTGGCCTTATGTGTGGACGCTCGCGCAGCAGGTGGGGTCTCCGGTCGCCGGCAAGATCGGTATCGCTCCTATGCCTCACGTTCCGGGGCAACGCGGCGCGGCCACCCTCGGCGGGTGGGGATTCGGCCTTGCGAAGTCCGCGCGGCACCCGGAAGCGGCCTGGAGGTTCATCGCATTCGCGACGCAACCCGAGCAGCAAAAAATCCTTCACCTGCGCGGCGGGGCCATTCCGGCTCGCCGGGACCTTTTCCGGGACCCGGAGATTCTGAAGGCGAGTCCGTATTACTCGGATCTCTATCGGATCCTGCTCGCCGCACGCCCGCGACCGGTCCACCCGAAATACGCGCAGATCTCAAATGCGATCCAGGTACATGTGAGCGCCGCACTTGTCGGCGCGGAGAGTCCCGATGAAGCGATCAAGAGGGCCGCACAGGAAGTCCGCGGTATCCTGGGGAGGTGACGTGTCGTACGGCTACGTGGCGCTGGCGGCGGTCCTGCTGATCTGTGTGATCGCCCTCCCGCTGGCTGTGGCGCTCGTGGGCGGTGCGACGCACTACGGCGAGGTGTTTTCCGACCGCGAGCTCGGAAAAGTGGCGTTCAACACAGCCGCATTCGCTTTCGCGTCCGTCTCCCTGGAGATGTGCCTCGGCCTGCTCTTCGCCATCGTGCTGCATCAGACCTTCCTCCTCCGCGGCATCGTACGGGCCATCGCCCTGATTCCCTGGGCACTCCCGACAGCGGTCATGGCGATGTCCTGGAAGTGGATCTTCAACGACAGCTACGGAGTGGCGAATGACCTGGCGATCCGGCTCAGCCTGGTCGGCCACGGAATCGCCTGGCTCGGGCGTCCGGGCGCCGCCTTCGCGGCGATCGTCTTGGCCGACGTGTGGAAGACGACACCGTTCGTGACAATCATCCTTCTGGCAGGCCTGCAATCGATCCCCCGGGATCTCTACGATGCGATGAGCATCGACGGGGCGGGGCCGTTGCAGCGGTTCCGACTGGTGACGCTGCCTCTGCTGCGACCATCCATCGCGCTGGCGCTCACGTTTCGGCTGATCCAGGCGATCGGGATCTTCGACCTCGTGCGCGTGATGACCGGAGGTGGCCCGGCCGATTCGACCAAGACGGTCGCACTCTACATCTATGACGTGTTGATCTCGTACGGAATGCCCGAGTACGGCGCGGCCCTCACCGGGGTCGTGGCTCTGGCCACGTTTCTTGTAGCAGCCACCTTCGGCGCCCTTGCACGAGGAAGAGCACGCGCGTGAGGAGAATCGGGGTCGCCTTGGGCGTAGCGTTCCTGGTGGTGTTCTGCCTCGCACCGTTTCTCTGGACCGTGCTCACCTCCGTCAAGCCGGGTCCGGAGGTGTTCGCCATGCCGCCAACGTATCTGCCTCGCGCGCTCTCGGCAGAGAACTACACCGGGGTTCTTGAGCAACGGCCCTTCGCGCGCTATCTCTTGAACAGCCTGATCGTCGCCGCCGCCTCGACGGCGCTCGCCCTGACCGCCGGCGCCCTGGCCGCCTATGGAATCGCGCGCCTGCGAATGCGCGCAGCCGGAACGATCGAGAAAGGGATCTTTCTGTTCGCACTGTTTCCACCGGCCATCCTCCTCGCTCCCCTCCGCGGAGCCGTGCTCACGGTCGGGCTCATGAACAGCTACGTGGCCCTCATACTCGTCCATGCGGCCCTCAACGTGCCGTTCGCCGTGTGGATGCTGGCCGCGTTCTTCCGTCAGATGCCGAAAGAGCTCGAGGACGCGGCGCGCGTCGACGGGTTCTCCCGTTTGCAGATCCTGAGCCGTATCGTGCTGCCGGTCTCGGCGCCCGCTCTCGCCGCGACCGCCATACTCGTGTTCATCTTCTCGTGGAATGAGTTTGTGATCGCACTCGCCTTCATGACTCGCGATGAGATGCGGACGCTCCCGGTCGGAATCTCCCTGCTGAGCGGCGCAACCGCCTATGAGATCCCATGGGGGCAGATCTGCGCGGCTGTGGTCATGACGACTCTGCCCGTGACAGCCGCAGTGCTCGCGTTCCAACGCTGGATCATTAGCGGTCTGACCGCCGGCGCGGTCAAGGGATAGCAGTGTCGGACGTTCATCTGAAGAACATTTCGCGGAGCTACGACGGAGGTGTTCGCGCCGTGAGCGGCGTGACCCTTGATGTGCCTGACGGCGAGATCCTGACCGTTCTCGGTCCATCCGGGTGCGGGAAATCGACCTTGCTGCGGCTTGTGGCCGGACTCGACCGGCCGGATTCGGGCGAGATCACGATCGGCGGGGAAGACGTGACCGGCCGCGAACCCAAGGATCGAGATGTCGCGATGGTCTTTCAGAGCTACGCTCTGTATCCGCACATGAAGATCTTCGAGAACATCGCCGTGGCGCTCCGGCTGCGCCGGTTGCCCCGCGAAGAGGTTGGCTGCCGCGTCGCGAAGGCCGCGGAGATGCTGGGGATTTCAGGACTCCTCGGGCGCTACCCACGCCAGCTTTCCGGTGGCGAACGGCAGCGTGCGGCGCTGGCGCGCGCCATCGTGCGCGATCCGAAGGCCTTTCTACTCGACGAACCGCTTTCCAATCTCGATGCGCTGCAACGCGAGAGGACGCGGGCCGAGCTCAAGACTCTCTTCAAGGAGATCCGCGCCACGGTCCTCTATGTCACCCATGACCAGATCGAGGCGATGACTCTGTCAGATCAGATGGCGGTCATGCGATCGGGTCAGATCGAACAGGTGGGAAAGCCCGAGGAGATCTATGCCCGCCCAACGACCTTCTTCGTAGCCGGATTCGTTGGCAGCCCGCAGATGAACCTGCTGCCTGGGGACCTGTTTCCGGGCGGAGCTCACACGGTGGGGATTCGCCCCGAGGACATCCTGCTGGCGCCAGAGGGACCCATGGAGATGGGTGTCGTACTCAGGGAATCACTGGGTTCCCAGGTGCTGCTGAGTCTACGGGGCGGCGGCCTGGAGCTCAAGGCGCTCGTTCCCGCCGGTCGGCCCGCTGCCGAGAATGAGCGCGTCCGCCTCGATCCAGCCCGCGCACACTTCTTCTCTGCCGACGGGAGGAGAATCGACAGTCCGTCCATCTCCTCCTCGGCCGTGACCCGAAAGGGCCGTGATGGGCATTAGTTTGAACCCAAACGAATTTCGATGTAAGCTCAGACATGAATCGGCGCCGCGGTGCGGCATTTCGAGCAGGGGTGATGCGTTTGGAGCAGGGGACCCGGATCGCGCCCTTGAATCCAGGGGCCAGCAGCTCGGCACGCTTGTTGCACTCTCTGTTGAGGGAAGTCAGGAAGACCACTGACGAGAGGCCCGATGGAGGGCCGATCAGGGACCTGCGATGCGAGTGGGGCCGGAGGGCGGAGGAGCCCGTGGCCGTCTCGCATGCCGTGAAACAGGGGACTGGATGCCGCTTCGGATCCAGAACTGATGAGACTGGAGGTGAACGTGACGCATGGAGGCTTTCGACATGGTCGGGCACTTTCTTCGCGCCGCCACCGTGACAATTGGAGCTGGCCGGTCGCGGTGCTCGGCTCTATTCTCATGATGGCAACGACGCTCCCACCGTGCCGGGCGGGAGAGGCGGCGACCGCCGCGACACCACCGGCGGTAAATGAGGGCCCGTCGGGCCGGATTGTGGCCGCCGAATCCAACACTTCACTGCGGCAAATCCTGGAGGATCTTCTCGCACGAAACCCTGCGATCGCCAGCGCGAATGCGCAAGCGTTGGCCGACGCGGAGAAGGCGTCCCAGGTCAAGGCACTGCCGGATCCCTTGTTGAACGTGACAGCCTTCCCTCTATCGCCTGAAACGCGTGTCGGGCCGCAGCAGGCGATGTTCGGGGTGTCACAGAAGTTTCCATGGTTCGGAAAGCTCAAACTGCGTGAGAAGGCGGCGTCAGAGGACGCGATGGCGGCTCGGGCTCTTGTGGAAGCGAAGCGGTTGAGCCTGATCACCGAGGCACGCCGACTCTATGACGAGATCGGCTTCCTGACGGCGTACGAACGGGTCCTGCGTTCGGATCGTGATGTCCTTTCCCACTACGAGGAGTTGGCGCGCACAAGGTATGCATCCGGAGTGGGACTCGAACAGGCGGTCGTCAAACTCCAGGCCGAGATCACGAGAGATGAGACGCGGTTGCTGGATCTCGCGAGGCAACGGGCAACGCTCGTTTCCACTCTCAACTCTCTCAGAGACATGCCATCCGAGACGCCGATTCCGACTCCGGAAATTCCGATCTATCCTCAGTTGTCGCTAAACGTGGAGGATCTGAAGCAGACCGCTCTCGCATCACGTCCGGAGATCGCCGAAGCAGACGCACGGATCGAGCGGGCAAAGACGATGTTCGATCTCGCCGGGAAGGACTACGACCCCGACGTGACTTTCGGTCTTTCCTACACGCTGGTCGGCGGGCGCACCGACGCCGCCGGTCTCGCCATGCCGCCCCCGGATAACGGCAAGAACATCCTTGGCATCTCCGCGACCTTCAATCTTCCTGTTTGGAAAGAGAAGCTTGGCGCCGGAGTCGAGGAGACCGTCCAGCGGCAGCTCGCAGCTCGGTCGGCCAAGCGGTCGATCGTCACGGCGATCGACAGGGACATCGGTGATCTGCTCCAGCGAATTCCACTCACCTGGGACCAGCTCCATCTCTTTGCCGACGTCCTGGCGGTGCAGGCGGAGGAGTCCCTACGGTCTGCCGAGGCCGGCTATGCTGCCGGCACTCACAGTGCCCTGGATCTGTTGGACGCTGAGCGAGTTCTTCTGGATGTCCGCACCGGGACCGAAAGGGCGCGCGCGGACTACGCCATCGCAATCGCGCGGCTGGAGGGAGCTATTGGAGCGCTGGTCGCGGAATCCGTGAAGAAGGGAGAGGTGAAGTGATGAACCATGATGGCGCGAACGAATTGCCCGGTGGCGAGACGCCACAGTTCCGGTCGATAGGAGAGCCGCCCCGCAGGACCCGGAGAGTGCTTCTGTGGATTGCCATCGGGATCGGTGGACTCGCCGTTCTGGCGACGCTTCTGCTGACGCTTCGCGGCGACAACTGGCTCAGTCGCCGCTTCGGCAACCGCCCCACCGCCAAGGAGGCCAACACGCAGACTGCCGCCAAGCAGCTGTGGACGTGCGGCATGCATCCTCAGGTGATCCAGGATCATCCCGGCCAGTGCCCGATCTGCGGGATGACGCTCGTGCCCGTGCGCACCGGCGGCCAGGGTGCTCCGGCAGTGAAGGACGCGGGCGCCGGCGAACGGAAAATCCTCTTCTATCGAAGCCCGATGGATCCCAGCGTGACCTCTCCCGTCCCGCGAAAAGATGATATGGGCATGGACTACGTCCCTGTCTATGCTGACGAATCACAGCACGACGAGAGCGGAGGGGCGACGGTCACCATCGACCCGGCCGTGGTCCAGAACATGAACGTCCAGATCGCACCTGTGACACGACGCGACCTGTCGCGCCAGATCCGGACGGTGGGATACCTGGATTACGACCAGGAGAAGATGGTGAGCGTGACCACGAAGTATTCGGGCTTCATCGAGAAAGTCTACGTCAACTACCTCGGGCAGCCTGTCCGGAAGGGAGATCCGCTGTTCGAAATCTATTCGCCGGAACTGGTTCAGACCGAACAGGAACTGCTATCGGCGCGGGACTACGTACGCCGGCTCAAGGACGCACCCGCCGAAACACGCCAACGCGCTCAGTCCCTGCTCGATTCGGTACGCTCCCGGATGCTCTTCTGGGACATTGCGGAGAGCCAGATGAAGCGTATCGAGGAGTCGAATGACACTCTCCGGACCTTGACGGTCGTTGCGCTCAGCAGCGGGCTCGTCATGAAGCGCACGCCGGGGCTGGAAGGGATGGCCGTCAAACCCGGCATGGAGATCATGCACATCGCCAACGTTTCAACGCTCTGGTTGAGCGTCGAGGTCTTCGAAAACCAAATCCCCTGGGTGAATGTCGGCAGCAGGGCCACTGTCACTCTGACGTACCTCCCCGGCGAGACTTTTCATGGACTCGTTCGTTACGTCGAACCGGAGGTATCCGAAAAGACGCGCACCATCCAGCTCACCTTGGAAGTACCGAATGCCGACGGACGACTGCGGGCCGGCATGTATGCCACGGTGCTGTTCGAGCCGAACGTCGCGCAGAAAGTGATCGCGATCCCGTCGCTGGCTGTGATCCGCACGGGCAAACGGAATGTGGTCGTGGTCGCCATCGGCGGCGGTCGTTTCACTCCGCGCGATGTCGTGCTCGGAGCCGAGGGCGATGGCTATTTCGAGGTTCTCTCCGGCCTGAAAGACGGCGAGAACGTGGTGACTTCGGCGCAGTTCCTGATCGACTCCGAGTCGAATCTGCGCGAGGCGATTCAGTTGCTGATCGCGGCAAAGGCGCAGCGACCGCAGGAGTCTGGAAATGCTAAGTAAGATCATCGAGTGGTCGCTCCGCAATCAGTTCATCATCGTCATCGCCGTCCTTTTCGCGATCCTCGGGGGGATCTGGTCGATCGAGCAGATTCGACTGGATGCAATCCCGGATCTCTCCGATGTCCAGGTGATCATCTACACCGAGTACGCCGGACAGGGGCCGCGAATCGTCGACGAACAGGTGACCTATCCGATCGCCTCCAAGATGCTGAGCGTTCCCTATGCGAAGGTGGTGCGGGGCTACTCGTTCTTCGGGTTCTCCTTCGTCTATGTGATCTTCGAAGATGGGACGGACCTCTATTGGGCCCGCTCGCGGGTGCTCGAGTACCTGAGCGGACTGGCCACGCAGCTGCCGCGAGGGGTCTCGCCGCAACTCGGGCCCGATGCCACCGGCGTGGGATGGGCCTTCATGTACGTCCTGAACTCGCCGAAACGCTCGTTGGCCGAGCTACGTTCCTACCAGGACTGGTACCTCAAGTACGGTCTCACATCTGTCGAGGGCGTGTCCGAGGTCGCGTCGGTCGGTGGATTCGTTCGCCAGTACCAGGTCGAAGTGGATCCGGTCAAGCTGAGGGCGTACGGCATCACGTTGAGCATGGTCAAGATGGCCATCCAGCGCTCCAACAATGACGTGGGGGGGCGGCTGGTGGAGATGGGTGAGAAGGAGTTCATGGTACGGGGCCTGGGCTATGTCAAGGACATTCGCGACCTGCAGGTGATACCGCTCGGGGTCGGTCCCGGCGGCACTCCCATCCTGCTCAAGGAGGTGGCGAACGTGACGATCGGCCCGGAGATCCGGCGTGGCCTGGCCGAATGGAACGGGCAAGGAGAGACGGTCGGCGGTATCGTCGTCGTCCGATACGGCGCCGATACGCTCTCAACGATCGCGCGTGTGAAGGCGCGGCTGGCAGAGTTGAAGGGGGGATTACCCGACGATGTCCAGATCTCCGTCGCCTACGACCGCACGGGCCTGATCGACCGTTCGATCGAGACCCTGACTCATACCCTCATCGTGGAATCGATCATTGTGGCTCTCGTGTGCATCTTCTTCCTGTTCCACGTCCGATCGGCCTTCGTGGCCATCGTCTCGATTCCCGTGTCGATTCTTCTTTCGTTCATCGTCATGAGATACCAGGGGCTCGGCGCGAACATCATGTCCCTGGGCGGAATCGCCATCTCCATCGGCGTGCTCGTGGATGCTGCGATCATCATGGTGGAGAATGCCCACAAGCACTACGAGGAATGGCAGGGAAAGCGATCGCACTTCGAGATCATCCTGCAATCGGCGCAGGAGGTCGGCCCCACGCTGTTCTTCAGTCTGCTGGTCATCACGGTCTCGTTCATGCCCGTCTTCACGATGGAGGCACAGGAAGGGCGGCTCTTCAAGCCGCTTGCGTTCACGAAGACCTATTCCATCGCGATGGCCTCGCTGGTCGCCATAACCATTATTCCGGTTCTCATGTTCTGGTTCGTGCGTGGCAAGATCCACAGCGAGGAAAGGCATCCCATTTCGAGGTTCCTCAGAGCGATTTACACTCCCGCCCTCAACCTCGCCCTGCGCTTCCGCTGGCTCGTGATCCTCGCCGCCGCCGCGCTGGTGGCCTCCATTTGGATCCCCATGCATCGCATCGGCTCCGAATTCATGCCCCCGCTCTGGGAGGGGGATCTCCTCTACATGCCGACGACGTTTCCGGGGCTTTCCATCACGAAGGCGCGCGAGGTCCTGCAGCAGACTGACAAGATCATTCGGAGCTTTCCCGAGGTGCAGTCGGTGTTGGGGAAGATCGGAAGGGCTGAAACGGCGACTGATCCGGCACCCCTCTCCATGATCGAAACGACAATCGTCCTGAAAGACCCCTCCGAGTGGCGTCCCGGCATGACCCGGGACAAGCTCGTCGAAGAGATGAACCGCGCCATCCAGTACCCCGGGTTGACCAACGCTTGGACGATGCCGATCAAGACGCGGATCGACATGCTTTCGACCGGCATCAAGACGCCCGTGGGTATCAAGATTGCCGGGCCCGACTTGAACGAGCTCGAACGGCTTGGGAAACAGGTCGAGGCCGTGGCAAAGGGGCTTCCGGGGACGCTGTCGGCGTATGCCGAGCGGGTCACTGGTGGCAACTACTTTGATTTCGACATTCACCGTGAGGCTGCCGCGCGCTTTGGCCTAACTGTGGGGGACGTACAGGATGTCATCCAGAGCGCGATTGGAGGGATGAACGTCTCGTGGACGGTCGAGGGCCTCGAGCGCTATCCGATCAACGTCCGCTACCCGCGAGAGCTGCGCGACAACACGCAGGCACTCGCTGAGACTCTTGTCGCGACTCCGACAGGGGCGCAGGTTCCCTTGAATCAGCTTGCGACGATCATCGTTCACCAGGGACCGCCATCGATCAAGAGCGAAAACGCTCGCCCCAACGCATGGGTATACGTTGATCTGCACGGGATCGACGTCGGCACCTGGGTCGAGCGGGCCAGGAGAGAGGTTGGGGCTCAAGTGAAACTACCAGCGGGCTACACGATTTCCTGGTCCGGTCAGTACGAGTACATGCAGCGCGCGAAGCAGCGATTGCTGATCATCGTTCCGATCACGCTGTTCCTGATCTTTCTGATTCTCTATCTCAACACCAAGTCGCTCACCAAAACGGCGATCGTGCTCTTGGCCGTACCCTTCTCGGCTGTGGGGGCCGTCTGGCTCCTGTACATCCTGCACTACAACTGGTCGATTGCCGTGTGGGTTGGTCTCATTGCACTCGCCGGCCTCGATGCCGAAACGGGTGTCGTCATGCTGTTGTATCTCGACATCGCCTACGATCGCTGGAAGAGCGAAGGACGAATGACGGCATACTCCGATCTCGTTCGGGCTGTGGATCAAGGCGCCGTCCAACGAATCCGTCCGAAGATGATGACCGTGATGGCGATCCTGCTCTCGCTCGTGCCCATACTCTGGGCCACCGGCACTGGAGATGATGTCATGCGCAGGATCGCCGCTCCGATGGTCGGGGGCGTCATCACCTCGTTCATCGGCGAGCTGATCGTGTACCCGTCCATCTATTTCATCTGGAGATCGATCAAGCTCAGGAAGTCCCCGCTGTTCATCACGAAGAGGGGCGACACCGGCGAGCCGGCATGAGATTGGAGCCGTCCTGTATGGATCGGCGACTCGCGAGAAAAGGGCGGTAACATGGAGAGAGGTCATCCTATGAAATGTCTTCAGGGCGCGAATCACAACCAGGGACATCCGGCGAGTCCCTCGCGAGGAGTCAAGATGGTCAAAGACCCGGTCTGCGGAATGAAAGTCGATTCGGATTCTGCATCGAGCCATGTGGACTACCGAAAGCGGACGTACTACTTCTGCTCAGCCCACTGCGCGCGAAATTTTCAGGAGGATCCCGGAAAATATGCGGCAGCAGATGCCTCTGCTCACGAGGAAGACGAGCGGCCAATCAACAGCCAGGCTGAGTACACCTGTCCAATGCATCCGGAGGTCGTGCGGGCCGCGCCCGGCTCGTGCCCTCTCTGCGGAATGGCGCTCGAGCCCAAGACCACCTCGGTCGAAGAGGAGTCGAACCCGGAGCTCATCGACATGCGCCGCAGGTTCTGGGTCGGCACGGTCTTGACCGCTCCTGTTCTCCTCCTGGCAATGGGCGAACACATTCCCGGCTGGCCGGTCAACAACTGGCTATCCCCGCGCATCTGGACCTGGGTGGAGCTCGGACTCTCGACGCCGGTGGTTCTCTGGGCTGGATGGCCGTTCTTCGTTAGAGGCTGGCAGTCGATTGCCCGTCGCAGCCTGAACATGTTCACTCTGATTGGACTGGGCATGACCGTCGCATACATCTACAGCCTCGTCGCGACTCTTTTTCCAGGGATCTTTCCGGCGTCATTTCGCGGCGAAGGCGGGGAAGTGGCCGTCTACTACGAAGCCGCCGCTGTCATCGTCGTCCTCGTCCTGCTGGGCCAGGTTCTCGAGCTGAAGGCGCGAAGCCGGACCGGCGCCGCCATCAAGGCCCTGCTCGGTCTGGCCCCGAAGACGGCACGTCTGCTCCGCGAGGACAGGACGGAAGTGGACGTGCCGCTGGATCGAGTCAAACCCGGCGATAGACTGCGGGTTCGCCCCGGCGAAAAGATCCCGGTGGACGGCGTCGTGATTGAGGGCTTGAGCAGCGTGGACGAGTCGATGATTACGGGTGAGCCGATTCCGGTCGAGAAGCAGCCGGGCGTGCGTGTCACAGGGGCGACGGTGAACGGCACGGGGTCGATAGTCATGCGCGCCGAGCGGGTCGGGGCGGAGACTCTCCTTGCACAGATCGTGAAGATGGTGAGCGACGCCCAGCGCAGCCGCGCGCCGATCCAGAAGCTGGTCGACGTGATAGCGGGCTACTTTGTCCCTGCCGTCGTCGGAATCTCCGTAATCACTTCTGTCGTCTGGTCCCTCTGGGGGCCCGATCCTCAAATCGCTCACGCCATCATCAACGCCTTGGCCGTCGTGATCATTGCCTGCCCCTGTGCCCTGGGGCTGGCCACACCGATGTCCATCATGGTGGCCACCGGCAAAGGCGCCACCGTTGGAGTGCTCTTCAAGAACGCGGAAGCCATCGAGATGATGCACAAGGTGGACACTCTCGTTGTCGACAAGACAGGCACACTGTCCGAGGGCAGGCCGAAGCTTGTCGCGGCTGTGCCGGGTGACGGGTTCGACGATAACAAAGTACTTCATCTCGCCGCGAGCCTCGAGCGCGGCAGTGAGCACCCGCTGGCGGCTGCGATCGTGGCGGGGGCCAAGACGCGCGGAATTGCGCTCACACCCGCTGATGGATTCGAGTCGCGCACGGGCAGGGGCGTGCGAGGTGTCGTGGGCGGACAAAAAGTGGCACTGGGCAATGTAAAGTTGCTGGAGGAACTGGACATCACCCAGAGCACGGAGACGAAGAATGTCTGCGTGATTCCGATACTCGCCGCGCTCGCCTGGTGGGGAGCGCGGGGGACCCTGATAACGACAGGGAGCGTCACCGTCACATTCAGCGCGACCTGATCCGGTTTGACCGCGTGGATCGCCGTGAACGCGTTGTCCAGCATCTGGTAGGCGATGATCCGTCTTCTCAACTTCGCCGCGAGCAGGTTGTGGCCGTTGAAGTAGAATTGCAGGCGGAAGGGGCACCATGTCGGGACGCGCAGGTAGCACAGACCAAGCTCGGGATCGATGAAGTAGAAATAGTAGTGGAGGCATTTTCCGCTGTCGGGCCGCAGGAATGAATGTCCTGCCCGTCTTCTTATCGTGCCACGGCTGGTAGGTGGGGCATGATTCCATCGCCGACAGGATGTG
>JACPPM010000210.1 GCA_016191015.1 Acidobacteriota bacterium | reverse complement strand
GTCATCTCCGGAGCTCAGGGTGGCATCGAACAGACCCCTTCCTGCCTTCCTAACTTCCTGCTTTCCTGAGAGGTGCTCGGAAGGGTCTTGCAGCGTGCCTGGGTCTTGCCTGTTTGGTTGCGGCTCCGCCGCGTTAGGGTGTGGGATGATGGCTATGTGCATTCGACGCTAAGCGTGAGCCGCCGGCGTGTGCCGCTGCAGGGCCTTCTGGCCATGCTTCTGCAGGTGGTGTTGTGTGATGCCCCGCATGGCTCGGCGGCCGCTTCCTCCTCCATCAACCCTCCGCCCGCGGGCAAGTTGTATCATGGGGTCTACCCAGGCGGACAGACCGGCGAGGAAGATGACGTCACCTTGGGTGATCTCACATCGTATCAGGGGACAGTTCGAAAGACAGCGGCATGGGTGTATTTCTCCAACAATTGGTATAGCGACCGGCACTTCCCGCTGGCAATGGCGACGTGGATTCGCGACGCCGGCAGTGTGCCATTCATTAGACTGATGCTGCGCGACAGCCCGGAGCAAAACAGACCGAATCGCATTTTCACACTGAAGCGGATCTTGAAGGGGGACTTCGACAAGGATCTCCGGGCCTGGGCCGCGGCCGCGCGCGATTTCGGAACGCCGATCATCGTCGAGTGCGGCACCGAGGTCGACGGCGAGCGGTTCCCGTGGAACGGCAAGTGGAATGGAGGGGGCGCGAACAAGAACGTGCTGGGGCGGCTGCGAATCTCTGACCAGACCATCGCCAAGAGGCATCCATCGCCCGAAGCGGAGCCGTCCTCTAAGGCGATCGGCAAGAGATAGGCTACCGGTCCCCACGGCTACGGCAAAGTCCCGGAAACCGCAGATTTCACAGATTGACTCGCAGATGTCGCCGATTGCTTCGCGCCGACCCGAGAGTGAGGTGCAAGTTGCTCGTCGGTTGAATGCTGGAAGAATCTGCGTAATCCGCGCGGAAATCTGCGCCATCTGCGGTTTCGCACGGAACGGCCTCGCCCGAGTCGGCGCCTCGACTATGCCGCAGCCCTGTACCGGTCCCTGCCATGCGCGGGATCCTGCGCACGGAGCTCCAATCGTTCTCGGTCAAAGCGTCCACATTCCCGGGCGGCGCGCAACGCCGGTACATACGACCGGCAAGCGGTCGGCTACGGTGACCAATACGCGGTAGCCGGCCCAGCTGGGGGGTAGAGCGTGGGCACCTGATTGCCCCAGGGGCCATGATAAGCCGGGTTGTCAGGAGTGTCAGGGTCCACCCCGAATTCGATGATCGGGGGATTCGGCAGCGGCTTCCCGGTCGGATCGAGCACATCGAAGCCACCATCTGACCTGGGGTTGACCATCATCGAAGATGGTGGCTTGAACGGCTTGGATGGGACATGGGGAGGAGCCAGACCGAAAGGACCCACCCCGGTCATCCCCCGGCGAAGATCACGTTGCCGATGACGATGACACCACCCCCAGGCCGCCGCGGGTGCATGGCGATCGACAAAATCCCGACGCGCCCAAGCCGCCGCCTCCGAGACATCCGCGCCCTCCCGTAACCGTTCGTAGAAGGAGCCGAAAAAGCCGCGCGCCTCCTCGAATCGGCCCCGCTCCCAGAGGAGGGTGCTGAGCTCAGTCCGCGACACGACCTCCGCCGTGGCGTCGTTCTGCGCGGCGAGTCCATCGACTGCGTCGCGGTACAACTGTTCCGCATCTTCGTCTCCGTGTGCGTCGGCGAGTCGAACCAGAGCTCGGCGAGCTCGATGGTCAGAAGGCTCCTGCCTGAGGAGCGATTCGAGGTGCAGTCGAGCCGTCGTCCACGCCTTCGTCCGTTTCGCCGTGAGATAGAAACAGTCGTAGGAATCCAGGTCATCCGGGCGAGAACGCACGAGCGCCTCAGAATCCCGAAACGAAGCGCTCGCGGAGACCTGGGCACCAAGAAGGTCGGAGGCCAGGCAGGCGACGATCGACAGAAGAAGCGCAAATCTCAGAGGCATGCCACCCAAGCCGGAAGGGAACGGGCGCCGCGCATGTCGGGCCGCGCCGCCCTCCCCTCGTGACCCTCCGAGTCGAGGCGAGCTAGGTCCTCTCGTAGACTGCTTTGAACGTGTTCGCGAATTCCGCGATCGTCGTTGGTGTCGTCGTTTCCTCTGTCCTCCGTGCATCCTCGTGGACGCGCCCGGCGTTGAGCAGCTTCACAAACTCAATCAGCTTGTCGACGACGCTTGTCCCCATGCCCATACCGATCATGGCCTTGCGGGCGTCGTCGTACGGGAACTGCACATACGGGAGACCAGGCCGGCCGATGGCCGCTCCGTACACCTCCGCAACCTCCGCGAAGGTGACATCGCGCGGGCCCAGAAGGTAGAGATGACTCGTTCCTGAGAAGTCGAGCGCCTGCAGCCTCCGAAGTGCCGCGTCAGCGATGTCCTGGGTCGCGATCATAGGAATCGCGATATCGGGGCGGATGGGCGATCCGAAGATGCCGGACTGCTTCGCGAGCCCCGCCATGGCCAGCGTGTTCTCCATGAAGTAGGTCGGCCGAAGGTGAAGGACGCTGAGACCATCGATGGAGTCGAGCATTTGTTCCATCCGCCGGAGCCCCAGAACGACCCCGCTGTCTTCGGAGAGATGGGTCCCGACGCTGCTCAGCGTCACCGCGTGCTTGACGGATCCAACGCGCAGCGCCTCCGCGATGGCCGCGCCGTGAGCCACCTGCATCGCCGTGTAGTCCGGCGCACCTGCATCCATCGGAATCATGATGTAAGCGGCATCGGCTCCTGCGAATGCCCGGGCGAGCAGGTTGGCATCCGTCGTGTCCCCCTCGAATATCTCGCCCCCCCGATCCACGAGGCCCTGGGCCTTCTCGGCATTTCGGCTGATGACGCGAACCCGATGCCCTTGTGAAAGTAAGCCCAGGGCGATCCGTCGACCTGTGTTGCCCGTCGCCCCGGTGATGACGTATTTGTTCATGGTGTTCCTCTCTCCCCTACTTCGCCAGCAGTTTGAACGCGTGAGCCCAATCGTTGCGCAAGAAGCCTGGAATGCACCAGAGCATGCAGAGTGGCTCGATGGCTCGCGCCGCCGCGATGGATCCCATGTCCGCCGTCTCCCATCCGAAGCTGTCAAGTATCCCGGTGACCGCCTTTTTCGCTCCGTCGTCGTTCCCGCAAATGAACATCGTCGGTTTCCCTCCCGGGAGCGACGGGTTGAGCATCAGCGCGTTCCCGACGCTATTGAAAGCCTTGACGAAATGGGCCTCCGGCGCCAGCCGCTGGAGACGTTCCATCAGGGACTCGTCGAGCGTCGTGAAGAAGCGAAGGACGCCGTCACGCGGCGGCTCGTCCGAAATCGGGTTGGTCGTATCGATCACGAGCTTTCCAGCGAGCCTCGCCGGCCCGACGCGTTTTACCACCTCTTCGGCTGCAAGTCCCTTCACGGCGAGGACGACAATCTCCCCGAAGCTCGCCGTCTCCTCATCGGTCCCGGCCTTGCCGCGCCCCGATGTCTCGGCGACCCAGCGTGCGAGATTCCCGGGATCACGGCTGCCGATCATCACATCGAAGCCGTGGGTCAGGAATCCCCGCGCGAGCGTCTGCCCGACCACACCCGATCCAATCACTCCGACACTTTTCATCGTCTCAGTTCTCCTTGAAATATCATTGGTTGTACATACAATAGCCAAACCACAAAAAACACGCCTCATTTCGGCGGCGACGACTCCAACTTCGCCGTCGCTCCGTACACCTCGGACGCGAGGCGACGCCCCACATCCTCTCCGAGGATCCGGCTGTACCGCCGGTAGAGATTCTTCCAAGCCTCCCGAATGCGCGGATAGGACGCGCGCGCCTTCCGGGTCGGGGACAGCTCGATCCCCTTCCCTGCCGCCCTCCGGACTACGTACCCCTTTGCCACGAGCTTCTCCACCAGGCGGGTCACAGTGGACGGCGTCAGATGCATGATTCCCGATACTTCTTTCGGCTGGATCCCGGGCTTCTCGTTGACGGCCATGAGAATGAAAGCGTAGGAGGGAGCAAGTCCGGTGACAGCGAATTCCTCCTCGGCCATCCGCGTGATGGTGCGGGCCAGAGCGTTGGCGGAGTAGTAGAGGCAGCCGCAGTATCGATCGCCACTCGGATCCGGCATGGTTCCCATCATACCCGAGGTTGCTTGTACATGCAAGCCACATTTGGCCAAGGCTACGGCAAAGTCCCGGAAACCGCAGATGGCGCAGATTTCCGCGCAGATGACGCCGATTCTTCCAGCATTCAACCGACGAGCAACTTGCTCCTCACTCTCGGGTCGGCGCGAAGCAATCGGCGACATCTGCGAGTCACTCTGTGAAATCTGCGGTTTCCGGGACTTTGCCGTCGCCTTGGGGGAGCGGCCATCCCCGCCGGACGCAATTACCTGTCCGGATTTGTGGGCGCGGCCAGGACACGGATCTCGGCGACCGACCAGGTGAGAAAAGGATCGCGACCGATCTGGCGGATTCGAATCCATCGGGCTGAGGCGGTGAACGGTATGAATACCGGTGCCTCGATCGGGTCTTGCAGGATGCCCGCCAGAGCCTGCCCCACTGTCGTCCCGGTGTAGACTCGATTCCATTCTGCATCGGAGGCTCTTACGTCGATCGCGAGGCGCCGGGGGAATTCCGAGAGGTATGGCCCCAGGAAGAGGATCGTGCCGGCCAGGGGGTGCACCGAGCCCATGTCGAGCGTGAGCTCCTCACCTCCCTCCTGTCCTCCCGCTGGTCCCCACCGTGTGGTGAGATCGTGGTCAAGGAGGTTTGCGGCGTGCTCGTTATCCACGGTGGCTCTGAGATCGGCGATCGGCACTGACGGAAAGTTGGGTTGCGAATCCTGCCTCCGGGCGGCGGTGAGCAGGTAGAGCCGCTCATGGTCCGAGCTGGCCACGAGCGCCGCATCTGGATAGTCGTCGACGTATCTGGTCATGGCCCCGCCAGGATCCCTGGAAACGTCCACGCGCACGTAGAGTGGCCCGTAGCTGGAGAGGACCTGGAGGATCGCAGGATCGCACCGGATCAGTCCGAACCGCAAGGGCAGATAGTGCGGAGGGAAAAATCCCGTGTACCCGTTGATCAATGGATGTCGATGATACATCGATCGATAGAGAGCGGCGGCGTCTTGTTCTACGTCGCGCAGCGGGAGCTCGAGCACGGGCGCCTGTCCCGGGATCTCTTCCAGACGCGTCGATCGTTCAGGCGGGGGGCAGAGCGGGAGCGCGAGGGTCCACCCTTCGATGAGGACCAGCGCCGAGACCAATCCTGCCGCGAGGCGACGGTGTTCGTGCGAACCCTCGACGAGCCGTGCGAACGCGAGGCCGGCGGCAACGGCAAGGCACAGAGCGGCCAGCATGCCGAAGCGCGCGGGCACACGTACCTGGCTGAATCCAGGCAGGAGCATGAGTTTCTGGTACGGAGCACCTGCCCAGACCGGATGCGCCCATGCTTTGATTGTCGGCCCCATGCTCAGCAGCCAGCAACACGCCGTCATCAGCACATAGAAGCCGATCTCCGACTGACGCCGCCACGCGGCGATGAGCCGGGGAGTCGCGGCTCCGGCCAGCGCCAGGAGATAGAACGCGGGGGAGAGCTGTTTCTCGGGGAGGGTCAGGGAAATTCGCAGTCCGAGCAGATCGGTGCGGATCGGGCCGTAGATGAGGACCAGAAGGGCTGAAACGGCGTAGACTACCGCCAGACAGATAAGGCCAAAACGCAACTTCCTCAGACGTGGTGATGCGGGAGGAACGGTTGTGCGCGACCGAAAGAACGCGACGGCCACGAGTCCCACAAGCGCGCACCCCGGGAAGAGAGCTGTTTCGGCGAGGGTCGATGAAACCAGCGCTCCCCAGGCTCGCAAGTTAGGAGGCGCGGCGAAGAGGGAGGTCGCGTCGGCGCTGAACGACTGGATTTCTTGAATCGAACGGTGCATGCCGAGCGCCGAGTGAACCTGCCGGTACCCCAGCAGGATGAGGACCATTGGGATGGCGGCGATACCCCAGGCAATCAGAATCGACGACGCGACCGACATGCTGCGCGTCCGCACGCTGAACCAGGCCATCCAGGCGATCACGATGACTGAGAAGTACAGGGCGAAGTAGCCGTTCGACATCCCCTGGAGAAGCCAACAGGAGGCGAACAGGACGAGCCATCGGCGGTTTTTTGTGCTCATGTACCGGTGGAGTCCGAGGAGAGCGAGCGGCATCCACCACGAGCAGAGGACCTGGAGGTGTGAGAGCTGTCCGGCGCGGTACGGGGCGAAGCCGTAGGCAAGCCCAGCGATCAGCGCAGCATCGTGCCTGCCGGTCAGGGAATGCGTCAGGGCGTGTGCCGAGATCGCAGAGAGTATGAAAGAGAGCAGAAAGGCGAGATTGTACGCGACGAGGGGGCTGCCACCACACCACTGCACAGGATCCGTGATTGGGGTGAGGCCCAACAGAGTTTCGGCAAACGCGAACGCTCCGTGTGCCGGATAGAAAGACGGGGCATCCCACCACGCTTCCGTGAGGGGCGTTGAATGGGCGTTCCACCAGATCACCCAGATGTTGAGGAGCGGATCGACAGGATCATTCGCGACACGCGAGCTCAGATGAGTGACAAGCGGATACGTCAGGGCGACGGTGATCAGGCAGTAGGCGAGGAGAGCGAGCAGATAGGGACGTAGGGCAGAGCGCATGAGACCACGCATTTGAACATCGTCGGGACGCATCGTCAACTGAGTCCAGCATGCTTCCGGGACCGAACCGACGCTCTCCTCGGGAATGCATCGAATACCGGTTTTGCTGTAGAATTTCCGACAGCCACTGATTACGAATGCGAGATCATTTGTTCATGGAGGGCACAATGGCAGATGCGACGATCCGCGGTCGATTCGTTTGGCACGAGCTGATGACGACGGACACCGGGGCGGCTGCTGCCTTCTATCTGAAGGTCATCGGGTGGAAGGCGCAACCGTGGACGGGAGACCCCTCGTACACAACATGGGTGACCGAGCGGGGGCCGGTAGGTGGGCTGATGTCCATGCCGGATGATGCGAAGGCAACGGGCGCGCCTCCGTGCTGGCTATTCTATGCCGGGACGCCCGACATTCATGCAACGGTTCAGGAAGCGCAGAGACTCGGCGCGCAGGTCGTGAAGGACGTGACGGAAATCCCGAATACGGGCAAATTCGCTGTCCTCGCCGACCCGCAGGGAGCCGTGTTCGCCGTGTACACATCGGAGAACGCGCCGCCGCCCGATGACGCACAACCGAAGATCGGGGAGTTCTCGTGGCATGAGCTGGCCACAACGGACACCCAGGCTGCGCTGTCTTTTTATCAACAGCTTTTCGGTTGGGAAAACACCGGCAGCCACGATATGGGCCCCATGGGGATCTATCAGATGTTCGGATGGGGAGGCCGGTCGATGGGTGGCATGTACAACATGCCCGCAGAGATGCCTGCTCCGCCACATTGGCTGTGCTACGCGTTTGTGCCAGATGTCGCGGCGGCCGCCGAGGCAGCAAGGACCGCGGGAGGCCGGGTTGTGCACGGCCCGGCGGAGGTGCCCGGCGGTGACTGGATCGCACAGATCATCGACCCTCAAGGAGCGGCCTTCGCTGTTCATGCCGCCAAGAAAGTCGCGGTGGAAGAGCCCCAGGCAGCGGCCGCACCTTCGGAGAAACCCCGTCCAGCCCCGAAGCCAAAGGCTAAGCCGAAGGTCAAACCAAAGCCCAAGCCGAAGCCCAAGGCTAAACCGAAACCAAAGGCCAAGCCAAAGCCGAAGGTGAAGAAAGTGGCTGGGCGCAAGAAGGCCAAGAGCACCAAGGCTACGTCGAAGACCAGGAAACCGGCACGGAAGCCGGTCAAGGCGAAGAAGCGCGTCAAGGCATCGACGAAGAAGCGACGCTGACTCAGCGGCGCTGACTCAGCGGCGCTGTCACGCTACGGGTTTGCGATCAGACCCGTCAACCAAAACGCCACCGCGCCGTAGAAAAGGCCTTTCGCGGCACGGGGATAATCTCGCTTCAAGACGTGCCAGCAGATGCCGGCGGGGCACATGGCGGCGATGAGCAGAGCGCTGAGGGTGAATGACGGCAGATACGTGAGCACGTTGCCGATGTCGCGGGCAAAGCTGTGTGGCGTGAACACGCAGCCGTAGACGATCATCAGGTGGAGAGCGTAGACGAAGAGGGACTCCTGTCCCACCATGTTCAGATAGGATCGCTGTGGCTTCGCGAGTCTCTCGTAGAACCAGACCAGGGACACGGTCAGAAGCACGGCGCCGAGCTTCATCATGAAGTGCCTCGGACTCGACTTCGAAGGATCCGCGTATACGTGATAGCTCAGCGGAGCGTAAAACAACGCCAAAGCTCCGACCAGCATGATGAGTCCCGAGGGAAGGAGAATCGAGAAGAGAAGAAGATCCTTGCCGCGGCTCCTGAGCCTCAGATAGACCCAGCACAGGAAGTATCCGGCGAAGGCATAGGCGGAGGAGGGAAACAGAGGAAACAAGTTGTTCTGGTGGGCAGTGAGGTACGTGCCAATCACCGGTGAGACGTATGTGGCGGGATCCGTGTCATAGAGAAACGGGGTCCAGAAGACGACGACGAGCGCCAAGGCGCCCAGCGTGATTGCGATCGCGTCCCGCCTGCGCACGGTCATCGCGACACACAGACAGAAGAGCAGCGACAGAGTAATCGCCATCAGAACATCGCTACGGAACAGAGACAAGGCCAGCCGTTCGTCCATGCGCAGCAGCCGACGTAGCGACCAGACCGGCGTGTGCAGCCAGTATCCCAGAACGAGAATGAAAAGCAGCCGGCGAATCTGCATCCACAGCGGCTTCTTCCAGCGGAGGAACAGCTCGAGCCTCTGCTCGACCACCAGGCAGATCGAGAACCCTGAGATGAAGATGAAGCAGGCCGAGACAAAGCCGTTGAACAGGTCGAGATGATGGAACTGTGGAGTGCGCCTGATGGTGTTCAGAATCGTGGCGTTGCTGACGTGCGCCTCGATCATCGCCAGCACCGCAATCCCGCGGACGATATCCACAAAGAGCAGCCGCGGTTTGGCCGGCTTCCTCTGCTGTTCTGCCAGGGGGTTCGGGTCGGGCATCTCAGCCCGGCATTTTGGCAGAAAGCGTGGCCGAGGTCCAAGCGCCGCCTGCAAGCACCAAGGCAACGGCAAAGTCCCGGAAACCGCAGATTTCACAGATTGACTCGCAGATGTCGCCGATTGCTTCGCGCCGACCCGAGAGTGAGGAGCAAGTTGCTCGTCGGTTGAATGCTGGAAGAATCTGCGTAATCTGCGCGGAAATCTGC
>JACPPM010000204.1 GCA_016191015.1 Acidobacteriota bacterium | reverse complement strand
CGCGGCGGAGCCGCAACCAAAAAGGTTGCGTCTCCGCCGCGCGTGAGAGCGTCCGGCCCGCTTCGCGGGCCTGGAGCGTGGAGCGTGAGAGCGTTCTTCCGAGCCACTCTGATCCGTCCGAGGCGACCGCTCCGTTCCTGCATTCCTCTCCTCCTGCTTTCCTGAGAGGAGTTCGGAAGATTTTGCCCTGTCAAATGTTTTGCCATTTCGTGTAAGCACTCAACTTCTTAAACACTAATCGGCGCCTCGAATCTGCCACGACCCTGCGATAGCTCCGGGGCGGCTCGCAATATCCTCATTGGTGATGTAGAGTAGCCAGCGGGGAGAGACAGCCATGTTGATACCCATTCCCTAGAACCGGGCTCACCTATAGATGAGCGGATTCAATCCCGTCACGATCCTTGACTTCGAGTTCCGGCTTTCGTCTTTCCCGCTGAGCGGACCGATACTGTTCGTTGCGTCGTCCCCCGTCTGGCACTGTTCCTTAGTCGCCCGAAGGTTGCTCGAAACCTCCGGAGATCGCCATCTCATCTTCCTTACCCGACACCGGGAGATACTGCCGAGCGACGATCCGCGGATCCAGACTTACTACTATGACAGCACAGCGCTCTCGCCCTCCACCCTGCCCGCAGCTCTTCTGGCCATCCTCAAGAATAGCGGCGTCAAGCTCGCCCTCTACGCGCAGACGAGCGCCGACGACATCGCCTATATCGAAATCGCACGGCTGCTCCGTGAATTGGATGTATCGGAATGCTATGCGATCGACTGGAACTTTATCCTTCACTCCCGGGACGACCTGCTACGGTGCCAGGATCCGTGGCGCGTCGGTGCCCACCTGGTGCGGACACCTGCTCTCCTCGCAAAAAAACAGCTCACCTACCTGTACCAGCTAGCCAAAGAAGGTCCCGGGACTGGAGCCGTCGTTGAAATCGGGACGTGGCGGGGAGGTTCTGCGATCGCTCTGGCACTCGGTTGTCTCGACTCCGGTCGTCCGCCCGTCGTCACTATAGATCCTGTCCACCAACCTGATCTTGAGACCAACCTGGCCCAGCACGGCGTTCGTGACGTCGTCAGATACTACTGCATGTCCTCTCAGGAGGTTGCCGTCAACTGGTCGTATTTCATGCGAGGCCATACTGCAGTTCGGCTGCTCTGGATCGACGGCGAACATACATACAAGTCCGCGGCCGCCGATACTCTTCATTGGCGCGACTACGTCGAGCCGGGCGGGATGATCTGCTATCACGACTATGGGGAGAACTTCCCTGGTGTTGTCCGGGCAGTCTATGAACATATTATCCTTTCCGGCAAATTTGCCGATTTCAAGAGAGTCGGAGGGTTGTTCAGCGCGATGCGCGTGAGGTAGAGGTGCGGGAGCTCGTTAGGCCGTGAGCCACGAATACGGAGGAATGGTCGAGGTTCTGCAAGGCCTCATTACGGGTAGGACCGTGCTTATCGGCCGTGGCCAGAAAGCTCAGGATCTGCTGCCGCTTTTGAAGACCACGTTCGGCCTCAATTTCGAGGCGATTCCGCGACACGACAGCGCGGACGCACCTCTTGGCGACTACTACTACGGCATCGTGGGGACGCCCTTCGACGAAATCTCCCGGCTGCTCTGCGCTCGGGGCGTCCCTCAACAGAGGATCTTCAAGTTCGAAGACATTCCGCTTCTCAAACCGCTACCAGTCTCGGCCTTTCCAGACCGTGCCGACGTCTGGTTCAGGTTGGTTCCTCCTGCCCCTGACGAAGCGCGCGATCTTTTTCTCCACCACCTGAACAGGGGAGACGGGGACCGAGCGCTCTACTGGGTCAAGCAACAATACAGTGTACGGAATCCATCGTGGGACGACGCCGTCAACCTGGTTTTGCTGGTATGCCACACCGATTTCGCGGCTCGGCACACGGCATTGTTTGCCTGGGTGTGCGATCTCGCCGGGACTGTGATCCGCGCGAGGGTCCATCGATATCGGGCTGGCTTGGTGACCGGTCAGAAGCGGCTTGTCTTTCCCTCTCCCGGTCGCTGCGGAGGAAACTCGATCGCTCAGGCGCTGGAAACCGGTCTGGTTCTACCCATGCGTGTAGGTCACGAAGCATACGGCCAGGAGCTTTACGACCTGCTCAGGATATACAGGCAAACGGGACGGAGCGAACCGATAATCCTCCTGCTGGATTGCCTCCTTTCCCAGTATGACGCGCTCGGCGGCAATCCCTACGGACTCATGCTCCCGTTCATACGAGATCTCCCATTCTACGATTTCACGATTCTGTGGGTGCGTCGTGACGGGGGCAAGGCCGTCACGTCGATTCTGGAGCACAACTTCCACTATGGGACTCGCGATTTCATTAGGAACCGCGTCACAGCAGTTGATACAGATGAGATGAGCGCAGATCAGTGGGAGAGGCTTTCGCGCGAGGATAAGGTCCGTTGGTATGTGGCCCACACTGAGTCTGTCATCAATGTGCATGTCGGTGGATTTCAGAACGCCGTGGTTTGTAGCATGGATAACATCGGCGCCGGGCTCGGCGACGCGCTCAGACACTTGGGTCTCATGCTCACTCCGACCGTCAGAAAATGTAACGCCGTCCCCTACCATCGACATTTCACGCCCGAGGAGCTAGTTATTCTTTTCCAGCACTTCAAGCAGGACGAGATCGGACGCCTGACCCCCGAAGAGATCGAGGCTCTCCTCCGCCAGGAGATGAGGAAAAGCGAGTACGCGCGACTCTACCCGGGATTCCACTTCGGGGGCGATCGAACGATCGAGGGCAGCGGGTGAAAATCCACGGGGAACCGGGATTCCTTCCTCACGCGCGCAATACTGCGGTCAGCCTTTTCGTTCGCCAGAGGAGGTGAGCATGCGCTATCTCCACGTCGTGGAATCCTTGAGGCGCGGCGGCATGGAGACCACGTTTCTGGCGATGCTGCGGATCTTTCGAGAGTTGGAGGCAGTCGGTTCTGCGGCGCATGATGTCTTGGCCTTCTCAGACGGCCCCCTCCGATTCGACTACCTCGCATCTGCTTCTCACCTGTTCATCGCTTCCACTGGCGAGGAGCTGCGTGGTGTCCTCGATCGCAGATACGAGTTGGTGAATCTCCTTTTCGATCGTTGCGCCCACCGGTTGGCTCCGATGCTGTTGGCACGGGGGGACTCTGCGATCTTCTACAGCAAGGGATACGACATAGCGGCGATGTACCGTATGGAGGGAGGTTTCGAGTGGCGCGCAGAGGATGCGCTCCTCTGCGCCTGCGATGGGATCAGCTTCACGACGCCGGAGTTGGCGCGGCACTATGCCCAATCGCCTCTCAGAAAGACATTCCTCGAAAAAGCGGTCGAATTCGAAAGATTCTCGTGCGTGCCACCCGTCTCTGCCCGGACACCGAATCGAGTCCTCTGCATCGCCAATCTGCATCCGCGAAAGCATGTCGTCGATCTGGTGACCGTCCTCCGACTCCTTCTGCACCACGTGCCGAATGTTGAGCTGCGCGTCGTTGGCGAAGGGGAGAGGGACTGGATACAGAGCGAGGCCGAGGCAGCGGGAGTCGCCGGACGCTTCGTCATGGCAGGCAGGAGCGACGACGTGCCGCGGGAGATCGCTGATTGCCGGGTCGTCGTCTTGCCGTCGCAGTGTGAGGGTGTACCCACGGCGCTCCTGGAGGCAATGGCCGCGGGACGCCCCGTCGTTTGCGCGCAGGTCGGACACATCGAAACGATCTTGACGGACGGGCGTGAGGGGTTTTTCGTCTCGCACGGTGACATCGCGTCCTTCGCGGATCGGCTTCGCACGATCCTCATCGACCCGGAGCTCGCCTCCCGAATGGGCGATGCCGGCCGTGCGACTGCTGCAGCGCACGATGTGAGGGGCATCGCGGCGCGCTACCTCGAATCGCTGCGCGCGACCGCTGTCCGATGGCGGAGTGAGGAATCGTGACCAACGATGGAACGCTGCTTCTCCTCGGAGAGATCGGCGCCGATCACTACCTCGCGATTGATGAGATTCCTTCTGAAGGCCGCGAGCCCGTCCTCAGTCATGCGTGGTCCGCATACGCCGCACATTTCGGGAGGTTCACCGGAGCCCGGCTCGATCCGCTTCACAATCGTCTGGACAACGCTGTCGTCCCCTTGGGGCGCTTGCGCATTCCCGCCGGCGATCTGATCCTGGTAGTAGGCACCGGACCGTCTCTGCATGCTGCAATCGGCGAGCTCAAGAATCGGCGTGGGTTCTTCCATCTTGTGACCTCCCTGCGGGGTGCTGATGCGCTAGCAGGATACGGCATTGAACCGGATCTGGTCCTCATCGAACATCAATCATGTCTGGAAGCCGAGCTTTCTGCGAGGGAACGGGCCGGACGCCTCTGCGTGGGATCTGGGTGGATGGCGATTGAGCCAAAAACACCACCGTCATTGTTCGCCCACGCGCGAGCGGGCCGCGTATTCATTCCCGAGATCTGGCTCGGCTGGGGGCTGTGGCCCGCGACGGCCGTTGCGACTGCTCTGGGCGCTGGAGCGACCTGCATCGGTCTTCTCGGGATCGACCTCGGGGACGCCGGTGGTGTGACTCCGGCGTTCCGCCCGCTCGCTGCCTTGCTCTCCGTCCTGAGTCACATCCCGGGAATCACTTTCGTTGACTGCGGCGAAAGCGCCGCTCCTAAACCCGGCTGGTCACGCCGACCGCTCAGTGAATGCGTCACGAAGAGGGTGACATCGGAAGCCACGGTAGATCTCACGGACGGGCCCACGGCCGATGACAGGCTGGTGCGGGAGCGGGACTCTTTGGAAGCCCTGCGTCCGAGGGTCGCTAACGCCCGGCAAGGACTCCTGCAAGCGCAGGGCGGCGCCTCGGTGGCATCTTCGACACTTCGCCCCCTGCTCGATGAGGTCCTGCGGTGGGGCGACGATTCTGCAGTGCGTCACACTCTCCAGGAGACTCTTGGACTTTCCTTTCTACCTCGTTTCTGGCGCACCGGAATCGACTACCGGCAACACCCCGCCCATCTTTGGCGTCCCACCATTCTGGCGCTGGAGGAGATGGTGAGCCAGGCGAATGCACTCGAGGCGAAGCTCTCGTACGTCGAAAGTGCCCGCCCAAAGGGCCGCAGCGACGAAGGCGACGAAGCAGATGCGCCCTTATCGAGGGTTCTGGGCGGCCCCACGGTGCTGGTGATGCCTCTGACGTATGCGTGCAACGTCCAGTGCGCGATGTGCACGATCTGGCAGCGGGATGACCCGCAGGTGGTGGCCCGCGAGACGTTGCGACGCAGGCTCGACGATCCGCTCATCAAGGCACACCTCGAGGTCGTGAACCTGACGGGCGGCGAGCCCTTCCTCAGGGCGGACTTGCCTGAGGTGGTCAGTGACTTGATCGATCTCTGCCCGTTACTCCAGGAGATCGGGATCCCCACGAACGGTTCGATGCCTGAGCGAATCCTGGGGCAAGTCGGCCAAATCCTCGCCCTTCTCCCACCTCCGGTGACACTCGCGATGACCGTGTCCTTGGACGGAGGGGCCGAGGTCCACGACCACGTCAGAGGTGTGCAGGGACTCTTCGCGAAATCGCTCAAGACCCTCCGCGCCCTCGTCAAGCTCGCCTCCGAGAGGCGCAACCTGAGTGTCGGAATCAACATGACGGTCATGCCGATGAATGTGGATGACATCCATGTTGTCGACGACCTGGCCCGAGATGCAGGCGTCGGGCTGACACTGACACCGGCGACTGAGTCTGACATCTACATCGGGAGCGCGGACGTCCGCGACCAGTGGCAGGCCTCTCCATCGCAATGGTCCGGAGTCGCCGATGCGATCGAGGCATACGGCAAGCTCCGGGGGCTCACAACTCTTGCCGATGCGAGTCGGATTCTGCGAGGTGCGGAAAGACAGTCGGCCTGCGTTTTCTGGGACCGCGGCTTCTTCCTGGACGCGGACGGTGCCTTCCACGTCTGCCCGGTCACCTCCGCCGGGCGCGTCGGTCAGGGTGATCGGCCCGACGCTATCCGACAACTCTGGGGATCCGAATCTCACTTGGCCGCACTCCGCAAGCTGCGGCAGTCGCACTGCCTGAGTTGTCTTTCGAATTGCATGGAGACCGAGAGGGATTGTGGAGACATCGTCCGGAAGATCGGGGACACCGGCAAGCCTGTTGTGATCTTCGGAGCCGGGAGCGGTGGTCGCAAAGTCCTTCGAAAGCTTCTGAATTCAGGCGTTGCTGTCACCGCCTTCGTCGACAACTATGCGTCAAGACAGGCTGCCTCCCTATCCGGGATTCCAGTCCTGCCCTGGGACGATGGCCGGCACTGCCGGGATAAGTTCGTCGTGGTCGCGTCTCGCAGTGGAGCGACGGAGATCAGCCGGCAGTTGGAGCGGATCGGTTTGCGCGAAAACGGCGACTATGTGCGCTACTTCTGATCTGACCGAGGGGCTCGTCAGTGTCGTCTTGCCGGTGCGCAACGGGATGCCCTATCTGCCTCTGGCGCTCGAGAGCATCCTCCGGCAGACATACGCGGACCTCGAGGTCGTCGTCATTGACGACGGAAGTGACGACGGATCGGCCAAGTACGTGCGGTCGCTCGGCGACTCCAGGATCCGCCACATCGAGACCAGCCGGCAGGGGATCGTCAGTGCTCTCAATCGCGGGCTCCTCGAAGCCCGCGGCGAGCTCCTCGCTCGTCAGGACGCGGACGATCTTTCCCATGTGGATCGGTTGGCGCAGCAGGTTGGGCACCTTCGATCGAATCCGGATGTCGATATCGTGGCCACTTGCGTCGAGTTCATCGATGCGACGGGCTCATCGGTCGAGACGCCCTGGACCCGTGCCGTTCGCGACCAGCACGATGTCGCGCGGACGCCCGCCCAGATCCGCGATCTCCTCGCCCTGACCTGCTGCTTCGTCCACGGCAGCATTCTGGCCAGAACACGGGTTATGACAGAAGCACACGGATACCGCCCGGAGTATCAGTGGGCAGAGGACTACGATCTGTGGCTGCGCCTGCTTCCGGCCCACCGGTTCGCGCGATTGGCGGAGCGACTCTACATCTACCGCATTCATGAGACTCGGGTGAGCGAGGGACGACGGGTCGAGCAAATCCGCCGCGCCATCCGCTCCAAGCTGGACTATGTGCGACGGACGAAGCCGGATCTGCCCGGGGCGGCGCGAGCCGTTATCCTCGGTGAAGGGCTCGGCGCTGAGCTCTATCAAGAAGCCGCCACGGACTTCGGCCTGGTCCTCGCGCAGACTCCTCAGGGACTTGAATCGGAGATTCGTCTGCGAGATACCCAAGCCTTTCCAGGGACGGACGTCGGGGAGTGGGACATCCTCATCGTAACCGATTTCTCTTTGATGCCATGCGTCCGGGAATTCCTGCATCGCATGGGCATGACGGGATGGAGCTCAGATGGTAACTTTTTCTTCAGAACCTGAGGGGCAGACTCTCCCTGACGTCGCCGTTGTCGTACCGGTGATTGGGGAGGCGCCGTTTCTGGATGCGGCTCTCGCCTCACTGGATTACTCGATGCGGATGGAAATCCTCCTCATCGAAGACGGCCCGCCTCTGGGGCGCACGCGGCCGGGGGGATTCCCGATCAAATACCTCTCGACTGGTCGCCAAGCGGGTCCCTCAGTGGCGCGCAACCAGGGGATTTGGGCGACACGGGCACCGTTCGTCGCCTTCCTCGATGCCGACGATCTCCATACTCCGGGTCATCTGGCACGATGCATCGCGGAGTTGGAACGGAGCGGGGCCGGCGCGGTGGCCGGCACGGCGAGATGGGTCGACGCGGCCGGCATCCCCCTCGGCGTGTCAGACTGGACATGGAACGGCTTCGAAGGAGCCCGGGCAATGGGCGGTCTCCTCGTTCGCAACCAAATCGCGACTCCCACTGTGCTCGCGCGACGTGACCTGCTGATGAAGTTGAATGGATTCGATTCCGGGTTAGCGCACGCCGAGGACTACGACCTCTGGTTGCGGATCGCCCATCACGGAAGCTGGAGCTACCTCGCGAGTGTGGAGGCTCATGTTCGTCGTCATGACGAGAATACAAGCAGCGATCTGGCGGCACATCTCACAGCGGAGCGCATGATCCTGGAGCGCTGGCCGATCGACTGCGTCCGTGCCGCATTCGAGAGACTGTACCCGGATTCCGCCGCGTCGCGCGCGCTCGCCATGGCCAATCACGCATTCAAGGTGAGGAGCGAAACTCTTTTTCTTGGCGCCCTCACTGAGCTCGAACGGCTGGATCCCGCAGGGACTTCACGGTTCTTCCTTCTCGGGACATGGGACCTGATGCGGGGGAGAACGGCGGACGCACTCTCGGTCCTGGAGCAGGGTTGCAGAATGCACGGTGTGGCCGCGGAGCTCTGGAATAACTTCGGCGTCGCGTTGGCTCACTGTGGACGGCTGGAGGCAGCGCGCCAAGCGTTCGAGCAGGCGCGCTCATTGCGGCCCGGATACCGTGATCCAAACATTAATCTTGCTCTTCTTGATCCCGGATGCCCCCAGGCCCTTGCGATCACAGAGCGCATCCTGCGAGAAGCCTTGCCGCCGCCTTGAAACGAACGGCGATGGCTGGATGGTAGAATGGTCGACTGTTGTGAGTGCCCGGAGTCTGTTGAGATAGGATAGCGAACGCGAGGGATTTGTGGAAATGCGTCTGCTGCCGACTGATCTGCCCGGAGTGGTGATCATCCAGACGGATTACGTCCGCGACGAACGTGGGTTCTTCATCGAAAGCTACCACAGGCAGCGCTTCGCAGACCACGGTCTGGACTACGATTTCGTCCAGGACAACCATTCACAGTCCCAAGCCAAAGTTCTGCGTGGCATCCACTATCAGGGGATGGACGCGCCGATGAGCAAGCTTGTCCGATGCACGTCCGGACGGATCCTGGATGTGGTCGTTGATCTACGAGTCGGCTCGCCGCACTTCGCCAAATGGATTGGCATCGAGCTATCTGCCGAAAACATGAAACAGCTCATCGTGCCCGCGGGTTTCGGCCACGCGTTTCTCGTGCTCTCGGATCGGGCCGATGTTCAATACAAGTGCACCGCCTACTACACTCCCGCGGCAGAAGGGACGATCGCCTACGACGATCCGGACGTAGGAGTCACCTGGCCGGTCTCTGATCCGATCATCTCCGCGCGAGACCGGCGCGGGATGTCGTTGAAGCAGTACCTCGCAAACCCGGCATTCACAATCTAGCGGCGCGCTCCGGCTTCGGCGGCCGCGCCCCAGATCACTGCGGCGTTGCGAGATCGATCTTGCGGGGCTTGCCAAAGAGCGTTGCGCGGCGGCATACTCTGGTCTCACGCGTCGACGCGAATGATGCACACGCTCAGCCTGGGGGAACTTGAGGCCGATGCCGCCGCCGTGGACGAGCTGTTGGCGGGGCACGATGACGTCGACTCTTTCTGCTCATCGACCTACTGGACCGTTCCCGCTCACTTCGCATTCGCGCCTCGTCGCAGCCCATGGCTGCGGCGCTCAGATGCGGGTTATTGCCTTCTGGCGTGCACTGTTTACCAGGGGAGGGCCTTCCTGGAGCCGCTGGAGGTCAACTGGGGATTCGCTTCGCCATTCGTCTACTCGGATGCCGCAGCGCTTGCTCGCGATTTCGCGCGAGAGGTCGGCGAGGCGGGAGCGGCACGGCCGGCGTTGCTACTGAGTGGTCTGCGGCCGGGCGGACGGATGTTCATGGCCCTGGTGGAGGTATTGTCGCGCGGCTCGCGCCTCCTCCGCGGGGCCTCGATGATAAGGTACCGGGCGAGTCTGGAAGGAGGGATCGACGGCTTCATGCGCCGGAGATCGCGCAAGTTCCGCGCCAACCTCCGGAGGTGCCGGCGACTGGTGATGGACGCCGGACTGCAGGTGGAACGGATCACGCGAATCCGGTCGGAGTCAGAGGCCGCGGCACTTCATGCCCGGATGCTCGCAGTCGAGGCTCGAAGCTGGAAAGGAGAGGCCGGGACGGGGTTGTGTGAGGCATCGATGAGCGAGTTCTACCGGCAGATGTTACTCCGGCTCTGGCCGCATGATCTCGCTCGGATTACCTTTGCCCGGCTCGACGACCGTGACGCCGGCTACGTTTTCGGTGCCGTTCACTTCGGCGTCTATCGTGGGCTCCAAATGAGCTTCGATCAACGATTCTCCAAGCTGTCGCTCGGGAGTGCCCTCCAGGTGGAGATGCTGCGGATGCTGTGCGAGGAGGGGGTCGCTGTCTACGATCTGGGAATGGAGGTCCCATACAAGGGCAGGTGGGCAGATGAGACCTTCGAGACCGTGCAGGTCATCGTCGTGTGATTTTTTCCGGCTGCGGAGGGGAATCTGTGAAATCTGCGGTTTCCGGGACTTTGCCGTTGCCTTGACCGGGAAACGGCACCAGGCTGAACATCTGGTATACTGGTGCGCGATCGGGAAGCACGTCGGAGGGGGCGCTTCGGATGGACCGTATCCTCGTGGCTGACAGCGAGCCCGAAACGGGTGACGCCGTCTCGGGCTGGTTGAGCGCCGCGGGGTACGCTCCGGTTCGGGCCGTGAGCGCCGAGAACGCGTTGGAGGAGATCGAGGCTACGCCGCCCGCGCTGATCCTTCTGGACATGCAGATCCCCGGGCGTGGCGCTCTGGATTTTTGCCAGTCGATACAGAGCAATGAAGCCATGGCCCGGATTCCGATCGTGGTGATGGGATCGAATGGAACGACGCACGATCGCATCAGATGTCTCGACGCCGGCGCGGAGGATTTCCTGAGCAAGCCGATCCACCGCGAGGAGCTGCTCGCCCGTGTGCGCGCGTTGCTCCGCGCCAAGCACCTCAGCGATCGACTCCTGATGAGCTATTTCGAAATGGACAAGCTCGGAACGTTCGCGGAGAGCTTTGCGGGACGTATCGTAGCTGACCTCCGGGCGAAGGATGTGGCGTCGACGATGGCCCGCCAGGTGCTGGGGCCCGAGGCCGGACTTCCCAACCACCCGGCCCTCATCTGGGGTGGGATCGAGGTCAGGGGGATCGTCTGGGGAGTGCTCTGCTACTACGAACAGGAGCACTGGCAGCAGCAGTTTGTAGAGATTCCACCCGGAGCCCTCGCGCAGGTGCTGAAGCCGTTTGAGAGGGGGGAAGGGCAGTACCTGAGCAAAGCGGCGCCGGCCGACGAGATTCGGAACCTGCTCCATCTGCCGCACAGCCTTCGTCTCGGTAATTTCGTCGCGATCATCTCGGGCAGCCATTCTGTTTTCGCAGCCGGATACCCATGGGAGGTCGGTCTTTTCGAGCTCCCACTCCTCCGCGCCATGATGCGCCACTGGACCGTCTTCGAACGCATCCGTCTGGAGACTCGCCAGGTCGAGAAGGCGTTTTCGTACACGATGGAGGCGCTGGCCCTCGCCGCCGAGATCTACGATGGCGAGACGGCCAACCACATTCGCCGGATCGGTTCCTATGCCGCCAGAATCGCCGCGCAGCTCGGCACCGACGAACGCTTCGCGCGATGGCTCTCGAAGTGCTCACAAATGCACGATGTGGGCAAGATCACGATCCCGGTCGACATCATCCGGAAGCCGGGTCCGTTGAGCGAGCAGGAGATCGCCATCATGCAGACACACACGACCAATGGTGCTCACATCCTCGGCGGTTCTCCTCAGCTCGCCGTTGCCCGCAACATTGCCTTGTCGCATCATGAGAACCACGACGGGACAGGCTACCCGTCCGGCCTCCGCGGCGAGGAAATACCGTTCGAGGCGCGCGTTGTCCGGGTGATCGATGTCTACGACGCGCTGAGAACGACGCGTGCGTACAAGCGGCCCTTCACGCACGACGAGGCACTCGATGTGATGCGGCGCGGGGACGATCGGCTCTCTCCGGCGCACTTCGACGCGCGCATCCTCGAGGCGTTCCTCGACGACCGCGATCGGATGCTCGCGATCTTCGAGGGCTTCGGGAGCCCTGGAAGACGCGAGCGAAGCTGAACCTGACCAGGCGGGCGACGTAGCACACGTGCCGCCCCGCCGATCCGAGCGCAGGCCGGCGAGAAGGGGGTAGGTGCCCGAATCTCGTAGACACTGGTTGAGACCTGTGGAGACTGGTAGAGACTGCCGAGAGGAACAATGTCCAGCTGTGGAACCAGGGCTGCACCGATCGCTGCGAAGTCTCTACGAGTCTCAAAGAGTCTCTACGAGTATCTCGCCCTTTGAGCACCGCAGCGACGAAGGCGACGAAGGAGATGCCCACTTATCGCCCGATCTGGGCGAGGCCCAAGGCTACGGCAAGGTCCCGGAAACCGCAGATTCCACCGATTGACTCGCAGATGTCGCAGATTGCTTCGCGCCGAGCCGAGAGTGAGAAGGAAGTTGCTCGTCGGTTGAATGCTGGAAGAATCTGCGTATTCTGCGCGGAAATCTGTGCCATCTGCGGTTTCGCACGGAAAGGCCTCGCCCGAATCGGCGACTCGACTTTGCCGCAGCCCCGGGGCGAGGCCAGGCCGGATTGACAGTCTCTTGGCCGCCGCTTACGATTCGCGAATGCAACTGGCTCGAAAGCTGCGCACTCTTGACTATTTTACTCTGGCCTTTGGCAGCATGGTCGGAGTCGGATGGCTCGTTGTCATGGATGACTGGCTCGGACGAGGCGGTCCTCTGGGCGCGATTCTGGGCTTTGCTGTCTGCGGCGTCGTGCTCCTGCCGATCGGCTACGTCTACGGGCGTCTCGTCACGATCATGCCCGACGCGGCTAGCGAGATTGCCTACACGGCGCGCGTGTTCCCGCAGTCGGTGAGCTTCGGCACCGGCTGGATGATGATGCTGGCCTACTGGATTGTCTGCCCTTGGGAGGCCATCGCAGTCGGGAAGATCATGGCCTACATCTTTCCGGCGCTCAACAGCCACCAGATTTACAGCGTAGCCGGCCGCCCGGTCTATCTGCCTCATCTGGTTCTGGGACTCTCCCTGACCGCCATCATCACACTCCTCAACTACCGCGGAGTCCGGGTGAGCGCGACCTTCCAGAATTGGACGACATTCGGGCTCATTGCGCTGTTCGTCGTCTTCACCACGAGCGGGCTGTCGCATGGATCGGTAGGCAATTTCGAGCCGCTGTTCGCTCACGGCAGCGGGTGGATTTCGCTTTTTCTCATTCTCCAGATCGTTCCGTATTTCATGGTGGGCTTCGAGTCGGTGCCCAAGTGCGCCGAAGAAGCGAATCCGGATTTCAAGAGCAGTGGATTCTTTGGCGCGATCCTCGCCTCCATCGTCGTCGGCATCCTCTTTTACACGTCGGCCATTGCCATCGTCGCCTACGTGCATCCCTGGCAAACGCTGGTCAAGCAGAGATTCGCAACGGCCTTCGCCTTCGAGCAGGCTCTGGGACAGCGATGGATTGTCACCATCATCCTCGCAGCCGCCCTTCTGTCCCTGCTCAAAGTTTTCAACGGCAACTTCCTGGCCGCCACCCGGTTGCTGTTTGCGATGGGGCGCCGTGAGTTGATCGATGCGCGTGCCGGACGGGTCCACGAGAGGTACCAAACGCCCTCCGTCGCCGTCATTGCCATCGGCGCCGGTACCGCCGTCGCAGTGCTCTTCGGCGATGCAATCCTCATTCCGATCATCGAAGTCGGTTCGATGGCTTCAGCAATTGGCTGGCTGGCCACCTGCGCGGCGAGTATGTGGATCGATCACGCACCCCGGCAGCGGGTTGTCGCGGCAACCGGGATCGTCGTGGCCCTCGCCCTGATCGCGCTGAAAGTAACACCTGCCGTGCCGGGCCACTTCACTCTCCACGAGTGGATTGCCCTCCTCTCCTGGATCGCGGCCGGCGTTCTTCTCCGGAGAGTGCGGTGAAGACGGCGGGCGCGCCCGCGGGCCGCTACTGGCGGCGAGCCTGCAATCTCGCGCTGAGCGTCTTCATCCTGCCGTAGAGACGTTTCTCGCTAACGGCGTGCGATGCGTAGAGGCGCAGCAGCTCCCCCGTTCGACCGCACCGATCCGCGGCACATTCCAGCGCCGCAAGAAACTTGAAGTCCGCGCGGTTCTCAGCGAAGCTCGCGCAAAACAGCTCGAACGCCATGTCATACGCCTGCAGCTTGTAGCACGCCCAGCCGACACGGGTCCTGTGTTTCGGACCGAGGGCGGGTAGTCTCTCTCCGACGACACTCCTGGCTCTGGCTGCGTCACCGCTGCGCAGGAGGACTTCGATGTATTCCGGGAGAACGTCAGGGTCGACTTCTTCGCCGAGCTCCGCCAGAGTGTCGACCTCGTCGCGGAGCTCCTCCGGCGAAACAGCTCGCGCCTCCAGTCGGCGAAGCTGCGACTGTGCGAACGAGTCGTCCGGATTCGCCAGAAGATGCTCCTGCAGCAGTTTCATCGCCCGGCTGCCTTCCTGCTTCCTTTCGTACAACCACGCGAGATCTGTACGGCAGTTGGGATGCTGTGGCAGGAGCCCCAACAGAATGGCTTCGGCCTCGTCGAAGCGGCCCAACTGAGTGAGAGCTTTGCCAAGCCAGAGACGTGTCCGCCAATGGGCGTGGAGTCTCTCGCTCTCACGCAGGTGGACCTCACCCTCTGCGTACCTCTTCGTCCGGCAGGCCAGCAGACCCGCGAAATACTGAATGCGGGGGGAAGCGGGGAATAGCTCCAGGAGCTGAGACGAGAGCGATTGCGCCTCATCGAATCGACGCGCATGAATCAGGAAATCGAGCTCCAGGCCCCGGGTCTCGACCGACAGCGGATCCTCGGCCTTGAGCCGCTCCAGGAGGATATCGGCCTGGCCGAGGTCCGACACCCGCAAGGCCTGCTCCAGGTTCCGCCGCAATACCCTCTTCAGCTCTTCGACCATCCCAGCTCCTCTTGCGCCCGCGCCATTCTAGCATGGGCCTGGCAGGCAGCCTCGCTCGATCGACTTTCCCGCTCTTCTGGGAGAGAATAACGACTCGCAAGTGCTGACGCGGTCTCGAGACAGAAACCGCGCCGCCAGTCCGGCAGAGGATACACAGATGGAGCCCAGACGAATCCGCGACCTCGTCGATGTGAGAGCGCATCCGACAGTTGTGCGCCTGGACCATCTGGACGGTGGTGAATCCGAGTGGATCACTGAGAGCTACTGCATCACTACTGACGTAGATAAGTATCTCAGCTCCCTGCGCGCCGCCATAGCAAAACCCTCCGGCTGCGGGATCTTCCTGATCGGGAGCTATGGTGCCGGCAAGTCGCACTTCCTCGCCTACGTTGCCAAACAGGCGCGCGTCGGGCTGATCGGTGACGGATCCTTGAAGGTCGTCGCGGTCTCCCTGCTGAACTACGCGGCCGATGCCAGGCTCGAGGACATCGTCTGCGGCGCCCTGGGTCTGAGGCCGGGGCAGGAAGATCGGCGTCTCTCCTGGTCGGCGCTGACTTCCGGTCCGCGCGTGATTCTCCTTCTTGATGAGGTTTCCGAATTCCTTCGCTCGAAACCAACGCCACAGCTTTTCAACGAAGACGTTCGGTTTCTGCAGTACATAGGTGAATGGGCCCAGGGGCACCGGTTCTGGGTGATTGCAGCGATGCAGGAGCAGATTGAGCATGCCGGAGATCTGGAGCACGCGTTGTACCGCAAGATCAAGGATCGGTACCCGCTGCGGTTCCTGCTCTCGCCGGCACACGTGCGCGACCTGGTCTCGAAGGCCATTCTGATCAAGCAGCCGGGATACGCCGAGGCCGTGGAGCAATTGTGCAGCCGGTTGAAGAAGGCATACCCCGACAGCAATCTCGACCTTCCGGCAATGGCTTCGATCTATCCGGTTCACCCGGTTACTCTGGATCTGCTCGAAGAGGTGCGCGACCGCTTCTCGCAGGCGCGCGGGGTGGTCGATTTCATCACGACGCAATTGGCGGGGCAAGCGACTCGAGGGATCCAGCCCTTTCTCGACGGCCCGTGGGGCTCGTTCCTGAGCCCCGACCGGATCGTCGACCACTTCATGGATCTGTTCGAGATCCAGCCCGAGTTCCTACCGCTTGCGCAACGCGTCCTGCCGCATTACCGCAAGAACATGGATGCGATGTTCGAAACGGAGCCGGCGCGTGAGCTTGCCTGGCGTGTCCTGAAGCTGTTGATCGTGACCTACCTCTCGCCGGTACGCAAGGGGGTGTCGCCGACCGAGGCGGCGCACTGGCTTCTTTTCACTACCGCAAGGGTCGATCCGGCAAAAAACATTCGGATAATTGACCGGACGATGAAAAACATGCACGCGGAATCCGACTTCGTGCAGGAAAAAAACGGACGCTACTCCCTGCACCTCGAAGGCGATGGTGGCGGAGCGTTGGAGAAGATGCTCGCGCGGGAGCTGGCCGAGCTCCAGGGCAGGGGCGATGCCGTCTTCGAACTGCTCGCTCCAACCACCGCGGCTGACGTCTTCAATCCCTTCCAACTGCCACGGAACGAGTGGCAGATGCGCTCCCTGCGCTGGCATTTTCATGAACGCACGTACTGGGTCTATCTGGGCGACGGTGTTCCGCCGCCGAAGGAAGATTGTGCGCTCTGCATCCGGTTGCCATGGGGAGAGAGCGAACCGGCGCCGGGTGTCTACATGCTCCAGCCGGCACGGCTCACGTTGGGCGAGGAGACGCTCGAGCTCGCCGCTCTGCTGCGCCTCCGCGAACGCCCGATGAATCCGGATCTGCTCCAACGCCTGGACCGGCGGATCGCGGAAAGGGTCGCGCTGTTTCGCGCTCAGGTCCGGAGCGCCTATCTGGAAGCCACGATCACAGCGCCGACCGGCAAGGCGGAGAGCCCGCTGCGGATCGACACCTCCAGTTCCCTACAACTGTGGCTCGAGCACCACGCGCAGTGGATCCTGCGGCGGACATATCCCTCGTTCGAGCGGTTCGCCCCGAGCCATGGGCCGCTGCCCAAGGAGGCCTACCGTCGCTTCATGCGCTTCGCCGCCGAGCACGATATCGGCGTGCCCGATGCCGACGAATACGTGAAATTGATCCGCGAGGCGTACCTGGTACCCATGGGACTGCTCCAGCGCAAGGGGCAGGACTACTCCCTGCCCGCACGGCTCGATCGCAACGAGCTCGTCAGTCTTCTGATGCCGCTGGTCGAGCATCATCCGGCTCCGGCCGTGGTCTACACCCACCTGGCCAGTCCCGTCTACGGACTGGTTCCCGATCAGATCCACCTGCTGCTCATCTTCCTCCTCCTCTACGGAGAGCTGGATATCGTGAAGGAGAAGAAATCGTACCGGGAGCTATTCGAAACGCTCCCGACGCCGATCCAGTACGGGAAGATCGTGCCCGGGCGGGCTCTGACCGCCGATCAGCTCCGGGACCTCCAACACCTATGCGACGCACTGGGCGTTCGCGTTCCGAAGCAGTGGACCGTGGCGGCGCAAAGGTTCGCCGTGCAGCAGCTCCGGGAAGTCGCGCGCGCCCAGTCGGTCCGATTCCAGTCCGCGCTGCTCAAGCTACAGCAGTATGGTGTCAGCGAGGAGCTCTCGGGGAAGCTCCACAAGATGCTCGCGCAGCTGGCTGCGATCGAGAAGGGGGAACATGAGCTGCAGGGGTTTGAGCATTTTCTCTACGAGATCGGTTCGCCTGCACGCTTCCTGTCGTTGCACGCCGAGTTGAGCCCACTGCCCGATCGCATCGATCGCCTCCTCGCAGAGCTCACGCGCTGCAAACACCTCTTCACCCACCCCGCCTGGGCACGCACCGAGCGCGCTGAGCGCGTCGCACGCGCCGGGCAGATCGGCTCGCCGCCGCTGATCGATGATCTCGATTCCGCCGAGCGATGGCTGCTCGATGCGAAGGGCGCCTACGATGCGTACAAGGCCGATTACACCGCCGCGCACGGCGCCTTCTGGGACCGGCCGCGCGAAATCATGAGCTGGACGCCACCTCGCGTCGCCGCCAGCAAACATGCGGGACTCGAGGCTGAGCTCCGGGATTGGAATGACCGACGCGAGCGCGCGGCGCGGATGGTCTGCCATGGTTTGGTCAACCTCGACTTCCAGCCCGTCTGCACCTGCGGATTCGACGGCGAATCTGCGCCGCTCGAGGAAGAACTGCAGCGCCTGCAGACGGGGCGAGAGAAGATCGAGACCTCGTTGCGGATGCTGTTCCAGGATGAGTCGATCAAGAGCCGCATGAGAGAATGGCAGGCGCAGGGGTTCGAGCTGACCACCGGCACGCTCGCCTACCTCGACGGATCCGCCGCCGTCCCGGATATCGAGAACCTGGCGCTTTTCGATCAGCACATGTCGGGATTGCAGCTCACTGCTCAGATCGACATCGACACCCTCTTCGAGGAGCTGCGCGGGCGCAGTTGGAGCAGGCAGGATCTGGTCGCCGAGATCGACCGGTTGCTGGCGAGGTATGAACCTTCGAGGCTCCGCGTGCAGCCGCGCGAGCGCGACAGCGGCATCGTGCTCTGGTGCGTCGAGCAGTCATTGCGCCACGGTGTGCCGCTTCCCGGTGGTTTGAATGCGCTGGAGATAGGAGAGCTCCGGAAATCCATACGTCCCGAGTGGGTCAGCGCGGAGACGCTCGAGCGTCTCGAATCGCTGGCCCTGGGCGAAGCCGCCGAGGAAAGCATAGTGCAGTGGCTCATCGACGGCACCCTCGGCCTGCCGGCAGGCCGCCGCGTCCCTGGTCTTGTGCAGGCTGCCATCGAAGTGGCGTCTCCGACCCGTCCCGGCACCGCCGCCGAGCTCGCCACCCTCGCCGAGACGCTCTACGGACAGCACCACCGCATGATGCGAATCGCCGAGCCCCGTTGGCTGGACTGTCTCGATAATCTCGCCAACAGCGTCCTGGCCGAGGCACCGGATTCGCTCCCCGCTCTCCTCAACGATCGACAGCAGACGCAGTGGCTCATTCTGGACTGCCTCGGATTGCCGCTTCTTTCGGCACTGCATGCCGAGTTGCCGGCGCTTCTGCCGTCCTGGCGAGTCGAGGCTGAATCGACGGCCATCGTCTCGACCGAGACCACGACCGCAGCCTTCTTCCGCGACCTGGTCGGCGCAGGGCACAATCATCCACTCACCAAGATCGACGTCGTGGACCGGCTGCTGCACGAGCGGTTCTTGCGCTTCGAAGATTTGCGTCGGGTCGCGGCGGCTGAGCTGCGCATCGCATGCAGGTCGCTCACGCGCAGCCTCGACCCATCCGCGCCGATCACGCTGTTCGCCGATCATGGCTTCAGGATCGCCCGCGACGGAAGGTCCTATACCCACGGCGGGGCATCGATGATCGAGCGACTCGTGCCGGTCATATCGCTGGTTCCCCTGACCTGAGGTTCCTTGGAAGTTCCCAGCGCGCGCCGCTTGCGATTGCACGTGCGGGGCGCCGTGCAGGGAGTTGGCTTCCGGCCGGCCGTCTACCGGCTTGCCACGGAAATGGGGCTTGCCGGCTGGGTGATCAATACGCCGCAGGGCGTCACGATCGAGGTTGAGGGCACGGCCGCGGTCCTGGGGACGTTTCTGCAGCGGCTCGAAGCCGATAGGCCGCCGCGGTCCTCGATTCAGGGGGTCGAGACTTCCTACCTCGATCCGACGGGTTGCAGCGGATTCGAGATCCGGCACAGCGATGCGGCAGGCGCCAAGACCGCCATCGTGCTGCCGGACATCGCCACGTGTCCGGATTGCCTGTCCGAGGTCTTCGACCCGGCCAACCGGCGATATCGGTATCCGTTCACGAACTGCACTAATTGCGGGCCGCGATACAGCATCATCGATGCGCTGCCTTACGACCGTCCCAACACCACCATGCGCGCGTTCGCGATGTGCCAGCAATGCCGATGCGAGTACGAAGACCCGCGCGATCGGCGCTTCCACGCACAGCCGAACGCCTGTCCCGAGTGCGGCCCGAGGCTCGAGCTGCGGCGGGCCGACGGCGGTGTGGTAGCGATCGCCGATGAGGCGCTGATCGCTGCGGCGCGTGCGATCGCCGGCGGCACGACCGTCGCGGTCAAAGGCATCGGCGGATTCCACCTCATCGCCGACGCCCGCAACCACGATGCAGTGCGGCGGCTGAGGGCCGGGAAACATCGCGAAGAGAAGCCGTTTGCGACGATGTTCCCTTCGGTGGCGTCGGTCCGCGATGTCTGCGAGGTCTCGCCCGTGGAAGAGCGGCTGCTCTGCTCGCCCGAAGCGCCAATCGTTCTCCTGCGGCGCCTAGAGCTCGCTCAGGTGATCGCTCCCTCCGTGGCGCCGGGCAATCCGTATCTCGGCGTCCTGCTGCCTTATGCGCCTCTGCATCATCTGCTCATGGCCGAGCTTGGTTTTCCTGCGGTCGCGACAAGCGGCAATCTGTCGGATGAGCCAATCTGCACCGACGAGAACGATGCGCGCCATCGCCTCGCCGGCATCGCCGATCTGTTCCTCGTTCACAACCGCGCCATCGCCCGCCACGTCGACGACTCGATCGTTCGAATCATGGCCGGAAGGGAGCTCGTTCTGCGGAGGGCGCGGGGATATGCGCCGATGCCTCAGCAGATCCCGGGCGGGACTGAGCCGGTCCTTGCCGTGGGCGCGCATCTGAAAAACACGGTTGCGATTGCGACCGGCAACCAGGTCTTTACTAGCCAGCATATCGGCGACCTCGAAACCGCCGAGGCGTACGCCGCCTTTGAGGATGTCATCGGCAGTCTGACGCGGATGTACGACGTGGAACCCCGGCGGGTCGCATGCGACCTTCATCCTGACTACCTTTCGACAAGGTACGCCTTCCGATCGGGGTTGGCTGTGACGCCCGTTCAGCACCACTATGCGCATGTCCTCTCCTGCATGGCCGAAAACGACCTCGCCGCCCCCGCGCTCGGGGTGGCCTGGGACGGAACCGGCTACGGACTCGATGGGACGGTCTGGGGAGGCGAGTTTCTGCGGGTGTCGCAGCACTCGTTCGAGCGGATCGCACACCTGCGGAGCTTCCGCCTCCCGGGCGGCGAAAAGGCCGTGCGAGAGCCGCGGAGATCTGCATTGGGGCTGCTTTTCGAAGCGCTCGGATCGGATGCGCTCGACCGAATGGACCTGGCGCCGGTGAATGCATTCCCGAAGGAAGATCGCGAGACAATGCGGGCGATGTTGCAGGCAGGGCTCAACGCGCCGCTGACCTCGAGCGCCGGGCGGCTTTTCGATGCCGTCGCATCGCTGTGCGATCTTCGCCACGTGTCCAGGTATGAAGGACAGGCCGCGATGGAGCTCGAATTCGCTCTCGACGGCCGCACCGTGATGGACCACTACCCGTTCTCGATCGGCACGGGAACGCCTGCGATCATCGACTGGGCGCCGATGATCCTGAGCCTGATCGAGGACCTCCGCCGGGGCGCCACACACGGCGCGATCTCCGCGAAATTCCACAACACCCTCGTCGAAACCATCGTCTCAGTCACGCGGATGGCAGGCTTGGAGCGCGTCGTCCTGACCGGCGGGTGTTTCCAAAACAAATATCTCTGCGAGCGCGCCGTGGACCGCCTCACCGGCGAAAGATTCAACCCCTACTGGCACCGGCGCATCCCCCCCAACGATGGCGGCATCGCCCTCGGCCAGATCATGGGTCTGCTCCGCGGCACAAACTGAGCGTTGTTACGGAATGACAAAACTCCCGAGGGGGCGAGACCTTCCGGACTGCTCTCAGGGAAGCAGGAAGGGAGAATCGCAGGGACGGATCGGTTCTCCAGGACGGTCGGGATGGCACGGAACGCTCTTACGCTCCACGCTCGACGCTCTCGCGCGCGGCAACTTGCTTTTCGTGGCCGTCTAGGCTGGAATTGCTTGGATGTCCGACTCGGAAATGGATGCGTGGGGCGGCGAGGATCGATGCTGGCGCCAAATGGTCAGCAGGTCTGCGGGCTGGCAAACCGCTTGCTCGGAGCACGAAGTCGAGCGCGGCGCAACTTCTGAGGAGTGCCTGTGCTGACGTGGCAGACCTGGCGGCTCGCGGCACCTCTCATGGTTCTGCTTGTCGGAGGGGGAGTGGCATGGGCTCACTCCTGGTTCTGGAGGAGGAGGCTGCTGCGGGAGTTGCGCAGCACCTGGGGCCACCTCCCGGGCGACCGATGTGGGATCGCGGTCGCCCGTGCCCTCCACGACATTGATCCCGAAAGGCCCGCGCGCGATCGTCACATCATCGATGATCGCACATGGGAAGATCTCGAGTTCGATCATGTCTTCGCGCGGCTCGATCGCTGCGTGTCACCTGTCGGCTCCCAGGTACTGTACAGGACATTGCGCTCGCTGCGGCTCGACGAACACGAGCTCACTCGGCGGCACCGGCTCGTAGAGCTCCTCTCACGCAACCATACCTTGCGCGAACCCCTGCAGCTCTGCCTCACACATGTGCGCGGCCGGAGCGCGTCACGCGTCGCCGAGCTGTTGTGGAGAGAGCCCCCGCGGATGACCGCGATCGGGGACGTCGCGCCTGTCTTGGCCCTGGTCGCAGCCGTTGTCTTGGCTCTTGCGTGGGCAGGTACGTTCTCCTGGGCAGCCGTCTTCCCTGTGCTGGTGGTCAACGGCATCGTCCACTTCGCGCACCGGCGAGGCATCGACGAGGTGCCGCTAAGCCAGTTGGGGGCTCTCATTGGTGCGGCGCGCCGAATCGCCGCGTTGGACAGTGCCGACCTTGCCGCGCTCTGCCCCGCTATTCGCCGATCCGCTGATCGCTCCGCGAAGCTCGCCCGCTCCCTGGCCCTCCTATCTCTGGACGATGGTCTGGGGATCATCCAGTATCTCAAGATCTACTTCCTGATCGATGTGCTGGCGTATTCAGCATCGCGTGCAGCAGTGCAGCGGGATGTTGCCGGCCTGCGCTCCCTCTTCGAAGAAGTGGGCATGATCGATGCCGCCCACTCCGTCGCCTCCTACCTGACAGAGCACGCTCATCACTGCCACCCGGAATTCACAGCTCCGCGAGCCTCCTGGGGGTTCGCGGCCCTCCGCCACCCGCTACTCGCCTCGCCGTCTCCCTACGATTTCTCTGTAGACGGCTGCGGCGTCCTTGTGACGGGATCCAACATGTCGGGTAAGACTACGTTTCTGAAGGCGATTGCGGTCAATGCGGTGTTCGCGCAGAGCTGATGCTTCGCGTTAGCTGACCGGTACACATTGCCTCATGTTCGCCCGCTGACCTCAATCGGCCGATCTGACAATCTTATCGAGGGAAAGAGCTACTATCTGGCCGAGGTCGAGTCGATCCTGCGACTAGTACGCGCCTCGACGTCAGGGGATCGCTATCTCCTCGTTGCCGACGAGCTGTTCAGGGGCACCAACCCGGAAGAGCGTATCGCAGGGGCGGCCGAGGTGTTGCGTTTCATGGCGAAGCAGCCGCATTTCGTCTTTGCAGCCACTCATGATGCGGACCTGGTCCGACTTCTCTGCCCGGATTACTCTCCCTTCCACTTCACCGAGACACTCGATTCGAACGGGTTGTCCTTCGACTACACGATCCGGCCTGGCGCATGTACCAGCCACAATGCCATCGCACTCCTGGAGCACGTGGGATACCCAGAGGCGATCGTGGCCCGTGCCCGCAGTCTGGCCGAGGCATTGGAACGAGGCGCGGCCATCGGCGAAGATCCCCGGTAGTACTGGCCGGTCCGGCATCCGGTCTGTCTGCAGACTCGTCCCCAGACGATGATCGCAAGTGGTCATTCCCGAAGATGCCGAACGCGGGCAATCTGCTCCGGCCATTGAACCAGTCTTCTGCATGAAGGTGACTCGCCCTGTGCATCTCGGCTATCATTGCAGCATGAATGATGGGGCAGCGGGCAGTCCCCACGCGTTGCTACTCTCTCTGACCGATTCGCCCGATGCGGTGTGCGGCATCGATCTGGGCGGTCAGATCGTGTTTTGGAACAGAGCGAGCGAGAGGCTTCTGGGATGGCATGCGTCCGCCGTGGTAGGTCGGCCGTGTTGGACGGTCCTCGGAGGCATGGATCTCTTTCAGAACCGGTACTGCGGACCCTCCTGTGCTGTTGCGCGGATGGGCGAGTCGGGGGAATCTGTCCATCCATTTCAGATGACGGTTCGTCACCATGATGGGCGTGAGGTGGAGGTGAGAGTCACCGTCCTGACGCTCAAGCTGCCGGGTGCCGGAAACTCAGCCGTTCTGCTCCACACATTTCGTCCGGCGTTTTCAGGAGACCCTGTTGAGCCCGAGCCGAGCGGGCGCGCGGAGGCGACGGCGGGGACGGCCCCCGTGCCGCGGTCCTCAGGTGTCGAGCCGCTCACGCAGCGTGAGATCGAGACACTCGGGATGCTGGCCGCGGGCCACTCGACCGGCGAGATCGCGAGGCGGCTGTTCATCTCACCTGTCACGGTTCGCAACCACGTCCAGCACATTCTGGAAAAACTCGGCGTCCACAGCAAGTCGGAGGCGATCGCATACGCGTTCCGGCATCATCTTGTCTGAGGCGGAGGCGACTCGAAATCCAGATGTCGGCGGGCGGCCCGCGTGTCTCCTGTGAAAAATGATGCAAACGCACCAGCACAATGATGTGTTTGGCCGATGCCCCCAGGGGCTCCTGAGCCTACATTGATCTCAGAAGGGTCTGGTACCGTGCTGCGGGCGTACCGCACTCGCACCGGGCCCAAGGGAGGAGATCGATGAAAGGTAGAGTCCCGTTCCGCTTTCTCACCGGCACGCTCATTACGCTCGCCATACTCTGTATCGCGGCGCCGGATGCGATGGCTATTCCCGCGTTTGCGCGCAAGTACAAGACGAGTTGCGTGACCTGCCACTACGGCTTTCCGAAGCTCAACGGCTTCGGCAAGGCGTTCAGGAACAACGGTTATCGTTGGCCCGGCGGGGACGAGAATGCCCGTAAGGAAGAGCCGGTCAGCCTGGGTTCCGAAGGGTACAAGAAGATGTGGCCCAAGGCCGTGTGGCCCAGTGACATGCCCGGATACTTCCCGATTTCGCTCCACGTCGTCGGCCGAACGAACTACACCGCGCAGAGCGATGTGAAGTGGGAATTCGAGACTCCGCATGAAATCGAGCTGCTGTACGGTGGCACGCTCGGGGAACACTTCTCCTTCTTCGGCGAGGTCGAGCTCGAAAACGAGGGAGGAGAGACCGAAATCGGCTACCCCGTCGCCCTCCAGTATGATCACAATCCAGCGCTCCATATTAGAATGGGATTTGTGGGGTCGGATTTCGCCGAAAGTGGCGCCAGGTTCACGAGGAACCACTACAACGTTGCGAGCTTGCGGACCAGGAATGGGTGGCGGTCGCGGGATGATCAGTATGGCTTTGAGGTGTGGGGAGCGCACAACGGCGCGTCCGACCGCGGGGGCTTCACCTACAGATTCGGCGTGGTTAACGGCACCGGCCTCAGCGATAACAACAATGCGAAGGATTTCTACGGGCGCGCGACCTTCAAGGTCGGCGGGTTGGGAGAGGCAGGGGGGAAGGGCGAGGAGAGCGCGGCCTCTGATCCGCTGCGGGATGACTCGATCACCATGGGCGGGTTTTTCTACAAAGGCACTGCATCGAAAGACGGAGCCGAGGACGAGGATTTCACCGTGTACGGCGCAGATGCGGAATTCTGGTACAAGAACCTTATTGCGAGCGGCGTCCTCATGCAGATGAAATCGGAGATCCCGGGGACTTCAGACCGTACATCGCGGGCTTTCTATCTCCAGGGGAGCTACGCCATCTATCCGTGGCTCTACGGCCTGGTCAGGTATGAATGGCGGGATTCGGACACGGCCAGCGATGCTGTGAAGCCGGTTACGTCGGTGATCCCGGCTCTGACCATGCTCGCCCGGGCCAACATCAAGTTCATCCTGGAGCTCCAGAAGTTCCTCGACGACGCGAACAAAGACAACACGACATTCGTCGCGCAGATGCAGTTCGGCCTGTAAGGCGAGTGACCGGTTCCTGAGATTCGGAGTACACTTGGCCGCAGTACAGCCAGCATGTCATCCTGAGGCTCGGCGCAGCCGGGCCGAAGGATCTCCCCCCGTAGCCCATGGAGGAGATCCTTCGTCACCGGGCTTCGCCCGGCTCCTCAGGATGACATTGCGCTCATGCCCGTGTGCGTCTACTCCGGATCTCAGGACCGGTTCGGGAACATTTGACACCAGGTCCACACGGGGGAATCGCCCAGCCCATTTCGTCTCGGCAGATGGGCGGTTCCCCATGGATCTTCGTAATGGAGGAACACTCAGCATGACAACCAGGATGCGGACGGCGGCCGCGATGTTCGCCGTTCTTCTTTTTGCCTCGCACGCCGCGGCAGCCAAGCTTTCCGGGACGGTCACGTGCAAAGGCGCCCGGGACAACTCCGATGCCGTGGTGTACATAGACGCGATCGCAGGCAAGACTTTTCAACCACCGACCGCCGCGGTCAATGTTGACCAGAAACAGCTCGCATTCGTTCCACACGTTGTGGCGGTCCAGGCAGGCACGCCGGTGGAATTTCTGAACTCTGATCCGTTCCTTCACAACGTCTTCTCCCCCGATGCGTGCTGCGACAAATTCAACCTGGGAAGCTGGCCGCAGGGGCAGAAAAAGTCCTATACATTCAAGAAGGAGTGTGTCGCGACTCTCCTGTGCAACGTGCACCCGGAGATGGAAGGATTCGTCGTGGCCGTGCCGACTCCGTACTTTGCGGTGACCGACAAGACGGGCAAGTGGTCGATCCCCGATGTGCCGGCTGGCAAGTACACACTGAAAGTGTGGCATCCGAAGCTGAAGGGCACGTCGAAGTCAGTTGAGGTGACGGCCGATACAACGGCCGATTTCGAGATCACCCGGTAGCGGCGCGCCGGCAGAGTCGGGTAGATGAGGATACACGCTGGGGCCGGGAGAGCCATGCCTGCTTCCCGTCTCTGCGTGCGCCTGGATTCGAGATAGAATAGCGGCAGTCGCAACACCGTCATGACTGGCTACAACCGCGAGTGGCTCGAACGAAACTTCCCGTGCCGATGGGCCTGTCCCGTGCACACCGAGGCGGGCAAATACGCCGCCCTGATCGGAGAAGGGCGATATCGGGAGGCGTACGCGGTCGCTCGCGCCCCGAATCCGCTTGCCTCTATCTGCGGCAGGATCTGTGCTGCTCCATGCGAGAATGCGTGCCGTCGCGGGGAGATCGACGCGCCCGTTGCCATCAGGGCGCTCAAGAGATTCGTGACCGAGCGATTCGGTGTCGAGAGCATGGTAGATCTCACTGTGTTGACCGAAATCTATGGGGCGCGATCCCGACGCTACGAGGAACGGATCGCCGTCGTGGGATCCGGTCCGGCAGGACTCGCCTGCGCGCACGACTTGGCGCTCCTCGGATACCCGGTCACGATCTTCGAAGCCCAACCCGTGGCGGGCGGGATGCTCAGGCTGGGTGTGCCGGAGTACAGGCTCCCGCGGGAGCTGATCAAACTGGAGATCAACGCGATCCTGTCGCTAGGAGTCGAGCTGCTGACGGGCGTGCGCGTCGGGCGTGACATCGGACTGAACGACCTGGAGGCGAAGGGTTATCGAGCGATCTTTCTGGGAGTCGGCGCTCAGCTCAGTCGTGGGCTGGCAATCCCAGGGATCGAGCTCGACGGTGTCCTTCGGGGGACCGACTATCTCTTGAACGTCAACCTCGGTTACCGGGTGGAGATGGGCAGCAAGGTCGTGGTCATAGGTGGAGGCAACGTCGCCATCGATGTCGCGCGCACGGCCATGCGGGGCCCGGGCACGAACAATGTCGAGCGAAGTCTCTCGATCGTCCAGGCCTTGGATGTGGCGCGAAGCGCCATCCGCTTCGGGGCGCGCGAAGTGACGGTTGTCTGTCTGGAGTCGCCTGACGAGATGCCTTCGGATCCCCAGGAAGTCGCCGAAGCCGCCGAAGAAGGCATACGTTTTCTCACCCGGCGGGGACCGCTTCGCGTCCTCGAGCGAAACGGCGTGGCCTGCGGCCTGGAAACCCTCGACGTCGCCCGCGTCTTCGACGAGAGGGGCCGGTTCAACCCGACGATGATCGAGGGGACGGAAAAGACGATCGAAGGCGACACGGTGATTCTGGCCATCGGGCAGAAAGTGGACCTGTCATTCCTCGGCACCGATGACAAGGTCGATGTGACGCCGCAGGGCACGCTCCGGGTCGACCCAGGCACGCTGGGGACGAGCCGGCCGGGTATCTTCGCCGGCGGCGATGCGGCGTTCGGGCCGCGCATAGCGATTCATGCGATCGCCGACGGGAAGCGGGCGGCACGCGCCATCGATGAATATCTTCGAGGGCGGGCGCGACCTGAGCCGACACTTCAGGTGAACATCCGTCGACCGCGCGCTTACGACCGGGAGCTCGACTACGAGTCCATCCCGCGCCAGGTTCCACCGAGGACACCGATCGTGCGCCGCATCGGGATCGCGGAGGTTGAGCAGTGTTTCGCAGAACCGCAGGCACGCAAGGAGGGGCTCCGGTGCCTTCACTGTTGGACAAACACCGTGTTCCAGCAGGATCCGGTGGCTGGAACCGAGTGCCTGCTTTGCGGAGGATGCATGGATGTCTGTCCGGAAGACTGCATAGAGCTGGTGCCTGTGAGGCGCCAGGATCTGGTCGCCTGCGGGTTGCCTCCTCCGGCAGCGGGGTCCGAGGGGAAGGCCGGGATCGTCGGGACGCTCATCATCAAGGACGAAGACACCTGCATTCGCTGTGGACTGTGTGCTGCTCGCTGTCCTGCCGGGACCATCACAATGCAGTCCTCGGATCTGTCGGAGGCGTTCAATGTCAGATAATGGATCGATCGAGAAGGCGCTTGAGCTTCAGGGGGACGGTGAGGCGGGCGATGGATCGTCAGTGGACCGCCGCACTTTCCTGACGCGGATCGGAATCGGGGCGTGCGCCGCGGCGTGCGGGGGTGCGGGAGCCGTGGCGCTCGACTTCATCCACCCCAAGGTGCTGTTCGAGCCGTCGCCGAGCTTCGTGGCCGGCAGGCGGTCGCTCTTCCCGGAAGGAACCGTGTTTTTCGAGAGAGAGAAGAAGGTCTACATCATTGCCGATTCGAGGGGTGTGTATGCAATGTCCGCGGTTTGCACCCACCTCGGGTGCATCACGCGTTTCCGGTCGGAGAGCCGCGTGATCGCGTGTCCCTGCCACGGGAGCGTCTTCAACATGGAGGGCGACGTCATGGGAGGGCCGGCCCCGCGGTCGCTGCCGTGGCTGGAGGTGCGACTCAACGAGCGCGAAGAGCTTGTCGTCGACACGTCTGTGATCATCCCTGCGGGAACGGTGTTCAAGGCATGATGGCTGGGGAATCGCATGGTGACGAGGATGCACGGCGCTGTCGGAGGTGGGCCGATGACGCGAGAGGAGGCTCCCGATGAGGATTGAGCTCTCACCATCTGTGTGGTGGTACGCGCTGAGCCGCTCCGAGCTCTGGCGATCGATCATTCGCCACGGAGTGACGGACTCGAGCCGAAATCGATCCCTGGCGATTTTTCAGAATTTCTTCCTTCACATGCACCCCGTGAAGGTGCGACGAAAAGCGCTCGAGGTTCGTCACACCTACTACCTCGGCGGCATCTCGCTCGCCCTCACAGCCATCCTGGCCGCCTCAGGCATACTCCTGATGTTCTACTACCATCCGTCCGTGCCCGAGGCCTACATGGACATGAAGGAGCTGCAGTTCACCGTCGACATCGGCACATTTCTTCGCAACATGCACCGGTGGAGCGCCCACGCAATGGTGCTCGTCGTCTTCCTCCATATGCTCCGCGTCTTCTATCACGGCGCCTTCCGCCCGCCCCGCCAATTCAACTGGGTGCTTGGCGTCGTCCTCCTCACGCTGACTCTTCTGCTCTCCTACACGGGCTACCTCCTTCCCTGGGATCAACTGGCCTACTGGGCCGTCACGGTGGGGACCAACATGGTTCGCGCCACACCGGTGTTGGGTGAGCGGATTCGCTTCCTGTTGCTGGGCGGCAACATCGTCGGCGCGAACGCGCTCATTCGCTTCTACGTGCTGCACTGCGTCGCCCTCCCTCTGCTGCTCGTGCTGATCGCCGCCCTGCACATCTGGCGGGTCCGCAAGGACGGTGGCGTGAAAGGGCCGCTCGCAGAGGACGAAGAGACACTCGAGGTGTACCGGTGAAAGACGAAAGCTTGGATATCGTCGAGTCCGCCGACCCGATGTCGGTCCCCAAGCGCGTGGCGCTCGTCCGCCCCGACCTGTCCCTGGCGGTCCCGCGACGGCGCGAGGAGCAGGTCACAACGTTTCCGCACCTGATCGTCCGCGAAGTCATCCTCCTTCAGTGGGTGGTGATCCTCATCGCGCTCGCATCTCTCTTCTGGGACGCGCCTCTCGAAGGGATCGCCGATCCGCTCGAAACCCCCAACCCGGCCAAGGCCCCGTGGTACTTCCTGGGACTCCAGGAGTTGCTCCACTATTTTCCACCAGTCGTGGCGGGCGTCCTGATCCCAACACTCGTTGTCATCGCCCTGATCATCATCCCCTATGCGCGCGTCAATCGAGCACCCGTGGCGCTGTGGAGCTGGGGATCGAAACGAGTGACGATCGGCCTCCTCTCGCTCACCATCGTGGTCGTCCCGCTCCTCTCTCTCTTCCACTGCTGGGTGGTACTCGTGCCGACCCTCGCGTGCGAAGCTCTGATTGGCCTCAGCCGCCCCCTCCCACACCCCGGTCGGCTCCGGGCGTGGCTCGGCCTGCGGACGCTCCCACAGTGGATCATGACGTGGTTCGTGATCGTCGCCTGTCTCCTCACCATCATCGGGACCTTCTTCCGGGGACCCGGCTGGAGCCTCGTCTGGCCGTGGGAAATATCGCTGTAGTCAACTATGAGTGCACACGACCAGCTCAGCGTCCCGTCGCCACGGCGGCACGGCTTGCCGATGATCCACAGTTCTCCTTCCACGCCGGCCATTTCGGAGGTTGAGACCCGATGACGAACCGCCTTCGTGTTGTCTTCGCAACGAGCAGCGTCGTGTTTCTCGTCGTGCTCGCCGCCGCTCCCCTCAAGAACGCTCTCCGCGAGTACCACGGGTACCAGCGGGAGTATCGTAGACTGGCTGCTGAGCGAGCGCCGTCGGCGCGGCTCGCCCGGGCGGTCGCTTCCCGTCCAGATCGGATCGAGCAGATCTGGAACCCCGGCTTCGGGAACCGCGTCGATCGCTGTGTCACGTGCCACCAGGGCGTCTCCGAACCAACCCTGGCGGGTGCGCCGGCACCGTTCGGCTTCCACAGCGAAACCGCACATACGCCCGTCGACTTGGACCAGTTCGGGTGTGTCTTCTGCCACGGAGGTCAGGGGCTTGCCACGACTGCCGCTGAGGCTCACGGTCTCACACGCCACTGGCCTACGCCCCTCCTGCCGTCAGTCTACCTCGAGGCTTCCTGCGGCCGCTGCCATCGAGGAGCCCAGGCCTCCGAGGCGCCCCGCCTCTCCAAGGGACGCCAACTCATGGAGCGGTATGCGTGCTATTCCTGTCATCTGGCGCGCGGCTACGAGGCGTACACGGCTGAGGCCCCGTCGCTGTCGGCGACGCCCCTCAAGCTCAGAGCCTCCTGGGTGCGCGCGTGGCTCAAGGACCCGAAGGCCCTCAACGCGAACGCACGCATGCCGCGGTTTCGCATCGAGCCCGGCGAGACCGATGCGCTGATCAACTATCTCTTCTCGCGTCCCCCGGCCGTCGAGCTTGCATCCAGGATCGAGGCGGCCGCAACCGAGCCGCCCGGAGATGCAGCAAAGGGGGAGGTGCTGTTTCGCGAGTCCCGATGCATCTCCTGCCACACCGTCGAAGGGAAGGGGAACGACAGCGCGCCGGAGCTCTCGCTCGTCGGAAGCAAGGCGTCGCGTGCATGGCTGCTCGCCTTCGTACGGGATCCTTCGGCGTTCAACCCGAGGACACCGATGCCTGCCTTCGACTTCACGCCGGAAGAGGCGCGAGACATCGCGGCGTACCTGTCCGAAGAGCTGCGGGACTTCAGCGAGCCCGCGCAACAGGAATCTCCGTTCCAGCCCAATCAGAGGCTCGCCGAAGAAGGACGCAAGGTCTTCCTCAAGTACGGCTGCTTCGGGTGCCATCCCATGGAGGGTATGAGCGGACAGGAGAAGATCGGACCCGAGCTGAGCGCGCTCGCGGACAAGAAGGTGTCTTCGTTGGACTTCGGGCGACGCTCCGATCTCCCCAAGACCTTGGCCGCATGGGTCGGGGCGAAGGTGACGGAACCGAGCTCCTTCGCCCCCGGCCTCAAGATGCCTACCTTCTCGTTGCAGACCGAGGAGGTTACCTCGGTCGTGACCGCGCTGCTGTCGCTGAGCGGCGAGGGCGTGCCGGATGAGTATCAGCCGATCTCCGCATCTCCGAACCGCGTCACCGCCGTACCGGCAGGGGACGTTGGACGGCTCTTCGACCGCTACCGTTGTCTGTCGTGCCATATCGTCGGTGCCTCCGGGGGCGACATCTCGACGGCTCCGCTGACATTCGAAGGCAGCAAAGTCACACGCGACTGGCTCGAAAGCTACCTACTGACTCCTTACACCATTCGCGGAATACTCCCGGAGCGAATGCCCTTTTTCCGGATGAACGCCGGGGATGCGAAGCGCATCGCCGACTACATCGCTGACGTCTTCCTCGACGATTCGATCCCCTCGGACGCCTTCGGCGGACGACCGCCGGCACAGGAGGAAGTCGCCGCCGGCGAGCGGACCTACACGAGGCTCGGCTGCAACTCGTGCCACATCCTCGGACAAGCCGGCGGCTACTACGGACCGCCCCTGAGCGACGCCGGAGACCGGCTCAAGAGCGGCTGGATTGCCTATTGGCTCGAGAACCCGCAGCGCTGGCGCGAGGACGTCCGCTGCCCGAACTACGGACTCAGCCGGGAGCAGATCGTGGAGCTGACGGCTTTCGTCTCCACCAGGCACAAAATCGCCGCGGATCCCGCGGCTGGAAGTCAGTGAGGGGCTGTAGTGATGAGGCGCTATCTGTTGACGGCCGCGAGCATCGTGGTACTTGCACTGTCGGTATTCGCCGTTGCGCGGAGCCGAGCGAAGAGCCGCACCCTTCCGGAATCCGGCACGCCCGGGCAGGCGAGCGGGGTGACCGATCCTCGTTACCTGGATCGTCTCGGCGCGCGGACATTCGAACACTACTGCTCCGTGTGTCACGGAAAAGAGGCGAAGGGAGACGGCTTCAATGCCTACAATCTCGACCCGCGTCCGCGCGATCTCACGTTGGCTGATTTGCAGAAGAAGCGGAGCGACCAGGACCTTTTCGACGCGATCGAAAAGGGCGGGACCAGCCTCGGCTACTCGCCCGGCATGCCGCCGTGGGGGAAGACCCTCTCGGCTCGAGAGATTCGTGCTCTGGTTCACTACATCCGTAGTATCGCGGTGACTCCCGCCCCCACGGCCTCAGTGGATGTGACAGGTCAGGCAGAGCGCTGAGTTTCTGTTGCTCTTGCGGAGGAACGGGGCGATGTCCGGATCGTGGACGTTGTGGCAGGTCGGACATTCGACCTTTCCTTCGTACAGTGGCACGTCACCGAATCCCTTGGACGGGTCGGGTGGTTGGTTGAACGCAGGATCCTGCGCCGGAGTCGGAAAGGTCATCGAGATCGGATGGTCGTTCCCCAGATCGCTGCCGAGCGCGGAGGTGCGCGAATCGTGAGCGTAGGAGCCGTAGTGACAGAGATTGCAGCTGCCATGCCGGCGGATACCGTCCAGAGCCCAATGTCCCGAAGCCTCGCTCTGACCATACCACGGGCCTGAGAGATTGGGGCCGCTGCCGGGCGCGTTCAGGATCTGGTCGACTCCGATGCTCCCGTCGTGGCATGAGAGACAGGCTAGAGAGACGCCGCTGGGCTGGCCCACGACCGTGTCCATCGTCGCGCTGCTGTAGAGAGTGTAGGCGGTCGAGGGCGCTGAACGGTTCCAGAGGGGCGCGGCGACGGCGGCGTTGGCAGAGTGCGGCGTGTGACAGTATACGCAGATCTCACCATAGTTATTGAGGATCACCGGCATGCTGTACCCCTGCTGCCAGACCGACTGAAGGTCGTGTCGGGATCCGACGATCGTTCCGGCCGATGCGGTGGCTGACGCAGAGCATAGGAAGCTCAGCGTCCAAACGCGGATTCGCAGTCCCACCATGTCCGATCTCCTCTAAGGACGGCACACGCATCGTCGCGGCACCGGCAATAACATGCAACGGCCATGCCAAACACCGGGGTGCGAAGGCAAAGCTCCGCGTCCCTCACCGCGCCGCAAATCATTGAAACTCAGGATGCTTTTGACGCGCGCTCCGCCCGAGCTCCGGCGGGGTTTTCACCACCTGCGTCACTTCGCGCTATCCTGGGCGAAATGACCAAACTGTGGTCCGGACCGTTCTCGTCGCCCGGCTGTCCGGCTCAGCTCAACGCGCCGGCTGCCCTGTGCGCGATCGAAACGAAGCCGAGCTTTGATGCGTCATTTGCCAAAGCCTGAAGATGCTGTCGTCCGAGGGCTGCCTTGCCCGATTGGATTTCGATCTCCCCGAGAAGGAGGCGAGCCTCGAGTTGGAGGCTGACCAGGCCGGCCTTCCTCGCTGTCGCCATGGCATCTTCGATTCTCATCGATGCCTCGGCGTGTCGTCCGGCGGCAGCCCGAACGCGGGCAGCGGAGATGGCGACGGTGAGGCGCAGGTCGAGGTTGCGGCTCTTGTTCGAGAGCTTGAGCGCCTGGGCGATGGATTCCTGGGCGGCGGCAGACTTGGTCTGGGCCAGAAGTGCATCCGCGAGGGCGGCGCACGCGTACGCCTTGTCGTCCGGCCGTTTCTCGTTCTCGAACTCTGCCATGGCGTCGCGCGCAAGGCTCTCTGCGGCGCCGGCATTCACCTGGCACATCGCGAGTGACGCGATGGCCAGCCATGTCTCCGCTATGCCACCCTTCTCGCCGATGCCGCTACGGATAGCGACGGACTCATCATACCTTTTCCGCGCCTCGCCGAAATCCCCTCGTGCGGCGCAGAGTCGGCCGAGGCCGTCCAAAGTAGCCCCCTGACGGCTCTTGCTTCCAATTTCCCTTGCGATCGTGAGAGCCTCCTGGTACGCCCCCTCAGCTCCGGGTAGATCCCCTCCCACCCGCAGCACCTTCGCGATGTTGTTCAAGGACCCGGCGATCCCCCACTTGTCGCCGGTTCCACGCCGGATCTCCAACGATTGCTCGAACATCTTCTTCGCGGAGGGGAGATCTCCCTGCTGCTCCATGATCTCGCCGATATTGTTCAGGTTCACCGCGGTGCTTCGCTTGTCGCCAACCTCGCGGAAGATCCCCAGCGACTGCTGGTACATTTCGAGTGCGCCTGCCATGTCTCCGCACTGCTCAGACACGACCGCGAGATTGTTGAGCGCGGCCGCGGTACCGGCCCGGTTGCCCAGCACGCGATAGGTCGCGAGGGCTTCTTCATAGGCCGCCTTGGCGCGAGCCAACTCGCCCTGGTCGGAGGCGATATTCGCGAGGAGGTTCAGAGAGCGCGCCAGCCCGGCCCGATCGCCGATTTCTGCAAACGTTCGTTTCGCGATGTCGCATGCCGCGATAGCCTTCCCAGGATCGCCGGCTCGCGCCGCGGCCCGGCCTTCCTGGTACCGCGCTTGTGCCACGAGAAGACGCGCCCCGCTGGTCGACCCCTTCAGGGCCGCACTTGCCGCCGCCTCCTGCGACTTCCGGTAGTCGGACAGCGAATGAGCCGCCGTCGCCTCGGCCAGGTCGATCCGCGGGTCGTCGCGTCCCGGGGGTGGAAGCTTTCGCAGAACTTCGACGGCCTGCAGCGCCTCCTTTCCGCGCCCGGCGGCCGACAGGACCTCAGCAAGGCGAAGCCCGTACTCGACGTTGTCTGAAAAGAGTCCCACGAGCGTCCTATACGCCTCGATCGCTTCTTCCCACGCCTTGAACGCCTCGTGGTAACGTCCCTCGATAAAGAGTCGCTCTTCTCTCGGCAGGTTTGCAGAGAGATCGGACGCCCGCTTGATCTCTTCTTTGGCCTTCAAGTCGTAGCCGAGGCCGGACCACGCCGCCGCCATTGCGGCATGGGCATGGGGCGACGAAGGATCGGAGGCCACTGCCCCCTCCAGCAGGGTCCGTGCCGAAGTCGGGTCGAAGGAACGGAGGCTGGCGAGGCCCTCTGTACGCAGGCGCACCGCCTCGAGATTCGTGGCAGTCGAAGATGCCACGGCTGGTCCGGGCTGGGATGCCTGCGAATGGCCGCCGTGGAGGCTCTGGCGCAGGCGAGTTGCGAGGACCGAGACCAGCTCGCGAAGGCTGGCCTCCTTGCCTGCGTCCACAACAGTAGCTACGGTGCCACCGGACATCGCGTCCTGCACGGTCAGGTCGAGGCGGATCTCTCCCCCTTCTCCTCTTCCTCCGGCCATGTATGAGCCGAGAATGACCAGGTCCGTTCCGAGGTTAGAGCGTATTTTTGCGAGCAGATCGGCGGGGAGGCTGTCGATCTCAGACACGGCAAGGTCGACTTTCATTCGTGCCACGTTCTCGTCCGGGATCATCCGTAGTTCTTCACTCGCTGCGAGCTCCCTGCCGAGCATCTCGGCGAGCGCCGCAGACAACCACGCTGCGTCGGTCCGTTCCGAGAGGTTACGGAACCCCAGGACGGCAACCGACCTGCGCGTCTTGACCACCATCGGAGCTGGAGTTCTTTCCGACTCGGTTGGCCGTCGGCTGCACGAAGGCGCGGTCATCAGGACGCAGGCGGTGAGGAGAGCAATGGTGACGAGCCCGTGAGCGAATGTTCGTAGCATCGACATGGCCAATTAGATTGACTACCGAGCCCCAATCTAGGGCGCGTCTCGCCGAAAGTCAATACAGTGGCGCGCGTGCCGGCTCCTCATGCACGGAATTTGCTCCGCTCGAAGCAAAGGGTGGGCCCGGGGCGCTGGCGGGCGCCCCGGGCCCTGGCTGCACGGGCGAGATTCTGCCTACCAGGTCGCCCGCAAGAGGTAATTCGATGTCGTCGATGATCCGGAATAGCTGTACACTTTGATGGAGGACGACCGGCTGTAAGCGGAAGGGTTCTTGTAGGTGATGATTTCGGCCTGGCCGGCCGGGTTCTGACTCGCACCCGGCGGCAATGTCGGCGCGCGATCGTCACTCACCTCATTGCGGAGCCGCGAGATCCGCTTCCGTGGAACGGTCGCAGGACGCGATCGACCTCCGCGGTAGGGATCCTCGGAGGAAACTTTCGCCCCCTCAGCCCTCACTCTGTGATTCATGCCGGGGCTGACTATCGCGCAAGGTGGCCCCAGTGCGCCTCTACCAGATGGTAGAGACGTGCCGGTCACTCAGGTGAGATTGATGACGCCCCGAAGCAGGGCTACGGTCACGGCCTCCGTCCGATCGCTCACGCCCAGCTTCGCCAGAATGCTCAGCACATGCGTCTTGATCGTCCCAGCGCCCACGCCGAGCACTCTGGCGATCTCCTTGTTAGTGAGCCCCCGCGCAAGCATCAGCAGAACCTCGCGCTCCCGGGATGTCAGCCCCGCGGGTTCCTCGGCCAGCCGGTCCAAAAGAACCTCCGGCACCCAGCGCTTTCCGGCGTGCACTGCGCGGACCGCAGCCAGAAGCTCATCGGCGGGCACGCTCTTCAGCAGGTAGCCCTGCGCGCCGGCATCGATGGCGCGTCGAATATCCTCGTCCCCCTCGTGCACGGTGAGAATAATGATGCGCGCCCCGGTCACCTCACGCCGGATCGCGGCGACAGCCTGGACGCCCGTCATCACCGGCATGCTCACATCCATCAGCGCCACATCGGGCCGGCATTTCAGGAAGAGCTCAACAGCCAGCCGGCCATTCGCGGCCTCCGCTACAACCGTCATGTCCTCCTGCTCGGCAATCATCGCCGCAATCCCTTTGCGGACCACCGCGTGATCGTCCGCGATCAGGATTCGAATCCGGCCTGGTTTGCTCATACGCGCCCCGCCCCCCTGCCCGTCTGCGAGCTCTGACTTGGAGATTCTCCCACACAACGAGCCGAACGCCGAGCTCTTTTAGTGTCCAAGATGTTGAGTGTCGGCACGAAATGGCAACATCTTGGAGAGTGTCAGATCCTTCAGACTCCCCTCAGGAAAGCAGGATGGGAGGATGGCAGAGATGGTTGCGTCATTTCGGATGTTCAGGGTGGCACGGAACGCTCTCACGCTGCACGCTCCACCCTCCCAGCTCGGCGGAGACGCCGCCTGTTTGGTCGCGGCTCCGTCTCGTCAGGGCGCAGGGACGATGACCTCGATCTCGGCGCCTCCGTCTGGCTGGCTCCTTGCGCTGAACGACCCACCAAGGTTTTCGGCCCGTTCCTGCATGCCGAGCAGGCCGTAGTGGCCCGCGTTCACGGGCAAGGCCAGCCCCTTGCCGTCATCCTTGACGCTGAGGCGCACTTGACGCTCCTCGTACCTCAGTTCGAGCTGTACTTTCGATCCCCCAGAATGCCGGATCGCATTCGTGATCGCCTCCTGGGCGATCCGCAGCAAATTCGCCTCGACGTCGTAGGGCAGACGCCGCTTTACGCCTCCCGTTTCTACCACGACGTGCAATTTTGAGCCCGTCGAGCTCTCTCTCGCAGCCTGTTCCAGCGCCTGACTCAACCCTTGCTGTTCGAGAGTCATCGACCTGAGGTCCAAAACCGACCGCCGGACCTCGGCGAGTGTGCCGCGAATGTGCTCTCGCGCACGGCTCAACCCCGCGCCAAAGGCCTCCTCGGATTTCCCCCACGCCCGTTGGACGGCATCCAACTGGATCGAAACCGCCATCAACCCCTGAGCCAGCGTGTCATGAATGTCTCTCGAAATACGCTGCCGCTCGCCGAGAACTGCCACGAATCGCATCCTGATCTGTCGAATGCGAAGCGCATACAGCCCCCACCCCAAGAGGAACGCAGATGCCAGGCACAACGCGTAGAACCATCTCGTCTGGTAATAGAGCGGCATCACGCGAAAACGCACTGAAGCCCCGATCTCATTCCAGACACCGTCGTTGTTGCACGCCTTCACACGAAACGTATACCAGCCGGGCGGAATCCTAGTGTAGTACGCTGTCCGGCGTGTGCCCGCATCGACCCACGATCGGTCGAACCCCTCGAGCATGTACCTGAATGCAACACGTTCCGGGACCACCAGACTCAGCGCCGTGTAGTGGAGCTCGTAGCGGTCGACCCCAGGGCGCAGGTCGAGGGCCCGCGCCGAATCCGCGCCCCCGAGCACGATCTGACTCTCATCCACGGTGAGCTCCTCCACCCAAACGGGCGGCGGCAGGGGATTGGACGTGATGGATCCCGGGTCGATCACCACGACCCCGCAAATCGTCGGGACCCACAAGCGTCCATCTCTGCTCCGCAAGCCGCACCCCTGCATGCCTCCATTGCACTCGATGCTCCGCATCCCGTCGGGCAGGCCGTACGCCGTGCAGTGCACCCTGGTCGTCTTTCCATCGACCAGATCCAGGAGCTCGTTCTTCCTGACAGTAAAAACCCCCTTGTTGCAGGTCAACCAGAAGGTCCCGAACCCATCCTCGAGGACTTTGTAGACCGCGTCGTGGAATAGGCCGTCGGCGGTCGTGACGAAAACAAGCTTCCCCTCCCGGCAGAGAGCGAGACCGTTGCCGTGAGTCCCCATCCACAGATTGCCATCGGTGTCTTCGTAGACGGAGTTCAACAGTTCACTCGAACGCCCGCGACTCGTCGTGGACGATGTGAATCTCCCGTTCTCAAAGCGGTTGAGCCCCCCGCTGGTTCCGATCCAGAGATCGCCGTTGCGATCTTCATGGACGAAGCTGATGCTGTTGTTCGAAAGGCCGTCCTTGATCGTGTAGGACGTGAACGTGCCGCCACGAAGTCGATTCAGGCCTCCGCCAAGCGTTCCGATCCAGACGTCTCCCTGCCGGTCCTCCGTGATGCAGGACACCCTGTCATGGGACAGACCGCTCCGGGTCGAGTAGACCTTGAACCTCCCGTTCACGAGTGCATTCAACCCGCCGCCCTCCGTGCCGATCCACATCGTGCCCCTTCCGTCCGCATACAGTGACACGACCTTGTCGCTTGAAAGGCCGTCGGCGATGGAATAGCGATCGATTTTTCCATCCTTCAACCGATTCAGCCCGCCATCAGTGCCGATCCAGATACTTCCATGGGCGTCTTCGCAGATCGCCCATGTCAGGTCGTCAGCCAGTCCTTCCCGGGTGGAAATAGTCTTGAATTTCCCGTCGCGCAGCCGGTTCAGCCCCCCTCCGTATGTGCCGATCCATACGCTTCCTTCCCGATCTTCGTACAGACACCTGACGTTCTCGTTCGTCAGGCCCTGGTGTGCGCCGAGCGTGGCGATGCGCCCGTTCGCAAGGCGGCAGAGCCCTCCGGTCGTCCCCGCCCAGAGGGCCCCGTCGCGATCCTTCAGCAGTGCCGATACCCAGTCACCCGGGAGACCATCACGGGTCGTCAGAATCGTGATGTCGCCATCCTTCAGCCTATTGAGACCCGCCTCGGTCCCGATCCAGATCGTGCCATCGGAGTCGGCGGCGAGGCAACGCACGAGGTCACTGGAGAGGCCCTGGCGGGTGGTGTACGAGCGGACCATCCCATCCTTCAGGCGGCTGACTCCGCCGCCGTTGGTCCCCGCCCAGATGGCGCCATCAGGGTCCTCGCAGATCGAGAACACTCGGTCGCTCTCCAGGCCGTCCCTGGTGGTGATCGTGCTGACGTGACTCGTTGTGATCTTGTTCAGGCCGGCGTCCGTCCCCACCCACAGCGCTCCCTGCGCGTCTTCGTGAATGGCGAGAATCTTGTCGGAGGCCAATCCCTCGCTGGTCGTAAATGTGACGAGCTCGTGTCCCCTCAGTCTGCTCAGACCCCCGCCATACGTACCAATCCACAGGTCTCCCCGTGCGTCCTGATGGAGAGCCCGGACATAGTTGCTGGCAAGCCGGCCGGTAGACCCGGCCTCGATCGATTTGAAACGCATGCCGTCGAAACGGACCAGGCCGTCCTCGGTCCCGACCCACAGGTAGCCCCCATCCGTCTGGGTCAGGGCGTACACGGCGTTCTCCGGCAGACCTTGCTCGATCTGCCACGCATTCAATCCGTACTGTGTCAGGGCCTTCTGAGGATCAAGTGCAGACGCCACGAGGGATCCGCAGAGCAGCGCGGCAGAGACCGACCACGCGCGCGGTACCCCACGTCCCCCTGAATGCATCCGGTTAAGCGGTGAGCAGTGTCGAATAATGATAGACGGCGCAGATCCGCGATCGTTGCACATCCGCCTTCGTGCAACCTACCACACAGGGGGAGCCGCGGCAATCCGCGAGGCCATCCCCTGAATCCGCGCGTAAGACGCGCGGATTCAGGAATTAAAAATGCAAAATCAAAAATGCAAAAGCGGGGGAAGCCTGAGTGACGGGCCTAGCGCAGATGCAACGCTCGTCGTGGCACCGAAGCGGTCGAGATTTCTTTCTCTCAAGAGATGCTTGACCTTGTTGACTCGTGTGTGGG
>JACPPM010000205.1 GCA_016191015.1 Acidobacteriota bacterium | reverse complement strand
TTCCTGAGAGGTGCTCGGAAGGGTCTTGCAGCGTGCCTGGGTCTTGCCTGTTTGGTTGCGGCTCCGCCGCGTTGGGGTCTAAGAAGTTGAGTGCTTGCACGAAATGGCAAAACTTTCGAGCGGGTGAGATCTTCCGGACTCCTCTCAGGAAAGCAGGAAGGGAGGAATGCAGGAATGGACCGGTGTTCTTTGTCGCTCAGGATGGCACGGAACGCTCTCACGCTCCACGCTCCAGGCGCGCGTAGCGCGCCGGACGCTCTCACGCGCGGCGGATTTTGGGGCCACCGCTCAACAGTTGACTAGGTTAACGATACTTGGTACAGTCTCGGGCGGTTCGGAAGCGGACAGGCAGGAAGGCGGGAAATGGAGACCGAGAAGGAAGTCGCGCGGACGAGCAGACGTTCGTTCCTGGATGTGCTGGGGGCGGCATTCCTCTCCCTCTGGGGGGTCGCTTTTCTCGGTGTCATCTATGCGTATCTCGGAGCGCCCCGGCGACGCGAGAACGAGAGTGGCGGGACGCTGCGCGCCGGCTCACTGGATCGCATACCGATCGGCGACGCGATCGTGGTGCAGCATGAGTCCGGACCGGTGCTGGTAGCGAGAATCGCCGAGGTGGAGGTGCTGGCGTTTTCGGCGCTCTGCACGCACGTGAAGTGCGTGCTCCGGTGGAACCGCGAGAATCAGACCATCGTGTGTCCCTGCCACGGCGGGGCCTTCGACGCGAGCGGGAACGTGCTCTACGGTCCTCCGCCACGGCCGCTCCCGAAGTACTCCGCGGAAGTGCGGGACGCGCAGATATTCATCCGCCTGACATAGAGGGGCAGCAGGAGGCGTCGTGGGCGATGCGCGAACACGTGCGGGACGGGTGTTGGACTGGCTCGAGGTTCGTCTCAATATCACAGAGATTTTTTCGTTCCTGACCAACTTCGGGCTCTTCACCGCCGAGCTGGACACCAAGAAGCCCTTGCGTTCGGCACTCGATGAGGCGCTGGCGCGCCCGATGCCGTCATACGCGCGCTGGCCACGCGTTCTGGGCATTCTGACCATGCTGCTATTCCTTCTGCAATGCCTGACCGGAACCCTCCTCGCTCTGTACTATCGTCCGACCCCCGAGGCCGCGTACGACAGCGTTCGGATGATCGTCCGCGACGTGACCCTTGGGTGGTTCGTTCAGCAGGTGCATTTCTGGGGATCGGCCCTCTTGATCGTCATTCTGCTCATCCGGCTGCTCCGCTTCTTCTATGACGCGATCTACAAGCCGCCGCGCGAGCTGTTGTGGGTGATCGGCTTCCTGCTCTTCATCGCCACCACGCACGCGGACTTCACAGGCAAGGTGATGACTTTCGATAGTCGGAACTACTGGTCGGCAACCCGATCACTCGAGATCTTCTCCCACCTGCCGGTGGTCGGGTCTCTGTTCGTATTTCTCGCGGGCGGAGGGGATCTTTCGGAAGTGACACTCGTCCGCTTCTACCTCGCGCATATCTTCATCCTACCGACAGTTCTCTTCATCCTGTTCTACCTGCACTTCCAGGGTGTCCGCCATCTCGGGCTTTCCCATCGCGAAGGGGAGCAATCGGAAGGCGGCAGGCTGGTCTACCACAGATACCTCCTGAACCTGTCGATCCTCCTGACTGTGGTCTTCGCGCTCCTGGTGACGGTAGCGGTGCTTTTGCCGCACCCATTCGCGGCTCCACCCGATCTCCTGTCCACCCCTGCCGGAGCCCGGCCGCCCTGGTACTTGCTGCCGGTCTATGGCTTCTTCGAGATTCTGCCGCGGTGGGTTCCGATGCCTTTCAAAGGGTCGATCGTCGTGCTTTTGGGTGTCGGCATCTGTATCCTGCCGTTTCTGGACCGGTCGGCGCCGGTGCAGCCTTCGGGTCGGAGGGGCGTGATCATCCTCGGAGCGATGTTGCTCCTGATCGCCCTGCTGCTCGGGGTCTACGGGTACCGGCATGCGTAGTGTCGGACGGCCGCGGATAGGGGTTGTTGTGGGACTGTTGCTGCTTTCCGGGGCGGTCCATGCGAGTGACGTCGGGCGATGCGGCGTGTGCCACAGCGACATTCGCGTGCAGTTCGATGCGGGGATCCACAAGAGTGAAGGGTTCGCGTGTGTGAATTGCCACGGAGGAAATCCCGCGAGCGACGACATGAAGATCGCCCACGGCGGTTCTTTCAAGGGCGTTCCCGGCCGACGGGAGATTCCGCCGCTGTGCGCGTCCTGCCATTCCAACATCGAGTTGATGAAGCCTTACAACCTCGCGACCGACCAATACGCTCTCTATCAAAGCTCGCAGCACGGCAGGCTTCTCGCGCAGGGAAACCCGGACGTCGCTGTCTGCACCGACTGTCATGGGACCCACGAAATCAGGCCTCGGTCGGATCCTCAGAGCTCGGTCAACATCACCAACATCCCCAAGACCTGCGGGCGGTGCCACTCGGATGCGAAGATCATAGCGAAGTACAAGTTGCCGTCGGATCCCTCGGCTGAATACTACGGGAGTGTGCACGCTGCGGCGCTATACAAGGCCGGGAATCTCAACTCTCCCGACTGTTCCCGGTGTCATGGTGTGCACGGAGCCGCGCCGCCGGGAGTCGGGGACGTCTCCAAGGTGTGCGGGCAGTGTCATGCGACAGCCCGGCGTTATTTCGACATGAGCCCTCACAAAGAGGCTCTGGCAGCCGGCGGCAATCCCGAGTGCGCGAGCTGCCATTCGAATCACGCCATCGCCCCGGCCGACGATAAGGTCCTGGAGACCACGTGCCATTCGTGTCACGAGCCGGGGAGCACGGCCCTCGGTGTGGCGACGCAGATCGAGGCGGAGATCGCGCGGGCGCGAGTGGGTGTCAGAGAGGCGGAGAAGCTTGTCGAGGAGGCCGAGGAGGTCCCGCTCGAGGTCGATGACTACCGAAGTCGTCTCGAGGATGCCCGGACGTATCTGACGGAGGCGCTCCCCGTTGTGCATTCATTCTCCGTGAAGGAGGTGCGGGATGTGACGGGGCGGGCGACATCGATCAGTGAGGAGGTCAGTGTCGAGGTACAGGAGAAGATCGATCGCCTTCGGTGGCGGCGCTACGGCCTGATCATCTTCTGGTTTTATATCCTCGTCACGATTGCGCTGCTTGTCCGCTGGAGATATGGACTCGAGAAGAGCGCGCCCGGAGCGGGGGCCTGACGCGGGCCGGCGGAGACGCTGACAGGACATGACTGGTTGCCGGGAAGTGTGAGGCGGTGAGCGACGTCGCAGGGCGCCGAGCTTCCCTCGGCGGATTCTTCAGATGGCTGCGGCGCCGAGTCCGCCTGCTGTCGCTGCTCGGCGGCGTTCTTGTCGCTCTCGGGCTGGTGCTCGTGGTGGTCAGTGTCGAGATCACGTCGACACCGACCTTTTGCGGTACGTGTCACATCATGAAGCCGTACTACGAGTCGTGGAAGATCTCCGGACACAACAAGGTCGCCTGTGTGGAATGCCATATTTCGCCGGGGGTGACGGCGGAGATCCGGAAGAAATACGAAGCGCTCTCGATGGTGGCGAAATATTTCACGGCCACGTACGGCACGAAGCCGTGGGCCGAAGTCGATGACGCGGCCTGCTTGCGGTGTCACGAGCGCCGGCTCCTGGAGGGCAAGGAGATGTACAAAGGCGTTCGTTTCGATCACACGCCGCATCTCATCGAGATGAAAAGGGGAAAGAAGCTGCGATGCACCTCCTGTCACTCGCAGATCGTCCAGGGAGCCCACGTGGCGGTCACGAGCACGACATGCGTTCTGTGCCATTTCAAGGGCATGGTGCCGGGTGAGGGTTCCAGCCGATGCACGATCTGTCATGACGTGCCGGACAAGGAATTCGTTTCGGCCGGGATGACCTTCAAGCACGCCGACGTGCGCCAGTACGGGATGCAGTGCACGTGGTGCCACCTGAACGCCTCGACCGGAGACGGTGTCGTGCCCCGGGAGCGCTGTCTGACCTGCCACAACGAGCCTGACCGACTGAGCCGGGTTGGGGAGGATGTTTTCCTCCACGAGAAGCACGTCACCGAGCACAAAGTTGATTGTCTGAACTGCCATCTGGAGATACAGCACGGCGGGGAGGTGGCGCGGCAGTCGAACGTGCCGGCGTGCGGAACATGCCATGTCTCGGGACACTCGGCCCAGCAGCAGCTCTACAGCGGCACCGGCGGTCGACGGGTGCCGGATGTGCCGAGTGCGATGTATGTGGCTGGGGTGCGGTGCGAGGGATGTCATACACTGCGGCGCGGAATTGTGGACTATGCGAATTCGGTGAGCTGCATGACCTGCCACGGTGCGAAGTACCTCAAGATCTATGAAGGGTGGCAGAGGATCCTGGAGGAGCGGTTGGCTGAGGCGCGGGCTGTGCTGGCCGCGGGGCGCGCGAACCTCTCTTCATCCGACCCCTCCCTTCAGGATGCCGTCCACAACATCAATCTCGTCGAATCCGGGCATGGGATCCACAACGTCCCGTATTCACTGGTTCTCCTCGACGGCGCGGCGGACGCCGTGAACGGATCGCTCAAGGCGAAGGGGCTGCCCGTCCGCGAATCGAAACGGGCCGCGTATCAGAAGACCCCCTGCTATGGGTGCCACCAGGGGGTCGAGCTCCAAGAGGGCAAATTCGGCGGGTCCGCCTTCTCCCACCAGAGGCACTTGGTCAAGGCAGGCTTGACATGCGGCACATGCCACCGGCCGCATGAAGAACGACCGAAAAACGAGATCGTGCGCTTCGGCGCTCAGGGCTGTATCGGGTGCCATCACAAGCTGGCAGGGGCCGAAGCGACGCCTTGCCAGAGATGCCACGAGCCGGCCGCGCTGCCACCTGAGTTGGATTACAAGGGGCGTAAGTTCGTCCACAAATTCCATCTCGAGGACGCGGGCCTCACGTGCGCCGACTGTCACACGCTGAAGAGCGACGGGAGCGTCACACTTAACACGGAAGCCTGTTCCAACTGCCACGAAGGCTGAGAGGCGTGTGCCGCATCGGGGCATTTCGCGCTATACTTCGCGCTGCAGATTGTTCAGGAGTCACTATTGAATCGCACAAAAAGCCAGGAGCTATTTTCGAGGGCGCAGGCCCGGATACCCGGTGGGGTGAACAGCCCCGTGCGCGCGTTCATGAGCGTGGGCGGGGACCCGGTCTACTTCAAGTCCGGCCGCGGAGGGACTTTCGTCGACGCTGACGACAACGAATACGTGGACCTGTGCCTGTCCTGGGGACCGCTGATCCTCGGGCACGCCCACCCCGCAGTCGTGGAAGCAGTGATCGATGCGGCTCGTGGCGGGCTGTCGTTTGGAGCTTGCCACGAGAGGGAGATACAGATCGCGGAGCTGATCCTGAGCGCCTTCCCGTATCACGAGAAGATCCGGGTGGTCAGTTCCGGCACCGAGGCCGTTATGACCGCGATCCGTCTGTCGCGCGGCGTTACGGGCCGCCCCCTGATCCTCAAGTTTGACGGCTGCTATCACGGCCACGTCGACGGACTGCTGGTGAAGGCCGGATCTGGGCTCGCCACCCAGGCCATCGCCACAAGCCAGGGCATTCCGGAGAGTATCACCGCGTGCACGCTCACCTGTCCGCTCGATGACGAACAGGCCCTGCGGGAGATCTTTCGGGTGCACGGCGGGCAGATCGCGGCGGCCATCATCGAGCCGCTTCCGGCGAACGCCGGGCTGCTGGTGCAGCGGACCGAGTTCCTGGAGCTGCTCAGGGAGCTGACCCGGGCCAACCAAGCGATCTTGATCTTCGACGAGGTGATCAGCGGGTTCAGGCTGAGATTCGGCGGCTATGCCGGCATCCTGGGCATCACGCCCGACATGACGACGCTGGGCAAGATCATCGGCGGCGGCATGCCCGTTGGGGCCGTGCTGGCTTCGGCCGCGACGATGGACCAACTCGCTCCCCTGGGGAAGGTGTACCAGGCAGGGACGCTCTCGGGAAACCCCGTCGCGCTCGCCGCCGGTATCGCCACCCTGAACCAGCTCAGCGATGGCGCTGCCTATATGCACCTCGAGGACCTGGGATGGCTGATGGAATCGGAGCTGAGGTCGAGCGGAATCGGCTGCCAGAGGGCCGGATCGATCCTCTGGCCATACCTTTCTTCGGGCGAACCGCCGCGTCGGCCCGACGCGGTGAGCTCGGAGGCGATCAATCGGTTCAATTCGATTCATCGTCCCGTGCTGGAACGTGGATACTATCTGCCGCCCTCCGCCTGGGAGGTCTGTTTTCTGTGCACGAGCCACACGCCGGAGCAGATCCGTGGATTCACGCGTGTTCTCGCGGAGTGCCTGCGCGGGTGAGCTACCGCCCTCCGCGGGTAGGTCTCCGGGCCTGATGTCATGACAGGAGCTTCGTTCTGGAGGACAGTGGCTGAAGGGCGCCATCATGTGCTCTTTCTGGCGAGCGTCCTGACCCTCCTGATTCTTGGCTCATATTGGACTATCCTGTTCCGGCAGAATGTTGAGGAGATCCACCAGGCGTCGCTCGAGCATATCCGGATGGAGACGCAGCTCGAGGCCCTGCGGATGCAGGCACAGGATGAGGCGATGCCACAGGCCGGCGACGACCGCGAGATCGTCCCGCTCTCGGGGACGCCGAGGACCGGCTACGAGGTGCCGCTGGGGCCACGGTGGCCGGATCTGGCGCTGCGTCCGAGTGCCGAACTGATAGGCCAGATTGAACAGCGGTACCGGATCAAGCTGATCCAGGTGGTCGGCGAAGGTGCTTTGCTGGTGATTCTGATCCTGATCACGATGCTCATGCTCTACTACATGTTTCTGGTCGAAGCGCGAGTACGGAGGAGCATGGAGAATTTTCTCAGCACAGTCACCCACGAGCTCAAGACCCCGATCGCGGGGATGAAGGCGCTTCTGCAAACTCTGTCGACGCGCTCGATCCCGGAAGAGAAGCAGGCCGAGTATCTGGAGATGGGGTTGAGGGAATCGGCGCGACTTCAGCACCTGGTGGACAATGTGCTGGTCGCCAACAGGCTCGATCGGAAGCGCATGCAGGTCGAGGTGCAACCGGTGGAGCTGCGGCCCTTGCTGGAACGTGTTGTCGGATCGTGGCGCCGTGTTTTCCCCGCTGCCGGCATGCTGCGCCTCTCCTGTCAGGATAGCATCGTCGTCGCGGCCGATCCCGAGGCCGTCGGGATTGTGCTGGACAACCTCCTGGACAACGCCTTCAAGTATTCGCCCCAGCCTCCCCATATTACGATCGATGTTGAAAGTGATGAGGACAGTGTTAGCATAGCGGTCGGCGACCAGGGAATCGGGATGGATGCCGCCGACATGGAAAACATTTTCGACAAGTTCCACCGCGCCACTCAGAACGGGGTGAAGACAATCAAGGGATCGGGGCTCGGGCTCTATATCGCACGGAACCTGACGAGGGCTGTGGGCGGTGAGCTGACTGCTGAGAGCGACGGACGCGGTCGCGGCAGCACCTTTCGGTTGAGGCTCAAGCCGTGGCGCTGAGAGTTCTTGTCGTCGAGGACGAGGAGCTTATCGGTGAGATGGTGCGGCTGAATCTTCAGGAGGAAGGCTACGATGTCGTGTGGACGAAGGACGGTGAAACCGGGGGAGATCTCGTCTCGGCCAACCGGTTCGATCTCATCGTCCTCGACATCATGCTCCCGGGTGCCGACGGGATCCAGGTGGCGCGCAGAATCCGAAAAAAGGGGACCGGCACTCCTATTCTGATGTTGACCGCCCGCAGCGACACGGCCACGAAGGTGGCCGGCTTCGAATCTGGTGCTGACGATTACCTGACGAAGCCGTTCGATATGCCCGAGCTACTGGCCAGGGTCCGGGCGTTGATACGCCGGAGCCAGGGATCCCGCGAGATCCCTTCGCAGGCGGTCCTGCGATTCGGGGGCAAGACCGTGAACTTCGAGACGGGTGAGGCGACGACCAATGAGGGACCGTTGGTGTTGTCCGAGAAGGAGAAGGCGTTGGTTGAGCTCTTTGCCAGACACCCTGGCGAGATCCTGACCAGAGCTGACATCCTGGACGAGGTGTGGGGGATGGATGCGCTGCCCACGGAACGCACGGTGGACAACTTCATGCTCAGGCTGAGGAAGCTGTTCGACGACCCGAGGGATCCGAAGCACTTTCACACGATACGCGGGCGCGGATACAGGTTCGTGCCCTGAGGAACAGGCACGGGAGCGGGGAGGAGAAGATGGGATACCCAAGGATCCGCATGCGGCGGCTTCGATCGAGTCCGATAATCAGAGATCTGGTTCGCGAAACTCACCTGACGCGCGATGACCTCATCTATCCCCTCTTCGTCTGCGAAGGCAGGAATGTGCGGCAGGAGATATCGACGATGCCCGGGGTGTGCCGGCTCTCGATCGACCAGCTTGTGCGAGAGGCCGAGGAGTGTGCCGCGGCTGGAGTGAAGGCCATCATCCTGTTCGGAATCCCGGCGGAGAAGGACGAGAGTGGTTCTTCGGGTTTTCGCGGAGATGGGATCGTGCAGAAGGCACTCCGGGAGCTCAAGACCCGGGGGCTCCCCCTCATGCTCATCACGGATGTGTGCCTATGCGAGTACACGTCGCACGGACACTGTGGGCTGGTGCGCGGCCACCAGATTCTCAATGACGAGACGGTCGAGCTGCTGGTGAGGCAGGCGGTCTCGCACGTGCAGGCAGGTGCCGACATGGTCGCTCCCTCCGACATGATGGATGGCAGAGTCGGAGCGATCCGGACCGCCCTGGACAAGAACGGGTACGAGAACACTCCGGTGATGTCCTACGCGGCCAAGTACGCGTCAGGATTCTACGGGCCGTTCCGGGAGGCCGCGGGTTCGACGCCTGCCTTCGGGGACCGGAGATCGCACCAGATGGATCCGGCCAATGTCGAAGAGGCGCTCCGGGAAGTCGCACTGGACATCGAAGAGGGTGCGGATATCGTCATGGTGAAACCGGCACTGGCCTATCTCGACGTCATCCGGCGCGTGAAGGAGAAGTTCCAGATGCCGGTGGCGGCTTACAACGTGAGCGGGGAGTATGCGATGGTCGAGCTCGCGGCGAAGGCCGGCGCACTCGAGCACGATCGAGTGATGCTGGAAATCCTGACGTCCATCAAGCGTGCGGGTGCCGACCTCATCCTGACTTACCACGCGGTCGCGGCGGCCAGACTCCTCGGCGGACGCTGACGGCCCTCCTTCCTCGGAGCGCTTCTTGCCTGATGCGCTCCAGGCGTTTCTTGACTTTCACTCGTGGACCCGGGACTATTGGGGGAGTTGTCGAATGGACTCCAAAGAAAGCAGCGCCGCCAAACAGGAGCAGGTCTCGTTCGGGTACCCGGTGACCTCGGAGATCCTGCACGAGCTGGCGGCAGTTGTGGCCGTAGAATTCGGGAGCGCATTGCGCGATGTCTTCCATGTGGGAGCGGGGAAGAGTGTGCTTGCGACAAGCGGCACCTTCACCTACCAGCGCGACCTTATCCGCTCTCACGCCGATCCGACGCATGCTGTGTCTTTTCTCTTCGTACCTGACAAGAAACACGGCACGCACTGTATGGTGCTCCTCCCGGTCGACAGCAGCCACATCGGGTTGATCTTCACCAGCGGTGACGATCCGCTGATGCCCAGGCTTTACCAGTTCAGCTCACGACTCCTGGTGCGCATCCACCTCGAACGGACCAAGGCCATACTCGATTCGCGCAAGCGCCTCCTGGACTTGCAGGGGAAGTACGACGCACGGACGCGCGAGCTGGAACAGGCCGAGCAGGCGCGCGGCCGCCTCGAAGAGCGCGTCCGGCAGCTCAACGACGAGCTCGACGCGGTCACGCACCAGCGCGGGGCGGGAGACATGGCAAGGCTCATCAAGGTGGCCCGGGGATATCAGCAGGAGCTCCAGAGAGTGAAGGTGGAGTTCAGCGAGGTCGTGGCGAACAACGGCCGACTCTTCGACGAGATCCAGGAGCTCAACGCGATCTGCATCCCGAAAATCGCCGAATACGAAACCATCGTTCACGACCTCCGTTCGCGGATGAACCAGCTCGAGGCTGGGCGGGCCGCGGCCGAGTCGGCGGTGCTCGAAGCGGAACAGATGTCGGGCAAAGTGGTGAAGTCGCAGGTGACGATCGAGAACCTGAGGGCGCAGCTGGCACAGGCCCGTGCTGAGGCGACCGAACAGATCAGACAGCTTCAGAGCTCGCGCGGGGCCCAGGCCGTTGCGGCCCTCCAGAAGCGCCTGGCTGAGGCAGAGGGCGAATCAACTCGGCTGCGGCAGTCGCTCGAGCGGATCACGACCGGAACCGCGGCGATAAGGACACGGCTGGCTGAACAGGAACAGACCGTCGCCAAATACGATGCTCTCCTCAGAGTATCCAGAGAGATCCTGAACATCGCGGCAAACTACCAGCAGTACGGTGTCGAGCCGCCGGCCGTGCTCGAGACGATCCGCAGCCGGGTTGCCGGCTTGGTGTGAAGCGAGGGGAGGGATCAGGCGCGCCTCCGTCTTGCTTATGGCGCCGATCGCCTAGCCTGTGCCGCGGAGGGGATGGCGGCACTAAGCTGGACCCTCTGAAACGCAAAGGCGCAAAGACGCAAAGAAGCTCTGGACCGACGACGATTCCCGCCATGTCCGTGCCAGGAATCGGGTTCGTGGGTTTGGAGAACCCAGACCCCATCAGGAGGAGGGCATAAGGTCGCCCAGCCACGACGTGCCACACATCCGGATGGATCGAAGCCGCTCGTATGCGCACGAGGACTTCGGCATCGCCGACCGCCGGCTTGTCGACCTCTCGGAGCTCCAGATCATCAGGAGATCCGTACCTCTCTTGGACAATCGCCTTCATCGTTTCATCAGCTCCCTGAGGATGCCCGGCACGAGTGCGAAGAGGTGTTGACCGCGTGCCCAGGTCAGTGTCACCGGGAGGCTGCCTAACACTGGGACTCACCTGCGAGGGCCGCGCCTGCGTGCTTGCCGGGGGCGCACGGCTTCGGGTGCATTCTCTCGTTCGGCGTCATCTCGGGCACGCTGGATCTCCTTGCAGCGTTTCGTCCATTGCCATAGGCCGACCGTGACAGTGGCCGGGAGGCGGTGGCCTGACTGACGAGCGAGCATGACGATCTGGCCGCGGTGGTGCGCCTCGTGAGCTACGAGGATTGCGAAGAAGTGCAGCACTTCTGGCGGAAAGCATCCCCAGGCAACCCTGGGAAGGAACCCGCCATTATCGAGGCCCCTGTCGAATATGCGCAGGATGCCGGCACTGCTCCGTTCGAGCGCCCGAGTAAGCTCCTTTGGCGTAACACGATGCCGGTCGACATTTCCAGGGGCCTTAATTCCATTGCGTCTGCCGATCATCCGGATCCACATACAACGGTCGTTGTGAATGTGACTCAGAATCCCTCGCACTGTCCGGCGGGGGTTCGATGGCACCGTGAGTGGCCAGAGCTCTGGAGGAAGATGCTCCACAAGGAAGGTGGTGACCCGATTGTTGGTCCGCCACGCCTGCCGGAGCATCTGTCGCAGTGATGTCTCTCTATCCATCGCAAGGTCTCTCGACTACGCCTCTGTATGCCGAACACAGCGCCAAGCTGCGAAGGCCGCTTCCATTCTATCTGACGCGGCCTTCGTCAGCTTCGGGCGGCTCCCACCTCGTACTCGCTCTGAACCAACCCGCTCGGATAGGACCGCGTGACGACGTGACGAAGGCGGATGTCCTGCGGCAGGCTCCCGAAGAGGGGAATCCCGTCGCCAATGAGAACGGGGACACGAGTAATGACGAGACGGTCAATGAGGTTCGCTCGAAGGAAGCGTTGAATCGTGATCCCACCGTCCACGTAGAGGTTCTGTGCGCCGCTGGCAGCGAGGTTCGCCACGATCTCCGGCGGCGAGCCGCACATGTGCTCCACAACGCCTCCGCGCGCGGCCGCCGCCGACAAGTCGACGCGATGGCTACTCAGGACCACGACTCGCTTCTTACCGTATGGCCAAGCCTCGAACGATCGGACCGTCTCGAAGGTCTTCCGACCTATGACAATCGTATCGACAGTTGCGATGAACTCGTCGTACCCATGTAGTTCCCCGCCACCGACAGGCAGCCAGTCGAGGTCGCCGTTCTGCCGCGCGATGAAGCCGTCGACGCTCGTACCGACGAATACGGATGCGGTCATCGCGCTCTCCTCACGTCTGTCCGCCTAACCAGGCCATGAGCGTTGCCGAATACTGCTGGTAGTACGACGGCCACCCCAGTGCCCAGAAGGCTAGCCATGCGATCGTAGCCATGGTGAAGAGACGCACATGCCCCCGCAGGCTCACTCTCGATCACCTCGCCCCGTCCCCATCCTCCGTTCCCCCACGCTCGCCCAAGTCCGCCTAACGCTCGTCATCAGCCGCGGCGCGCCTTTTGCGCCGGCGCGGCATGCGGTAGTTACGTTCATTTACCCGCATTGTTGAAATTTTGCAGGGAAGACAGCCTTGAACTTGAGCAAGTTCTGAATCGTCCAGTTCTTGATGTCGGCAAGCGTCTCGGAGTCGGCGTCAATGTCTCCGTCGCGGTACACCGCAATGCGGCAGGCACGGCGACTTTCGAGACGTTCCCAGCTCAGTTCGCAGCGGAGGGCCGCCTCAATTTCTTCCTTGTGCTGTAGCAGACAATCGAAGATCTGCTCGTTCTTCGCTTTATCGCCGCAATCGATATAAACCTCAACGCGTACCCGTCCGCCCTGGGCGAAGCTCGTGGAGTACCGGTAGACCTTGGAGTTCTCGGATGCAAACGTGTACCAGTTTTGTGGCTGACCCGTTCGGGCGTTTGTGAACTTGTGGGTTTCGCGAAGCTCGTCTATCAGACTTTGGAAGTAGGTACGGTAGCGCTCTTTGGCTTCGGAGGGCTCGGGCGAAATGTCCGGGACGACGGAGGCCTCGCTTGGCATAGATATGACCGTGAGAACAAGTGCTGGCTTGGATTCGTCGATCCGAATGGCCGAAGCTTCAACGGCGTAGAAACCAAGGCTCTCCTTCAGGTTCTGGTTCAGAAAATCCATCGCCGATTTGTGCTCAGGCCGCATTGTTTCGGCGATCCAGACCACTGCTCCCGCACCGAGTACTGACGCGTAAGTGATGAGTTGGCCAAGATGCTTGTGATCCGTGCCACCGTACTGGTTCTCGATGACCACGAGCTTATTCGTGGATAGGTCTCGGGCAACGATGTCGGCGGAGAAGTCACCGGCAGAAGCTTCCGTGGATTCGAGTTCCAGATCCATCCCCAGCTTCTTCCCCAACATTTCTAGGTTCTGAGCGAGCCACGGCGTGAAGTGCGTTGCTTCCCCCGGGAAGAGTTCCTTGAGTGCCACGGTCTGAATACTTCCGAGTTCCACGTTAACCTCCGGAGTGGATTGATGAACCTAACACCAGGTTAAGCTGCAAAGCCCGCGTCCACACGTCACCATCGCGGGCTTTGTCAGCTTCAACCTGTTGTTGGGCAGCCGTCTCACCTCTTTGCTAGGGCCTGCACTTCGGGTGCGTTCTCGTAGAGTCTCTGTAGGGTTGGCAATACGGCCGGATCACCGACCGCGAGCGCGCTTCCGAGGGCTCTCTCCAGAGGCACGAGCACCTGTGGAATGACTTCGAGATCCGCCTTTGCCCACGACTTGTGGAAGACCTTGGTCGGAAGGATCTTCAGGTCGACCAAATGGGCGAGGTACGCGTAGAAGTGAGAGACGAGGCGTCGCTTGTAATGCAATGTGCCGGCTATGAGGGCGAGCCGTGCGGCGGGGTCCGCGTTTCTCCAGGCTATATCGTCTTTCTTGCGGACTTCCTCATATTCGGTAGCCATCGACTCTCCGGGATGAGGCCTCCGAAACTCCCAGAGAGTCTTCACTGCATCCATCATTTCTGCAGACCGATACTCAAGAAGGATGCTCATAAGCGCCTGCTGTGCCATGGCATCGCGAGACGTGGACCGGGTGTAACGAGCGTAGAGAGCACTGGCTCCAGCAACGAGCAGGCTCACGAGACTGACTACCGTAGCTGCTTCCATTGGCCCCCTCCTGCTTCGCCCTTGCGTTGTCTGCCCAACTAATGTTTAGATCGTTTCCAGATAAACCCTGTTTCTTGCCCTTCTTTCCAGATAATACGCGGCGGAGAAGACCGGGTCAACATCTGTGCCATCAAGGGCTTGCAGAACTCCCGAGGCCTTTGCAGCTTCTTAGATGGTTTCCGCATAACACCCAGCGCTGCTCTCCTCACAAGGTGGCTGCCGGGCTTTTCACGCCTCGGCCTCCGCGATTCAAACCGTGCGTGTAGATCATCGTGGTTCGCACGTCGCTATGTCCGAGGAGCTCCTGGACCGTCCGAATATCATGTCCGTGTTCGAGCAAATGAGTCGCAGAAGAATGGCGCTGGCTGTGACACGTCGCCCGTTTCACGAGGCCGGCCTTCCTCACGGCCTCTTGGAAAGCTTTCTGGAGAATGGAATCATCCACATGATGACGTCATTCCTAGTGGGTCTTCTGGTTCCTCCATCGGTTCTCCTCGGGGGAAGACCCATTGCCAACACCAGTCCTTCGACGCGTTCGGATACTTCCGGTCGAGCGCATCAGGCATCTTCACTCGGCCCCACCCATCGGCCAGGTACACCGCGTTGACAATTGGCATCGGGAACCTGTCAAGAATGTAGGACAGCAGAGCGGGGCAGTCAAGTTCAGTGTGACATCTGGGTGCGTACGAGAAACTGCCCGCGCGCGTTTCCGAGCGCTGGGTGAACGGCTACACAATCGAAGAGAACGGCGTGAAAGAGCTGATCTACCGGGCACCCTGATACCAGAAAGACGGGAGCTATGGCGGGATCGTCGTGTTATCGTTGGAGATCCCGTTCGATCCGCCGCACATCAGGTGCGGGAGTTGATGAGCAGGCACAACTCGACTCGATAGGGTCGTCAGAAGAGAGGATGAATCAGAATCGGCATAGGGTCGTTCACTGGGCACGCGCGGGCGCCGTCCGGCCGCCGAGGGGTGCAGCGCGTAGTTGGACAGCGCGTGATTCATTTGTCGATTTCTGGGACGGATAGATTGCGGCAGATCTTCCGAGCAAGCACGTTCGAGATCTCGGTGTGTCGGGGTACGGCTTCAACAGCTCCTGTTGACGGATTACACCACAGCGAGTGAGATCGACCCTCTCTCTTCAGATAGCAGCCGTGCCTTCTCAAGTGCTGGAGCAGCGTGCTCCGTTTCACTCTACTGTCACCGTCTCGCGCTCTGCATCAGGCGGCGTCCCACGAAGCGCGTCGTCACGGCGGTCTTCAAGGATGAGAGCGATAGCTTCGGCAAGGCTGATTCGCGCCTCTTCCTTGGTCTTGCCCTGCCCGTTGGCACCCGGGATCTCGGGACAGTAGGCGACGTACCAGTCGCCATCACGTTCGAAAATCGCGGTGAACTCGTTGTGCATCACGGACCTCCCGGAGTAATCATCAAGCCACCACGTACATTCTACCCCAGGAACTTAGGCGCGTGACAGAGCGGAAGCGAGCGGAAGCTGTCTGTCCAACGAAAGAAGCTCAGGTGCCGAATCGGCATGTGCATGTTAGATGGCGAATGTCGAAGCGACCAGACCATCGGGCGATGGCGTCACGACGGGGGGACCACGGGTCCACACAATGAACCCGTCACTTGGACGCGAGCTTCTGTGGCGCAAGCGGTGTCCTCGAGTACATCCCTACGGGATGTCCGGCCGGATCACTGACAAGGCCGATGGCTCAAATGCCGTTTGGGAGGTCGAAGGGGAATCCGGGAACGAGTGTTCCACCAAGTTCCTTCGCCCTCTTCCGACTCTCCTCGATGCCCGACACCTGAACATAGACCACGCCGTTGAAAGGACCGATCTTTCCATCCGCACCTCGAATCGTCCCGATGGCCGATCCACCCGCGACAATCTCAACTGCCAGATCAGTTCCCTGAACTGGATTGAACTTCCAATCGAAGAGTTTGCCGTAGAACTCCTTCGATTTTGGCAGATCAGTCGTCGTGATGTCGAACCACGCAACGCGCCCGGGCCCGACATCCGCCGGCATCGACTGCGGTGGCTCAGACTGACCCTGCCCGACCGCAACAGCCATCACCATAATCGCAACCGTCACCATACGCATGGCGTCCTCCTTGAGTCCATCTAACACTGGGTTGAGCTGCGAAGTTCCATCGCTGGCGCCGGCTTCGTCTGCTCCAACCCATTGTTAGGCCGCCCCAACGCCCCTAAGTTGGTCCGCCCAGTACCGGACGCGCTTCACCATGTCCTGCGTCAACAGGCTCTCCCAGCCCGGCTCACCATGGGCTGCGCGGTTGCGTACGGCCCTGAGCTGTTCCAGCTCCCTTGGCTGGGCTGCGTCGAATAGATGATTCTTGTGTGCGAGGCTCAGCCCCTCAAGCAGGTTGATGGGTCGCCGTGCCTGCTGCCCGAGCTTGTCCACCCCCCGATCGACCAGTGCACGGAGACCCCTCTCGACGTCTGCCCATGCGGCGAGGAACTCACCGAGCAACTCTGTCTTTCTCGAGGGATCCTCGACCACAGCGAAGCCGAAGAGATTCGTGAAGAGGACGTTCGCGAGCTCGGCATAGATTTCGACCTTGTCGCGCTCTACTGTCAAGCCGTTACCTTGGTGGTAGAGCTCGTTGCGGAGCCGGTGGTACCACTCAATGACTCCAAGGTCGACGCCATCGAGACGCTCAGGAGCGTGTAACTCAAGGGCATCCAGTAGAGCCGGAAAGCTCTCACCCACGTCTTGGAGCTCCTTGCGTGTGATCGCCAAGCCAGTCACTCGCTTGGGAAGGCCGAGGTAGGTTTTGGCCATGAGTTCGACCGCGTTGTCGATGCTAATCATCGCGAGCCGCCGGGTAGCCGCGTGCGCCGCGCCTTCGGTTCGCATTCTGATTGAGCCTGCGATTCTGCAGCTCAGCCAGCCCTCGGCCTAGAATGGTGCCACGCTTGATCTCGTCGCGAGCGATGAGGCCTAGAAAGAGCAACTCCCGTACGGCATCGCCGGTGCGGTGCCACCGCAGCCGATTGCATCGAGTGCAAGCTGGCAGACAGTTTGCCGGACTTCTCAGCCCGCCCTTCCCGCGCTGGATCACGTGATCAACTTCCCAGCGACCTGACAGATCTAGGTCCCATCCGCGCTTCCCGAAATCCACGAGATCACCACAAAAATGGCAGTGGCCATTCGTCTTCGCGAAGATCTCCCGAAGCTCGGTTTCTCTCACGACGTGATCCGCTGATCCTTCACGCGGCTAACCAATGTTTAGATGGTTTCCAGATAAATCCTGTTTCTTACCCTTCTTTCCAGATAATACGCGGCGTAGAAGACCGGGTCAACATCTTTGCCATCAAGGGTTTGCGGAGCACCCGAGGCCATTGCAACTTCTTGGATGGTTTCCGCATAACACGCAGCACTGCTCTCCTCACAAGGTGTCTGCCGGGCTTTTCACGCCCCGGCCTCCGCGATTCAAAACGTGCGTGTAGATCATCGTGGTTCGCACGTCGTTGTGTCCGAGGAGCTCCTGGACCGTCCGAATGCCATACCCATGTTCGAGCAAATGAGTCGCAGAAGAGTGGCGCAGCCTGTGACATGTTGCCCGTTTCAAGAGGCCGGCCTTCCTCACCGCCTCTTTGAAGGCCTTCTGGAGAACAGACTCGTCTACATGATGACGTCCTTCCTCGCCGGTCTTCTGGTTCCTCCATCGGTTCTCCTGGGGGAGACCCATTGCCAACGCCAGTCCTTCGACGCGTTCGGATACTTCCGGTCGAGCGCATCAGGCATGTTCACTCGGCCCCGGGGTACCGTTTGCTTAGCGCCTACGCCGCGCATTGCGCACCCGAATAGGAGCAACGTACACATCGTTTTGTATGCTGTCCAGCTGAAACGACACGACGCCTACAATTGGCATCGGAAACCTGTCAAGAATGTAGGACAACAGCGCGGGGCAGTCAGGTACGTCACCGACTGGTCACCAAGTCCACGCACTTGTGCCACGATCAGGCGGAAGTAGACGGCATGCGCGGCGCGGCGGCGCCAATCGCCGGCGGCGCACAAAATACAGCCACAAAGAGACATCTGCTTCGTCGGTCGGCTCGCTTTAGCGCTTGCATGCCAGGGCTTCGCTTGCGGGTCCTCACCCCTCAATCGAGAAGGAAAGCCATCAGGGAGGCAGAGGGGCTCATGCCGCTTCGCGCTGTGGCGTTTGGGTGCGCACGCCATGGTGTATTGTCGATGTTTCCACCCGCACTTATCCCAGTACCAGTGTGAGTTGGACTGGCACGACGGTCCTGAGCCGGGCGCGATACTTCCTCCACAGCACCTGAAGTGAGATGAGTCATCCCGAAGATCGCCGAATACGAGACGATCCTTCACGACCTCCGTTCGCGGTTGAATCAGCTCGAGGCGGAACAGATGTGGGGCAAGGTGGTGAAGTCGCAAGCGACGATCCGCATGCCGGATTTGCCCGCTTGGTCTGAGGCGAGGGGAGGAGAGCGGCCCCAATCTGGACCCTCTGAAACGCAAAGACGCAAAGAAGCTCTGGACCGATTCTGGTGGCTTTGCGTCTTTGCGTTGGACCGGGAAGGGACCTGCCAGTATCTATTTCACGGACACAGACACGCAGCACTCGACGAAGGTGCTACGAATCAGGCGCGGGAGAGCTTGGCGAAGCCGAGGACGAGTCGCTTGACGCCGTGCTGGTCGAACGCCACGGTGGCTGTCGCTGTTTCGCCTTCTCCGTCGAGATTCAGGACTGTGCCGGTTCCGAAGGTCGCATGGGAGACGCGGTCGGTTGGTTTGAAGGGATGGCGAGCTCTGTGCGGTGGCCCGGCGTAGGCACGGCGTGAATACGGGGGCATCTTGTGGAGCGCCGGGACCTCCCGGCGGGTGAGGGAGCCTGAGGACTCGATCTCCCGCAGAAACCTGCTGGGCATGAACATGGCGTTGGAGGTGAGGTAGAGGCGGTGCATGGCGCGCGTCATGCCGACGTAGCAGAGACGCCGCTCTTCTTCGAGGTCGTCGGGGCGGTACATCACATGAGGCAGGGGAAAGGCGTTCTCGTTCATGTTGACGAGGAATACCGAAGGGAACTCGAGGCCTTTCGCGCAGTGAATGGTCATGAGCAGAATGGGCGCCGCGCTGTCGACTTCGTCCTGGCCTGTCGTCAAGGAGATCGAGTCGAGGAAATCGAGCAAACCTCCCCGGTTCTCCCGGTCGAATTCGTCGGCGGCATCGACGAACTCCTTGACGTTGGCCAATCTGTCTTCGACCTCTTCGGGCGGTTCGTGTTTTCTGATGTTCTCTTCGTAGGCGGTCGCGGAGAGAATGTTTCTGAGGAGCGGCGCAACCGCACCGGATGGATCTCCGATGTGGCGTACGACCTGCACAAACTCCCGCAGCGCGGTCGAGGCGGCGGCACTGACTCCGCCCCCGGCGGCAACTCCCGTGGCTGCCGTCAGCAGATCCGTATCCGAGTCGCGTGCGCTGCTGAGAACCGCTTCGATGCTTTTCGGGCCGAGCCCTTTGCGGGGGGGTACGTTGGCAGCTCGTGAGAACGCCTGCGTATCGCGTGGGTTGGCGAGCAGGCGCAGGTAGGCCGCCAGATCTTTGATCTCTCTACGTTCGTAGAAACGAAGGCTGCCCACGATCCGGTACTTCAACCCCGCGCGCACCAATCCGTCTTCGAACGCGCGGCTCATGTGATTGGCCCGGTAGAGGATCGCCGCCGGCGTCTTGTTGTCGGAGACGAGGCGGCGGAGCTCGTCCACGACGAAATCGACCTCGCCATGCTGCTCATCCCCCTCGAAGTGCTCGATCGTATGGCCCGCATCCCGAGAGCTCCGGAGCGTTTTCTCGTACCGGTTCGAGTTGTTGCCGATGAGGGCTGAGGCGCCCGCCAGGATGTGGCCGGTCGAGCGGTAGTTTTGTTCGAGCAGGACCACGCGCGCGCTGCTGAAATCGCGCTCGAACCTCCGGATGTGGTCGATCGATGCGCCTCGCCAGCCGTAGATCGACTGATCCTCATCACCGACCACACAGAGGCCTTTGCCGTCCTGAGCCGCGAGCAGCCGGACCAGCTCGAACTGCAGGAAGTTCGTGTCCTGGTACTCGTCGATGAGAATGTAGCCCAGCGAATCGCGGTACGCCGCGTGGACGTCGGGGCGTTTCTTCAGGACGGTGACTGAGTAGAGCAGGAGGTCGTCGAAGTCGACGCAGGCGTGATCTCGCAGCTCCTTCTGATACGCGGCATAGATCTCCGCGAGCGCCCGCTGATCGTGTGAGGCCGCCTCCTTGGCCGCGTCTTCCGGGAAGAGACCGCGCTCCTTGGTGCGCGAGATGGCCGAAAGCCAGCGCTTGGTCGTCCCTCCGCTCTTAATCCCGCCCTTTTCAATCGCGCGCTTGAGAACCCGTTCCTGTTCGGCCACATCGGCGATCGTGAAGGCGCGACTCAAGCCCACCACCCCCGCATGCTGTCTCAGGAAGCGGGCGCAGAAGGAGTGGAACGTCGAGACAGTCAGGCGCATTTCGGCGGCCTGGAGCAGCTTCAGCACCCGTTCCCGCATCTCATTGGCCGCCTTGTTGGTGAAGGTGACCGCCAGGATCGAGGAGGGATCGACGCCAAGGTTGTAGATCAGGTGCGCGATCTTGTAGGTGATGACGCGAGTCTTGCCGGACCCGGCTCCGGCCGAAACCAGCAATGGGCCGCCAACGTACGCGACAGCCTCACGCTGCTGCTCATTGAGAACTGAAAGGTCTACCATGTGACGCCAGCCTACTCGACCGTCACGCTCTTCGCCAGGTTGCGCGGCTGATCGACATCGCATCCACGCAGGAGCGCGATGTGGTAGGCGAGGAGCTGGAGTGGGACCACGGCGAGGATCGGCGAGAGCAGGTCGCCGGTGGGCGGGAGTCGCACGACATGATCCGAAACGGCATCGGTCGCGTCATCCGTGGTCACCGTGATCAAGATGCCACCTCGTGTCTTCACCTCCTGCATGTTGCTTGCGGTTTTCGAAGCCAACATTCGATTCGTTCCGATCACGACCACCGGCATCTCTTCGTCAATCAGGGCGATCGGTCCGTGCTTCATCTCGCCGGCAGGATACCCTTCGGCGTGAATATAGGAGATCTCTTTCAGCTTGAGAGCGCCTTCGAGCGCCACGGGATAGTTGATGCCGCGCGCGATGTAGAGAAAATCGGAAGACCTGAAGAACTTGCGCGCCAGCTCTTCGACCACCCTGCTCCGCTGCAACACTGTCTCCACTTTATGAGGTATCCGGGCAAGCTCGGTCAAACCTGCCAACGACTCGGCCGGCGCGATCGTCCCCTTCTGCTGGCCCAGGAAATGCGCCAGCAGGTAGAGAGCTGCAAGCTGGGAGGTGAATGCTTTCGTCGAGGCCACTCCGATCTCCGGGCCGGCGTGAGTCAGGAGTGCGCCGGAGCTCTCTCGGACCGCCACGCTCCCTTCGACGTTGCAGATCGCAATCACGCGGCTGCCACGCTCCCGCGCCTCGCGCAACGCCGCGAGAGTGTCGGCGGTCTCACCTGATTGGGTGATGACCACAGTCAGGATGTGAGGCCCCGTGAGCGGAGCGCGGTACCGGTACTCCGAGGCGTAGTCGACCTCACAGGGGATGCGAGCGATCTGTTCGAGGTAGAACTTCCCGACCAGGGCGGCATGCCAGGAGGTACCGCAGGCGACAAGGGCCACCCCGCGGATATCCTTCATCACGCTCGCGTCCAGGCCCGTATCTCTGAGGAAGACCTCACCCGTGTCCAGCGAGACGCGTCCGTAGCAGGTTTCGCGGATCGCCATCGGCTGTTCGTGGATCTCCTTCAACATGAAATGCTTGTAGCCACCCTTTTCCACCATCACGGGGTCCCAACGCAACGTCTGTGGCTCGCGGTTCACCGCCTCACCGCCGATCGTGGTGATCGACAACTCCGATCGCCTGACGACAGCCATCTCTCCATCGTCGAGGAAGATGACTTGCTTTGTGTAGGGCAGGATGGCTGCCACGTCCGAGGAGACGAAATTCTCCCCGTTGCCGACGCCGAGAACGAGCGGGGGACCGTTGCGTGCGGCGACGATTGCGCCGCCATCACCGGCCGAGCTCAGAGCGGCGAAACAGTAGACGCCCTCGAGCTCCGCCACCGCGAGGCGGCATGCCGCGGCAAGGTCGCCTCGGTAATACTTCTCGATCGTGTGCGCGATGACCTCGGTGTCCGTCTCCGTCCGGAAGGTGTGCCCCTGCGCGGCGAGGGCATGCTTGAGCGCCACATAGTTCTCGACGATGCCATTGTGGACGACCACGATCGTCCCGCTGCAGTCGCGATGGGGATGCGCATTCTCTTCGCTCGGCCGTCCGTGCGTGGCCCACCTTGTATGGCCAAGCCCGCACGTGCTGCCTCCCCCCTTCCCGTTCACGTGGACATCGAGGTTCGCGATCTTGCCGCTCGACCGCCAGATTCGCAGCTCCTTCCCCTCCGCAACGGCGATGCCAGCCGAGTCATACCCCCGGTATTCGAGCCGCCGGAGGCCGTCAATCAAGACCGGCACGACCTCGCGCCCGCCGACGTATCCGATTATTCCGCACATGGAGGATTCTTCACGCTACCCAACATCGGGAGATTCTACCGGAGGCAGTCAGGAATTCAAAGCGGGGATTGCTCGGAGCGCTCGCGTGTGAGAGAGTGAGAGTGGGCAAACGGAGGGAACATGGACATGAGACGATGGGCGAGAGTGGTCGCATTGGTGATGGCCGTGGGCGCGCAGGGCGTGTTCGCAGCCGGGCCTGAGGTCGGTGCGACTGCGGGGCGGATCGAGGTCGGCGAATGGGTCAGCGGAGAAATCAGGGGAGCGGGTGCGTTCGCGGGGAAGGCCGTGATCCTCGAGTTCTGGGCGACCTGGTGCGGGCCCTGCCGCGCGATCCTCCCGCACATGAACACTCTGGTAGAGAAGTTTGCCAGCGACGACGTCGTATTCGTCTCGATGACGGACGAGGATCGGGAGAAAGTGGCCGCGTACATGGCGAAATTCACGATGAAGGCCAGGGTGGCAATCGACAAGGACGGGGCCACACACCAGAGCTACGGGATCGAAACAATACCCTACTTGTACATCATCGACCCGACGGGAGTCGTGAGATGGCGCGATCATCCCGGGCGTTTGAGCGAGGAGCTGTTGTCGCAGTACCTGAAGAGCTCCGCGTCGCAGCGGTTTCCTGAGGCGAGCGCTGCTCTCCCGACTGCGATGCCCGCCCCGATCCCGCCCGCGGCTTCGGCCGGAATCTCGGTGATGGTCAACCGCAACTCAGGGGCCCGTCCGTTTGCCTCCGAGATTAAAGAGGAACAGGGCCAGATCGTCATCAGGATGACGAAGCAGCCTCTCGCGCAGATCGTCGCAACCCTGCTCGAAAAGCCGATGGGAAATGTTCGATTCGATGGTGCAGTCCCTGCGTATCTGCTGGATGTTCTCTGCTACGCATCACCCCCGATGAGTCTCGAACAGGCACGAAGGAAGGCTGCGGAAGAGGTCTGCCGTACCCTCGGCGTGACACTCAACAACTCCAGCGATGCGATCGTCCTCAGCACCCCGTCAAGCGGGAAGTGAGACTGACGCGGTCAGGCTCGCATGGCATCGTCGAAGACTTGAGCCAACCATAGGTCGCCGCTCGTTCCTGATACCGTCGGTGGGGGCCAATGCCTTGCTCAGTCTCTACGAAGTTGAGTGTCGACGCGAAATGGCAAAAGTCTCGAGCGCGGGAGACGTTCCGTACCGCTCTCAGGGAAGCAGGAAGGGAGGAATGCAGGGACGGAGCGGTCGCCTCGGACGGATCAGAGTGGCTCGGAAGAACGCTCTCACCCCTTCGCTTCGCTCAAGGGCTCCGGCTCCACGCTCCAGGCCCGCAAAGCGGGCCGGACGCTCTCACGCGCGGCTCCGCCGCGTCAGCGCTTCGGCTCGCGCCTTTTTCTTTTCTCGGCCCAGCCCGCCTTGACTGTCTGGCGGGCCCTGGCGATCGCGAGCGAGCCCGGCGGGACGTTCTCAGTGATCGTGGACCCGGCGGCGACGTAGGCTCCGTCGGAGACTTCGACCGGCGCGACCAGCTCCGTGCCGCTCCCGATGAACACTCCCTTCCCGATATGTGTGGGATGCTTGCTGACGCCATCGTAATTGCACGTGATCGTGCCGGCGCCGACATTGACGCCTTCTTCGACTGTGGCATCTCCGAGGTAGGTGAGGTGCATGGCCTTCGAGGCCGGGCCGAAGGAGGTTTTCTTCATCTCGACGAAGTTCCCGACCTTGCTCCCCGACTGGACCCTCGTCGAGCCTCGCAGATGGCAGAAGGGACCGACCGACGCGCCGTCCTCGATAATCGACTCGACAATCTGGCTCGAACCATTCACGATCACGCGGTCGGCAAGCGAAGAATCCACGATGCGGGAATAGGGCAGAATGAGGCACTCACTTCCTATCGTCGTTCTTCCCTCGATCGAACAGAACGGGTGGATGACCGAGTCCGGTCCGATCTGCACGCGGTCCCCGACAAACGTCGTCGCGCCCGACATGACCGTGACCCCCTCGCGCTGCAGATCGCATATCTTTCGCCTGTTCAGGATTCCCTCGGCCTCCTCAAGGTCAGCCCGGTCGTTGACTCCGAGGAGCTCACGCCACGCAGGGTGAATCATGCAGCAGACTTTTCGGCGGGCACGGTTCAACACCCCCACGAGGTCCGTCAGATAGTATTCACCCTTCTCGTTTCGATTCCCGACTTTCTTGAGAAACGGGAAGATATCCGGCACGCGAGCACAGTAGATGCCGGCGTTGACATCCTGGATCGCACGAGCTTTGTCGCCGGCCTCGAGGTACTCGGTGATCGCCATGAGCCGCGTCCCGCGGCGCACCATCCGGCCGTACGCCGCGGCATCCGGCGGACGCGTCCCGAGGACGGACAAGGTTGCCTTCTCATGCTGGTGAAAGCTCATGAATGCGCGCAAGAGATCGATCGTGGCGAGTGGCACATCTCCGTTCAGGATCAGCAGGTCGCCTCGGACACCGCGCAGACTCTCCTCGGCCGCCATCACCGCGTGTCCTGTTCCACGCGGCGGATCCTGGACCACAATCCGCGCGCCGCATTCCGATGCGAGATCGGCGATCCCCCCGGCGTCACGGCCCACGACACACGTGACGATACCGGCCTGACGCGCGTTCTCGAGCGTGTGCCGGAGGAGCGGCTTCTCCCTGAGGAGGTGCAGGAGCTTACTGCGGCTCGACTTCATCCGCGTCGAACGGCCGGCGGCGAGCACGAGGACATGGCTATCTGACATGGTGAGTCCTAACGCGGCGGAGCCGCAACCTGAATTGGTTGCGTCTCCGCCGCGCGTGAGAGCGTGGAGCGTGGAGCCGGAGCCCTGAGCGAAGCGAAGGGGTGAGAGCGTTCTGTCGAGTCATTCTGATCATCCGAGGCGGCCGCCCCGTTCCTGCATTCCTCCCTTCGTGCTTTCCTGAGAAGGGTACTGATGGTCTCGCCCGCCCGAGACTTCTGCCATCTCGTGTCAACACTCAACTTCGTAGACACCACCGACCGCGTTGCCCGGCCCGCGAGTGCTCTCGCCTAGGATGAAGGCGGATGGGGGTCTGTCCCGCCAGCCCTCTCGGGGTATAGAACTTCCCTGACCTCGGGGTGTTCCAGCATCGCCTGAAACTCGGTTTCGTTCCTCGCCAGCACCCTATTTTCCCCATCGAGCTCGATGGCCTGCCTGAGATGGATGACGCTTGCCTTGACGTCGTTCTTCCCGGCAAAGGCAAGCGCCAGGAAATAGGTGATCGAGGGGTCCTTCGGCTTCTTGTCATTCGCTTTCTTGAGGAATCCGATAGACCTGTCATAGTCACCAAGATTCAGATGGTAGATCGCCCGATTGTAGTAGTCCTCGTAGTTGCGGGGACGTGGCTCAACGGGCTTGAGTTGTCGCTGGATGAGGTTCAAGTACAGGTGGGCGCGATCGTGGAACTCACGCTCATCCGCCATCTTCTCGATGATCTCCCGAAACACTCGCTGCGCCTTGTCGAATTTCCGGCTGTTGAACAGCTCGACCCCGCGGTCGAAAAGGTTGAGAGCACGCGCGAACGTCGCAGCCTCGACGCCGGCCGTCGGGCGTCCATTCGATCTCTGTCGCGCAGGTCGCACCCGGCGGACCACGTGTGTCCGCTTGTTCTTGTGCCGCTGCCCCTTGGCCGACTCGGCCAGCTTCATCTTGATCTCCCGCGGACTGACCGAGAACTTCCTTGCCAACTCACCAAGGGTCATACGGCCCTGCATCGCCACCAGGCGTTTCTCATCGGCCTTCGTCCACTTCTTGCTCATTACCGCCTCCCGGCGCGAACTTAACGCGAGATTCTATTGAAATTGTGCAGATGTTTCAAGACGAATCCTCCAACCTTCAAGACTGCGGCAAAGTCGAGGCGCCGACTCGGGCGAGGCCGTTCCGTGCGAAACCGCAGATGGCGCAGATTTCCGCGCAGATGTCTCCTAAGTCCTCGTCAAGGTGTTTTTTTGCGTTTTTCGAGGGTGTTTTTTCATACTTTTTCCACAGGGTTTTGAACAGGGCTGGCGGGTGCGCTAGCGGGTTG
>JACPPM010000023.1 GCA_016191015.1 Acidobacteriota bacterium | reverse complement strand
GAGGGGTTCGGAGGATCTCACCCACTCGAACGTTTTGCCATTTCGTGTCAACACTCAACTTCTTAGACACTAACGCGGCGGAGCCGCATCCAAAAAGGTTGCGTCTACGGCGCGCGTGAGAACGTCCGCCCCGCTTCCCGGGCCTGGAGCGTGGAGCCGGAGCCCTGAGCGAAGCGAAGGGGTGAGAGCGTCTTTCCGAGCCACTCTGACCCGTCCGAGGCGACTGCTCCGTTCGTGCATTCCTCTCCTCCTGCTTTCCTTAGAGGGATCGGGAGGATTCAGCATTCTCAAGAATTTTGCCATTTCGTGTCAGCACCCAACTTCGTAGACACTAATGCGAAGGGCCGTTCCTGGGGGAGAAACGGCTTCCCCGACGGGTCACGGGCCAACGTGCGGGAGCCCTAGTCTACAGTTGTAGTATGACCGCGCTCCCTTGGAGGTGTCAACCCCCTGTCGCGGCCGAGCCGCAATCTGCATTCGTTCCGTCTCCGCCCCTCGAGGCTCCTGCCATTTCGTATCGACGCTCAACCTCGTGGACCCTAACGCGGCATAGCCGCAACCAAGCAGCGGGGGTTCATGGGCATGTCATTTCACCGCAGAGGCGCGATGTGCGCAGAGGGGGAACGCTTCTCTGCGTCCTCTGCGCCTCTGCGGTGAAAGGGTTCTTTCCATTTTGTGTCAGCACTCAACTTCTTAGACACTAGCCCGCCGGAGCGGGGACCAGGCGGCCTCGATGGGCATTGTGATTTCGTTGCCGGTCGCGTGTACCAGGCTCCGAGCTACATCCGTCCCGGGCACGCCCGACGGCATGATCCGCGGAGTCCCGAGAAGATGCGGATTGTTCCACCGTTTGAACTGCTGTAGCCTTGCGTTCTTCGAGGAGGACCTCATGAACGATCACGCATGGATCGAGAGCTTCCCTGGGGCCATTACCGTCTGCGATCCGGACGGAGTAATCGTGCAAATGAACCCGAAGGCAGCGCGGACATTCGAGAAAGACGGCGGCATGGCGTTGATCGGGCGGAACCTGATCGACTGCCACCCCGAGCCGGCCCGATCGAGACTGATTGGTTTGTTAACCGATCGCCGTGTGAACGCATACTCAATAGAGAAGAACGGCGTGAAAAAGTTGATCTACCAGGCGCCCTGGTACCTCGAGGACGGGGCGTATGGCGGGATTGTCGAGCTGTCCATCGACATTCCATTCGAGATGCCGCACTTCATACGTGGGAGCTGATCGCGCAGCCTGATCTCCTCGCGGAGATGCTTGTCGGCGCGCTACTTTGCGTGACACACGCCGCACAGCTCGAAGGGCGATTTCGCGTCGATGACCCACATCTGGGGCACGTTCGAGGCATGGGGGTCATGACAGCTTGCGCAGGTAAACTCTTTTCCCGGGCGGCGCGGATCCGGTCGGCCGTGTGTTGGATGGCCCTCGGTCGAGAAGGAATGCCCCAGGACGTGCTTGCCGGAACCCCTGTCCTCGTGGCAGGTCGTGCAAAGATACCACGTCGGCTTGTGAAGGCCGAAGGCGTTTTCGGACGAATGTGGTCCGTGGCAGATCGTGCACTTTCCGGTCGTCACGGGCCCGTGCATGTATTTCTTCGACCGCCACAAATCCCGCTGCTCCTGGTGGCACGAGAAGCAGACATCCGCGACGGGCTCCTTGACACTCAGCGAAGGGCTCGCGGACGGGTCGTGGCAAGCAAGGCAGCTCCCGACTGCGACAGGGCCATGAACCCAGACCCCAGCAGCGAGCTTCTTGTGGCATGACAGGCACGACGACCCGTCGCCCGCAGCGGGCTTCTGACCGATCGGCGCCGCCGATAGGGAGTGGCACTGCCCACACGCATCGTTGGAACGTTGATGAAACCGGTCACGCTCGAACCCTTCCGGCACCTGCCGGTACTGGCTCTCGAGATCCGACCGCCGGAAAACGCTGGCCGCTACATCGCCCGTCACCTGACCGCCCATCGTCGCCTGGACCGCGACCTCATTGCGACCCGCGACCAGTGGGACGACAAAACAGGCCCCGTCGCGCCGGACCTCCCCCGCGGCCCGCTCGACTCCATTCACCATTACTCGCACACGGTCAGCGATGCCAGGGCGCAGTGCGACCGAGACGCTTGCCATGCCGAGCTCGTGGACTGCCCCCGGACGTGGGTACAGCAACGTGATCGCCGGTTCCTCGGCGCCGAGGCGAGGTCCGAGGTGGAAGACCGTTAGAAGAAACAGGGCGTGCACTCTCACTGGCACGGCCCCAACATGGCGGGCAGGATCTGACGCTTCACAACCTTCTCCATGGCCGTACGGTACATGTTCCTGGCCGCGTCCATTTCTCCCTTCGCCTCATAGGCACGGCCGAGCTCATACAGGGCCACCTGCGGACACGGGTTCGTGCTGGCACAGGTCTTGAGGAATTCGATAGCGCCGTCGAAGTCTCCTGTGTCGATCAGAGCGCATCCCACTCCCGTGCAGGCGTCGTGGTCTCGCGGATCGAGTTTGAGGGCAGCGCGAAAGGAATCGAGGGCCCTCACCGGATTCCGTGTCTCGAGCTCGAGGAACCCCTGGAGGACGAGGGACTGGGAGCTATCGGGGTCGGCTGCCACCGCTCGGCCCACGGTTTCCAGTGCCTGTTCCACCATGCCCGATTGTGCCAGCGTCAAAGCCAGTCCGTGAAGTCGCGCTGCTTCGGCAGCGGGCTTGTCTTCGATCGCAGATCCGGCTGCCGCCGATGCATCGGGTCGGCTCCCGTGACTCTCGCCCACCATTCCTGACAGGGCAGAGTCGAGGATGCTCTTGTAGGTCGGGGGGCAGCCGGGAATAGCCTGGAAGAAGGTGCCTTTGCCATCGATCAAGAATGTCGACGGATAGACAACCACACCGTAGTCTCGGAAGATAGCCCTTTCCTTGTCGATCAGAACCGTAAGGTCGACCGCGCGCGCCTTCACGACCGCTTTCGCCACTTCGATGTCCTCGTCGCCCGAGATCACGCTCACGAGGCGAGCCTCCTTCTGGGAGTGTCCGGCGACGGAATCGCTCGCATCCCGCAGGGCTTGAAGCGATCGATCTTGGGCCGTTCGCCAGTACACCAGGACGAGTGGATGCCCGCGATAGTCGGCGAGCGAGCTGACTTTCCCTTCGACGGTTGGGAGCGAGAAGCCGGGTGCGGGCGTGCCTGGCACCAGATCCGAAGCCAGGGTTGGCGTGCACGCCGCAAGAATTGTGCAGAGTGCGGGCAGCAGAAGTCTCATGGGTTCACCACGGCCTTATCCCGGTCGTATTTCCGTGGGACATGGCATCCCGGGCTGCATCCCCCGCCTGTCGGTGCCTTCTGGTAGCTGACTGGGAGCTCCCAGCCCCCGAACGGCACCGCCTCCCTGATGTGTTTTGGAAAGTTGCTCGCGTGCGTCTCATGGCAGGCACGACACGTCCTCCCCTTCGGAATCTTGTTGACGTGGACGAAGTGCAAATTGGTGCTTCCATTTCGGAAGTTGGTCAGCGTCGTTGTCTCCCGCGTGAGAACGATGTTTTTCTCGTGACAACCAAAACACAGATCGTATTTCTCCGGACTGAAGGATTCGTAAAACGTGGGCGGGTACGGCCTGCGGAGGATCCGGAAGTTATCCGATCCGTGAGGGTTGTGGCACCCGGAGCAGTCCTTCTGGCGGATGGGACCATGGTGATCCGTGTTATCCGTGAGCCACTTCTTCATGTTGATCAGGGTCTTGCCCGATGCCTGCTTATACTCCCGGTCGTGGCACTTGAGGCACAGGTCCATCGTCGGCAGCTGCAGGTTGTGGGCGACGTTCGATGCGTGCGCATCGTGGCAATTCAGGCACGACTTCTCGGTTTGGATCGCCCCGTGCTTGGTTGACACCTGGGCCAGATAGTCCTTCTTGTCCTTATGGCAACCCAGGCACAGTTCCGGCGCGCTGGATGGCAACATGTACTGCTTGGCGTTGGAGTGCGGATTGTGGCAGTTCGTACATTTCTCGGCGGCCGGCTTGTGCACGAACTCAGAATTGCGGATGCTGTCGGCCTTGTCGGTGTGGCAGCCAAGGCAAAGATCCGGTTGTTGGACGCGAAGATTCTTTGCATAGTCGGCCGTATGCGGATCATGGCAAGCCGTGCAGCTCCCGACGGCGGCCGGCCCATGGACGAACGCGCCTCCAACCAGCGCCTCGTCGTGGCAGGTGAGGCAGAGCGCAGATCCCTTCGCGACGAGTTGGTACTTGTTGGGAGAGCCGTGTGGGCTGTGGCAAGCCGTGCAATCGCCTTCCTCATAGGGACCGTGCGCGAACTGCTTCTTTGGAAAGGGGTCGTGACAATCGAAGCAGATCTCCGGTGTCTTCCTGGGCTTCGGAAATCCGTGCGCCCTGGGATCCTCGGCGTGCCTGGGCGCCGAGCCGTGACAGGCCTCGCATTCGCCGGCCGTAACCGGACCATGCACGAACTTGTCCTTGCCCATGCCAGTGTGGCACGCCGTCGTGATACACGACCCATCTGCAATCGAGGTCGACTCTCCCTTGAGAACGGACACCGCTACCAGCGGCGCACATACGAGCAGGCCGATGATAATGAAAGAGCGCTTCGAGACCATTATTTCTCCATGTTCACGAATCCCCGCGTGATTCGGGCCAGGTGTCCCTGAACCTGCGCTCGCCGAATCCGGCCGGGAAGGACTGTGCCAAGACACGCGACTCATCGCAGTACCCGCCTTTGCAACTTCCGTGCCCGATGATCCAACAGTGACCGCACGGAGGTTTTCGGAATGTACTTGCGGTTGAAGGCGCTACCTGGCACACTTCGTGAAAGGCAAAGCGGGTGGTCCTCGACCGCCGGCTGCCAGACAGGAGACGGTTCGGGGCAGGGAGGTGCTCGTCATGGTGTGCGGGATCTGATCGTCATGGAGCGCAACCCGGACGAGAACCGCTGGATCTGGGCCACGCTCATGCTGTCGAGCGTGAGCCTCGTGGCGATTGTGTTCGCGGCATGGGAGCTGGTCGAAAACCGCTTCTTTCGCGACGTCGACTATATGACGCTTCACTATCTGTACATCACGCGCGGAATCGCTTCATCGCTGCTGCTGGCGGCATGGGCCGCTTGGTTCGTCCTGCGACAGCATCGCCGGCACGCCGAGGAGTTGCGTCGGTCACGGGAGCACTATCGCCATCTCCTGGAAGCTTCTCCGGGAGCCGTGGTACTCTACGACGAGAATTTCATGGTAGTCGAGTGGAGCGCTTCGGCGGAACACCTCTATGGTCTTCGTGGATCGGAAGTTTTGGGTAGGCCGCTCCTGACCCTCCCTCAGTCCCTGGAATCCGAGACCCGCCAGCTGATTGCGAGGGTGCAGAAGGGTGAACGAATCCTGGGCCTGGAAACCAGGCGTTGCAGCCGGTCTGGCGAATCGCTCGAAGTGGAGCTCTCTCTCCTCTCCTTCAGCGAAGGATCGGGCGAGGGCCTCTTCCTCGAAGTGACCACAGACATTCGCCAACGAGTCCGTCTCCGCCAGACGCTCCTCGAGGTGGAGAAGCTGACGAGCATGGGTCGGATGGCGGCGGGGACCGCCCACCATCTCAACACGCCGCTCGCCACTCTCCGGCTTCGCGTTCAGATGATGGCCGATCGCGAGCATCATCCGGCATGCACTGCGGATCTCGCGCGTCTCGAGGACGGTCTCCGGTTTTGCCAGCAGTTCGTCCAGCGGCTTCTCGAATTCAGTCGACGCCCGGCCGCTGAGAAGCACCCTCAAGAGATTGCGCAAACGATCCAATCGGTCGTCAGTTTTCTCGGCCCGACCATCCACTCGAAGGGCGCCGCTGTCTCGCTGGATCTGGATGGGGCCAACGGCGCGAGGATCTTTGCGGATCGCAATTTGTTGGAGGCGCTTCTCACGATTATCCTCAGCAATGCCGTCGATGCCATTCCGGAGAACGGCCTGATCGAAGTGCGCTGCCGGAAGCCCATCCCCGACCGCATCGAATTGCAGGTCAAGGACAATGGATGCGGTATCGCGCCGGCCGACCTCCACCGGGTCTTCGAGCCGTTCTTCACAACGAAAGGCACCGGAAAAGGCACGGGGCTCGGTCTCCCCATCGCCCGCAATATTGTGAGCGAGCATGGTGGGACGATCGAGATCCAGAATGCGCCCGAGGGCGGAGCGATCGTGACCCTGGAGCTGCCGGTCTGGAAACCCGGCGCGGCCGAGAAATCGGGTGTCCTCCGGTGAGTCCTTCACCATCGACTCGCCTCGGTCGTATCCTCGTCGTTGACGATGACGCCGAGCTGGCCTCAACCATGCAGGAATTCCTGCAGGGAGAGGGTTACGCCGTATCAGTCGCCATGTCGTCGGTCGAGGCAGCAGCAGTCCATGAACGCAACCCGGACATAGCCGTAGCGATCGTCGATCTGATCATGCCGGTCGGCAACGGGCTGACGGTGATGGAAGATCTCCAACGCCGGAATCCCGACGTGGCCGTGATCATCATGACAGGGTACGGGACGATCGAAACGGCGGTCGAAGCGGTGAAGCGCGGCGCCGAAGATTACATAACCAAGCCTTTCGACCGCGACGCGATCCGAAAGAAGGTCGCGAGACTGATGGAGGTGCTGGAGCTGCGCGAGCGCGTCACACAGCTCGAATCGAATCTGGAACGTTATCCTTCGCTGGAGAACGTCCTGTTCGTCTCGGCGCCGATGCAGCGCGTCGTCGAAAGAGCGCGGGTTGCCGCCGGGAGCGAGGCATCCGTCCTGCTATTGGGCGACACCGGCACCGGCAAGGAGATGCTGGCGCGGGCGATCCACGCTTCCAGCCCACGGGCCGGCGGACCTTTCGTGGCCATCAACTGCGGGGCGCTCCCGCGAGATCTGATCGAGAGCGAGCTTTTCGGGGTCCGCCGCGGGGCTTACACCGGCGCCTACGCGGACGCACCGGGCATCTTCGTGGCCGCAACCGGCGGCACGGTCTTCCTGGACGAGATCGGAGAAATGCCCAAGGAGGTGCAGGTGAAGCTCCTCCGCGTTCTCCAGGAGCGCGAGGTCCGGCCCCTCGGCAGCACGCGTTCGACGAAGGTTGATGTTCGCATCGTGGCCGCGACGAACAGGACACTGGCAGCGCTCAGGTCCGATTTCCTGCGGGAGGATTTCTATTATCGAGTTGCAACCGTGCTGATCGAGATCCCGCCGCTCCGGGCTCGCCCGGAAGATGTCCTTGTTTTGGCTCAGCACTTCGTCACCCGCATTGCCCATCGGTGTGGCCGTCAAATCTCGCTCGCCCGCTCGGCCGCCGAGCTGTTGCTGGAATACTCCTTCCCGGGAAACGTCCGAGAGCTGGAGAACCTCATGGAGAGTGCCGCAGCCGTCTCGGTCGACAATCCCCAGGCGATCACCGACCGCGACCTCAAACCCCTGCTCGCCGAAACCTTACCGCCTCAGCTCCCTACGGCGGTGACCGAACATCCCCTTACACTCGAACGGCTTGAGCAGGTAGCGATCCAGCAGGCTCTACGACTCTCGGACGGTAACCGAACCAAAGCCGCGTCGCTTCTCGGCATCTCCCGCGACACGCTCCACCGCAAGCTCAGGCAATACAAGGATTCGACGCTGTAACTCCATCCCCGCCGTGCGGCCGGATGTCGGGAGCGCCTGTGTGAGCTCTTGAAGTGTCAGTCAGATTCTCTGACAGTGTCGGAATTTTGGACACAGAGGGGAGACAGCGCACCGATTCCAGTCGCTGACTGCATCACATCCTGGCACGCGCTGACCGTGCGCCCGTGAGATCGATCGCTCCCCTTCTCCCCTCTGGCACGCTCCGCGCAATGCATGAGATGGCGCTCGAAGAGCGCCAGAAAGAGGAGAGGGGGCTAAATCATGAGCACGAAGTGGCAGATACTCCTGTGGACGATCGCCACAATTGCTGCCTGCACCCTCTTGTTGTTCGTGCTGGACCGCGAACAGGAGCACCGCGTCGGGCGATGGAGCACGTATCTGGTCGGGAATCCACGGGACGGGCAGGGGCTTTTCACCTCCAAGGGCTGTGCTCGCTGTCACGGGATCAACGGAGCCGGGGAGGCATCGGCAGTGAATCTCGGCAGCGTCGCGAGCGGCGGCTCGGGTCCACAACGTCTGGCCACCGCCATGTGGAATCACGGACCTGAGATGTGGAAGCGGATGTCTGAGGAGAAGCTCGAGTACCCATCGATCGATCGGCAGGAGATGTCCCACCTCTTCGCATACCTGTTCACGGCTCAGTTTGCAGCCGAGCCCGGTAACGCGGCGCGCGGAGATGAGCTGCTCCGATCAAGGGGCTGTCAGCAATGTCACTCAACGGGTGACGGCTCGGCGCGGCCGCTCGGCGGAGCCGGGGCCTCTTACACGCCGGTCACCTGGACGCAGGCGATGTGGAATCACAGCACGGTTTCCGACCCGGGGATGAATCGCGCGCGGTGGAGCGGCGGCGACATGGCCGATATCCTGGCGCGTGTGCAAGGATCCGCGGGGGGGGCAGTTGAGGACGATGCCCTCCTCCGGGCCAGCCCGGATCGCGGCTGGAAGCTCTTCCAGGAGAAGAAGTGTGAGTCGTGCCATGCGCTGACCGGCGACGAAGCCGCGGCAGGTGCGCCACCGCTCGTTCGGGACGACCATCTCCCGGCCACGATCCTCGACCTGGCCGGATCGCTGTGGATGCACGGACCGCAGATGCCGGGGGCAGAGAGCCCCGCTGGTATCAGCTGGACGCGATTGGGTGCGCAGGAGACCGCCGACCTGATCGCATTCCTCTACAGTGCGAGGTACACCGAGCCGGGCGGCTCGGCTCGCGTCGGCGAAGTGATCTTCGATGGGAAAGGCTGCACCCGATGTCATGGACCGCGTGCGGAAGGGGGCGGAAACGGCCCCGCGCTGCGTGGTCGTGGAGTCACCTATAGCTCCATAGCCCTCGCCGCTGCCCTCTGGAATCATGGCCCGAATATGTATGCCCGGGCGGTCGCATCCCATGAGCCATGGCCTGTTTTTTCGGAGGACGAGGTGGGTCATCTCCTCACCTTTCTGAACACGTCGGCGGAGATGAGCAGCCATTGAATGACAGATTGCCCCAAGCAAGGAGACGTACGAATGAATGCACGTGATGAGCAGAAGTCGGCGGTACCCGAAGCCGGACCCACGCACAAGTGGCACCACCCCGGACGATGGGGAGCCGTGATCATCGGATTCCTCGCCTTCACGGTGATCAGCGCGACTGCTGCCGTGACGCTCCAGGACAGGATCTTCCGACGGCCCGTGGAGCAGCCGATCAAGTTCAATCACAAACTTCATGTCGAGGACAACCAGCTCGGCTGCTCCACCTGCCACGAGTACTACGAGAAGGAGACGTTTTCAGGATTGCCCGATCCCGATGTGTGCGCCTTCTGCCACTCGGAGAAACAGGGAGACAGCGAGGAAGAGGCGAGGCTCGTGAAGATGATTGCCGATGGCGAGGCGCTCGAATGGAAGTCGCTGTTCCGACAGCCCCCGCACGTCTTCTACTCGCACCGGCGACATGTGCTCGTGGCGAAGCTGGAGTGCAAGACCTGTCACGGCGACATCGCCAGTACCACAGCCCCGCCCACTCGCGTCACCAAACTCCGGATGCAGGATTGCATCGACTGCCATCACCAGAAGAACGTTTCGACGGACTGCACGACGTGTCATCGATGAGCGCGTGAGCTCAGAAGAGGAGCCTAGATTGAAGATTGAGCGTAGACACTTTATTGGGATGGCAGTGGGAGCGACGGCCGGGGTCGCCTTCGGTACGCCCGCGGCTCGCATTGTCACGGATGTCCTCTCGTCTGCCGACAGTCCCTACTTTCCTCCCAAGGGCCGCGAGGGATTCGCCCTCTCCGTGTGCGCGATGTGCCCTGGCGGGTGCGGGGTCAGAGCAAGGCGGATCGGCGGTCGGGTGGTGAAGCTGGAAGGCAACCCGCTTCATCCTGTCAACGCCGGGAGGCTCTGTCTGAAGGGCCAAGCGGCGCTCCAAGCCCTCTACCATCCAGACCGCATCCCCGGTCCGATGCGCCGGGTCGGCGAACGGGGCAAGATCGAGTCGTTCAAGAGAGTGACATGGGATGAGGCGCTCGGGGCGGTAGGAGCTCAGCTCAAAGGCCTACGCGAGAAGGGACACCCGGAGAGCTTGGCGATACTAGCCGGTGGTACTACCGGTGTCGATCGTCGCACCGCGCGGCGATTCCTCCGCGCATTCGGCTCCCCAAACGAAATCCCGATCGACCGATGGGGGGCGGCGGCGACTCTGGCCATGCAGATGGGGCAGGGTGTGCAGGCTGTCCCGGCCTATGACCTGCAGTCGTGCGACTACGTTCTATCGCTCGGCAGCGCGCTCCTCGAGGCGACGAGCTCACCGGTTCACACCATGCGTGGATGGGGCGCATTCAGGCAGGGCCGGACCGGCCGGCGCGGGAAATTCGTTCACGTGGGACCACACCTCTCGATTACCGGCGCGTCCGCCGACGAGTGGATCTCGGTGCGCCCGGGGACGGAAGGCATTTTCGGGCTCGGCGTCGCCGCCGTTCTCGCAGCCGAAGGGTTGTACCACCGCGACTTCCTCTCAGAGCACACGGCCGGATTCGAAGACACGCTCGATGAGGCCGGCCGGAGGGGGCCGGGCATGAGAGATCTGCTGGAGAGCCGGTACGGGCTGGAGTCCGTGTCAGGCGCAACCGGGGTGTCGGTCCACGTGATTCTGCGCATCGCACGTGAATTCAGCGCCGCACCGAGGAGCCTTGCAATCGGGCCTCTGCGGGGTTTCCTGATTCCAGGCTCGTTGCACGACCATCTTGCAGCTCAAGTTCTCAATGCCCTTTCCGGCAATCTGGACCAGCCTGGCGGTGTCCTCGTTTCCGAAGACGTACCACTGAAACCCTGGCCGGATCTCCCCTCCGATCCAATCGCGGAAAGCGGGTTGAAAACCCCGCGCGTGGGCGAAACGGGATCGGCAGACACGCCTTTCATCGCCTCTGACCCCGAGAGCTTTGCCGATGCCGTCGTGGCGGGCGGATCGTACCCGATCGAAACCTTGTTCGTGATCGGCGCCGACCCTGCCTTTGCCACGGCCGCTCCGGAGAAATTTGCTGCGGCGATCCAGAAGATCCCGATGGTCGTCTCCTTCGCCCAGCTCCCGGACGACACGTCTCTGCTGGCCGATTGGATCCTTCCGCAACCTCATTTCCTCGAACGATGGGATCTCCACACGACCCCTCCGGGCGTGCCCTACGCGCTGGTCAGCCTCGCCCAACCTGCGCTCGCGCAGCCACTGCATGACGTGCGCACGGTCAGCGACGTTCTCATCGGCCTCGCGCACGGACTCGGCGCTCCAGTGTCAGATGCATTCTCCCCGGACGGCCTGCAGGGGCTCCTTCGATTGGAGATGGACGGGATTTATCAGGCACACCGCGGGGCGGTGATGGGGACGCAGTTCGATGAGGCTTGGGTGCGGATGATGGAAAACGCCGGCTGGTGGGTGCCCGGGTACAGTTCGGCAGACGAGCTTTGGACGAAGGCCAAGGAGTCGGGTGGGTGGTGGGATCCGTTCTATGACCACGGCGACTGGAACCGCGTCGTCCGGACTCGTTCTGGACAATATGAGTTTCCGGTCAGGGCCCTGGCCGCTGGAGCGGCGTCACGTCAGGCGAGGAAGAGCAGCGCAGAGACCGGCCCTCTCACGCTCCATCTGTTCGAACCGCTTCCGATCGCCGGGGGGAGTGGCGCCGAGCTCCCCTTCCTGCAGACCATGCTCGACCCGGGGCTCGAGGAGAGGTGGGGAACATGGGCTGAAATCCACCCGGAAACCGCGGCGGCGATCGGAGTCGGAGACCGGCAGTGGGTGAAGGTGGCGTCTTCGACGACATCGATCATCGCGTATGCGCGGGTGACGCCGCGCGTCGTCCAGGGTGTCATCGCGATTCCGTTGGGCCTCGGCAAGCGTGGAGGCGGACGCTGGGCGGCGGGGGTTGGGGAAAACCCGCTGCGGCTTCTTGCAGGCGCGCGCGACCCGCTCGCCGGCATCCCCGACTTCGACGGCACTGAAGTGACCGTGATGCCGGCCGGCACGCGAGGGACTGCGGCTGGAGAGGAAAGGAGGGCCTGATCGATGGCGCGTTGGAGTATGGTTATTGACCTCGACCGTTGCACCGGTTGTCAGGCCTGTGTCGTGGCCTGCCAGGTGGAGAACAACGTGCCACCGGCCGGAGCCGACCAGGCAGCAGCCGGGCGCACGATTTCGTGGATGAGGCTCGCGCCGTTCCAGAACGGCGAGCACGGGACGCGCCCCGACCTCAAGCTCGTTCCGATCCCCTGCATGCATTGCGATCATCCGCCATGCATCAAAGTCTGCCCGGTGAAGGCGACGCAGATCGGCGAGGAGGGGCTCGTGGCTCAGGTCTACCCGCGCTGTATCGGCTGCCGTTATTGCACAACAGCGTGCCCCTACACGGTGCGGCAGTTCAACTGGAGGCGCCCCGAGTGGCCTCAGCCGATGGAACGAGGGCTCAGCCCCGATGTGTCGGTGAGGCCCCGTGGCGTGGTCGAGAAGTGCTCGTTCTGCCACCATCGGCTGCAAAGGGCCAAGGACAAGGTCAGCGCCGAGAACCGGCCGCTTCGCGAAGGGGACTACGTGCCGGCGTGCGTCGAGAGCTGCCCGGCGGAGGCGATGGTATTCGGAGATTTGGACGATCCGAGGAGCAACGTGACGCGTCTCTCGCAGAGTCCTCGTGCCTTCCGTCTGCTCGAGGAGCTCGGGACTGAGCCCAAGGTGATCTATCTGTCGAAAGGAGAATGGGGTGGAGAAGTTTGATCTGGGCGAAGACGCCCGCCTGTTGGGACCGATCAGGAAGACGGGACGAGGGTTTTGGCTCTTCGCGGGCAGCATGCTGGCGATCGGCCTGTGGGGCTTGTTCGCGTGGTCGACGCAGCTACGAAACGGCCTCAGCGTCACAGGGCTCAACGTGCCCGTCTATTGGGGTCTGTATATCACGAACTTCGTATTTTTTATCGGCATCAGCCATGCGGGCACTCTCATCTCGGCCATCCTGCGCCTAGCGAACGCCGAGTGGAGGCGGTCAATCACGCGTGCCGCCGAGGTGATCACCGTGCTCGTTCTATTCTTCGGCATGGGCTGCGTCATTCTGGACCTGGGCCGTCCCGACCGAGTGCTCAACGTCCTCAAACACGGCAACTTCACATCACCTCTTCTCTGGGACGTGTGCGCGGTCACGGCATACCTGACGGCGAGTACGATCTACCTCTTCCTTCCCCTCATCCCGGACATCGCCATACTTCGGGACCATATGCCGGAGCGCCGCTGGTTCTACCGGATCCTGGCAATCGGATGGACGGGAACTGCTCGCCAGCAGAAGATCCTCAATAGGGCGATCGCGGGGATGGCCGTCATCGTGATCCCGATCGCCGTCAGCGTGCACACCGTCGTGTCGTGGGTCTTCGCGATGACTGTTCAGCCGATGTGGCACTCGACGATCTTCGGGCCATACTTCGTCGTCGGTGCGATCTTCTCGGGGATCGCCGCCATCATCATCGCGATGGCGATCATCCGAAAAGCATACCACCTTGAGGAGTATCTGAAGCAGATCCACTTCAGCAATCTCGCACTCCTGCTGCTGGTGTTCACACTCTTGTGGTTCTACTTCACATTCGCCGAGTTCCTCACGACATACTACGGAGCCGAGCCGACACACATGAGCGTCTTCCTTTCGAAGACAGAGGGCAAGTTCGCTCCGCTCTTCTGGACAATGGTCGTCACCTGCTTCGTGATTCCATTCACCCTGCTGGCCAACAGCCGCACTCGCAATACGGTGTGGGGATGCGTCGTGGCCTCGATCTCGATTGAGATCGGGATGTGGCTGGAGCGCCTGCTGATCGTCGTTCCCAGCCTTTCGAACCCGCGGCTTCCACTCACAGCCACCACGTACTTCCCCTCGTGGGTCGAGTGGTCCATGTTTGCGGCGTTCGTCTCGATATTCATGCTTCTCTACGGGCTCTTCACAAAGCTTTTCCCGGTCGTATCGATCTGGGAGATCCGCGAGGGACGGGAGCACTCGGTAAAGGAAGTGACCGAGCGCGTGGAGAGCTATCTTCCGGGTGGCGAGGACGGGCACGATGCGTGAGCATCAGCGACAGATTCGAGCGCTCGCCCGGAAGGGCATTGAAATCGTATTGGAAGCTGAGAGACGACTCAGGGAGGGACGAAGGTGAATGGGGCATTTGGTTTCCTGCTACGTTTCGCGTGCGTTGAGAGAGAGAGGAGCGACTCTCACTTCAAGATCACGCTGGGGCTGTTGGCGGTCAGCCTGACTCTTATGCGGCCCAGCCCGCTCTTGGCTGAGCTCGGTGATCCGATGAAGGGACAGTCGCTCTTCGTGTCCAAGGGCTGTGTCGAGTGCCACGCGGTACGCGGGGCGGGAGGCAGGGTAGGCCCTGATCTGGGACGAGCCGCTGTGAAATCATCGTTCTACGAGATCGCATCTGCGATGTGGAACCATTCGCTGGGCATGGAAGAGAAGATGCGCGAGTTCCGAGTGGTGCGACCGAGGTTTGAGGGTGACGAGCTTGCCGATCTGCTCGCCTTCCTCTACTTCCTCAACTACTTCGATGAACCCGGCGACCCTCAGGTCGGCAAGGTGCTCTTCGCCGAAAAACACTGTATCCAGTGCCACAGCCTAGGGAAGCAGGGCGGCAGCACGGGCCCACGCTTGGACACAATCCCGCGCGGGACACCCCCGCTCCGCATCGCGCAGGATCTCTGGAACCACGGCCCCGTCATGGTGCCGGCCATCCGCCAATACGGGTTCGACGTTCCTCAGTTCAAAGGCAGCGAGATCGTCGATCTTTTTGCCTACCTTCGCAGTCAGGGACAGCGACAGGCCGCGAAAGATTTCCGGTCGGCCGGCGACCCACAGAGCGGGAAGCGACTCTTCGAGTCGAAAGGATGTGCCCGGTGCCACGCGATCTTCGACAAGGGAGTGGACATCGGACCGGATCTGGGAAAATCGGACTTGCGCGGGAGCGTCACTCAGCTCGCCGGCCGGATGTGGAACCACTGGCCCGCCATGTCGCAGGCGATGACGACGCTGGGGATGTCTGTGCCCACGTTCAAAAACGAGGAGTTGGCGGATGTGTTCGCCTACCTGTTCATCGCCCGGTATGACGGCCGAGGCGGCAACCCCGAACGAGGGAAGGAAGTGTACGCCAGGAAAGCGTGTTCTTCATGTCATGGTCCTATGGGATACGGCGGTGTGGGACCGTCGATTCGCAGCGATCAGCCCGAACCCAAGGAGAGGGTCGTCCAGCGAATGTGGAACCACGCACCGAAGATGTACAAGACCATGGGGTTGAAGGGGATTGACTGGCCGCGATTCGAACCGCAGGACATGGCGGACCTGCTGGCGTTCATCACAGCCGAAACGACCGTGAAGCCGGCTCACCCCGCACAACAGGGTGCGCCTTCCCGGTGAGGGCCGACGCGTTCGATCGGCTGAGAAACACGCGGTCGACCATCAGAAGTGTATCGGCAGCAGGAGACACCTCCTGCCAATTAATAAACGAGTCACATATCCAAGGAGGATCACGGTGAGGAGTCCACGTATTTTTCTCGGTGTTGTCGCTACGATCATCTCGGCCACTCTGGCGGTCCAGGCGTCGGCCGGGGACCATGCGTATATCGGAGCGAAGAAGTGCAAAATGTGTCACCTCAAGGAATACAACTCCTGGGCGGCAACCAAGATGGCAAACGCGTTCGGGCAGCTGAAGCAAGGCGCTGCCACGGAGGCAAAGCAGAAAGCGGGCCTCGACCCGAACAAAGACTACACGACCGATGCAAAGTGCCTCGGTTGCCACACCACCGGGTACGGAAAGCCGGGCGGGTTCGTCGACTTCGCCACGACACCAGACCTAGCGGGCGTCGGATGCGAAATGTGCCACGGCGCAGGCGGCACCTACACTCAGAAGCAGTACATGAGCCTCGAGAACAAGGAGTTCAAGAAGGCCGACCTCGTGGCCGTAGGCCTCACCTCTCAAATCACGAAGTCAACGTGTGAGGGCTGCCACAACACGAACAGTCCCTTCGTGGGCAAGGACTATGTGTTCGATTTCGAGGCCAGGAAGACACAGGGCACGCACGAAAAAATCGCACTGAAATACCAGCATTGAGAATTTGTCAGTGACCGGCTGCCCACGCGAGCACGCAGTGGCCTGCGTGGGCTCCGGCGCTGGCCGTGGATGCGGGGAGACAGTGTCGGGTGAAATCGCACAGACGGCTGTGGGAGAAGACCCAGCCTCAAGCAATCCTTGGGTGCCCCCGGTCGTAAGTGCAAGAAACTAGATGTCTGGCCAGTCAGACCTATCTGGCATGATAATTGCTGCCAACAGTCCGTTATGCGTGACCATCTGAAACCGCGATACCTCATCACCAAGCTGGCCCCCGTTCTTTCCCTTCTCGCGACGCTGCTTCTCGCAGTCCAAGGGGGACCCCTGCAGTGCGCCAGTGTCGTCGGATCCAGACACGACCTGTCGTCGGACTGGTGGAAGGGCACTCCTCTGATGCAGCTCACCCTGAACAACTACGGGGAAGTATGCGTCTACTGCCACACACCGCATGGAGGCGACTCGAACATCGACGCGCCGTTGTGGAACCGCACGACGCCAACCGGCCCGTACACCCTCTATTCAAGCTCCACCCTGGATTCCGTGGTGGGTCAGCCCAGCGGTGTCTCCCTGGCTTGTCTGTCATGTCATGAGGGCACGATCGCCGTTGACTCCGTGCTGAATGCGCCGGGTGGCGGGACCAACACCGCCGGCCCGTGGTATGGACAGACCGCGGCACCGCTTCACTTCAAGATGGAGCAGGGAATCGACAATTGCGGCGAATGCCACACGGGAGGCGTGGGACACGACGCGCGGATGAGTTACCTGGGGACCGATCTGCGAAACGATCACCCGATCTCGATGGTGTATCCGACGCCGGCCCAGGACCCCGCATTCAACCAGCCCAACGGTACCGTCGGCGGCCCGCGCTCCTTCGCGAACGGGATCAAGACGTTCACCGGCGACAAGGTCGAATGCGCGTCCTGTCACAACCCGCATGATCCTGCCAACGGCTCTTTCCTCCGGGTCGTCAACTCCGGATCGGCTCTCTGTAATACCTGCCACATCAAGTAGGCGCGGCAGCGTGCACGGTGTGATCGCGCTGATCCGGGTTCATTGGTTCGCTCCTCACTACCGGCCGCCACGGTCTCCCGGCACAGCCCGGGAAGACGAGACTCCTGTCACGCAGCGGTGACTACTTGACGTGACAGGTAAGGCAGAGCCCGCTCTGGGCGAGCGGCTTTCGGAGGAACGGCGCGTACGCGGGATCATGGACGTTATGGCAGGAAGGGCACTCCACCTTGCCCGAATACAGTTTTATGTCCGCGCTCGACTGCCCGCCCCACCCCCGATCCGGATCGGGAGGCTGATTGAAATCGGGGTCCTGGGCCGGCGTCGGATACGCCATCGCGATCGGGTGGTCGTCTCTGAGGTCGGTGCCAAGGTATGACATTCTTGCATCGTGCCCCCAGCTACCGGTATGGCACTGCCCGCACTCCCCTCCCGTGTGGACTGTGGCATCAACCATCTTGTAGTGCTTTGAAGCCTGTGAGACGCCGTACCACGGACCGCTGAGATTAGCACCTCCGCCCGGAGCGTTCAGAACCGCGTCAACGGCAATCGTGCCGTCATGACATGATAGGCAGGCGAGAGAAACGCCGCCCGGATTGCCGGGCGCAGTGTCCATCGTCGAGCTGGAATACAAAGTGTATGGGCCACTCGGAGTGGGACGGTTCCACAGGGGTGCATCAATGGAAGTGCTTGCGCTGTGCGGTGTGTGGCAGTAGACGCAGATCTCCCCATAATTGTTGATCGTTCCTCGCATGATGCTGTTTCCGTTCGCGAGATCGGACAGGATGTCGTGGCGGGAGCCGACGATCGAAGAGGCTCCGGAAATAGACGCGATTGCCAGCACGGCGAGCCCCGGAGCAACTGCACCGAGCACAGTCAACTTTGGTGTCATGCTGTCTTTCAGGCGTGCATCAGATGAATTGGATGCCCACTGCCTCACTCGGCACGGACACGTGCCGATCGACCCGGCTCGCGCATCCAGCATCCGGACCCCCGTGAACAGCCATAAGTCCCGATTCGAATACTTCTTCAACCACCGGCCAGTAGACGTCCGGTACTGGCATCCGGTTTCATCCAATCATGGGCATGGTGCGATATCAGCAGCGGCGGCAGGTGATCCCGGGTCTCCGGTCAGCCACCCGTCTGTTGGCACGTTAATTGCATGGAATTTCATGAGATGTTTTGGCTGGAAGTAGTCCTCAACTTTGGATAAGATGACCATGTGGTCAACATGTCGTTAATAATGGCCCCAACCCGGAACCGGCGATCGACAAGCGCAGCACTCGGAGGGTCTGTCTCCGGCCGTATCGCCAGCCAAGGCTCCGACGTCTATCCGTGTGGAAAGCGCTATGAATGCTTGGGGCGTCAGTCCATGCCGATCCATACTCGGCCGGCCAAGCGAAGGAGGTGCCTAGGTGGGACTCAGGTGGTCGAAGTCCAAGCGTATTGACGCCGGCCGGCTCGCGCCCGACCCAGCACGCCTGCGCTGCCTCGTGGCGCTGATGACGAGCCTCTTTGCAGTCTCGCCGTCCACGGAAGCGGCCGGGAATCATCCGGATCTGGCGGGAGAGGAGCTGAGCAACGAGCTCTGTCTCGGATGTCACGAGGATGTGGCGGCCGAGCTGCCAAGCGGGCAGCACGCGGCTGTCGAGCAGGGGTGCACGGCATGTCACGATGTGATCAAGGCCAAGGATTCGCCCTACCTTGGCGGCACGCTAAAGGATATCTGTGGGGCCTGTCACGAACTGGCCGAGAAGGAGATCGTGGCCAAGCACGGGGCACAGCCGTTTGCCGAGGTCGCGTGCACCGGATGCCACGCGCCACATGCTTCCAAGAACAAGTCCCTGCTCCTCGCCTATTCGCACTCACCGTTCACCGACGGTCAATGCGACTCGTGCCACGACACGCCAGAAAACGGCAAGGTCAGACTGGTCACGAAGGATGCGAAGGAGCTCTGCACGGTGTGCCATGAGGACTTGGAGAAGAAGTTCGCCGCAGCGAAAGTGGTGCATGCACCGATAGAATCCGAAGGCTGCGTTCTCTGCCACAGCCCTCACGCCACGCGCAACCCGGCGCATCTGCGCGATCCGGCAGCGACCTTGTGCGCGTCGTGCCACGACGACATCTTCGCGCAGCTGTCACGCGCCTCCAGCCACGCCGCCGCGAAGGATCCGGGGTGCATGGCGTGTCACGACCCCCACGCTTCAAACGTTCCTGCTCGCCTGCGGGCGGATCCAAACACCGTCTGCCTCGGCTGCCATTTCGCCGCTCTTCCCCCCGGGGGTAACGCCCCGCCGACGGTCGAGATAGTTCCCGGCTATAGCGTCCGGGGATCACTCCTTCAAAAAACAAAACAGATCAACCTGGACAAGCGGGGCCTCGGCCACCCGATCTTCAATCATCCGGTCGGTGGCCACCCGGACCCTTTGCGGAAGGGACAGCAGCTCGGCTGCCTGAGCTGCCACTTTCCACACGGCGGCAACAGCCAGAAGTTGCTGGTCTTCGAGCTCGCTCCGGGTCAGGGGATTTGCCAGAAATGTCACCAGATGTGAGCCCATGCCAATGAAGCTATTGAGATGCGATCTACGAATTCCCTCCAAGCGTCGACTTCAGCTCGGCGTGAGTTCGCTTGCATGGGCCTCTTTGCTCGCGTGCGGCCCCGGCGCGCCGAAGCCTAAACCAGCGCCATCCCGGGTAAACGAATCCCAGCTGGTCTGGCCGCTGCCGCCCGAAAAGCCGCGTGTGAAGTATCTGACGACCTACCGGGGATTCGCCGATTTCGGGAAGAAACCGTCCAAGTGGAAGTCGCTGCTTCTGGGGCCCGAGCCGATGGCCCAGGTCGATGCGATGGTGAAGCCCTACGGTGTGGCGGTGGATGGGCATGGCCGTGTCTACGTCACGGATACCGCATCCCGACGTGTCTTTGTATTCGATCCGGTCGCTCGGACTGTCTCATTCGTCGGCGATACCGGAGCCGGGAAGGTGACGAAGCCGATAGGGGTGGCCGTCGACAATGAGGGGCACGTCTTTGTCGCCGATGCCACCCTCAACAGGGTCTTCGGCTACGGTACCGATGGCAGCCTCATGATTGCGATCGGCCGCGAGGGAGAATTCGAGAACCCTTCGGGGCTCGCCCTCGACCGGCAGCTCAACCGGCTCTACGTGGCTGACTCAAAGAAACACCAGGTGTTTTGTTACTCATCCCTGGACGGATCGACGATCCGGGTCATTGGCGAACGCGGTCTCGAGCCCGGGAAGTTCAATTTTCCCACCAACCTGTTCGTTGATCGGAAGAGCCACCTCTATGTCGCCGATACGCTGAACTTCCGCATCCAGGAGTTCGATGCGGAAGGCACTCCGCTCAAGGTCGTCGGGAGCGCTGGCGATATCCCCGGTAAGCTTAACCGACCGAAGGGAGTCGGGGTCGACAGCGAGGGTCATATCTACGTGGCTGATGCCTCCTTCAACAACTTCCAGATATTCGACGCCGACGGCGGCGTGCTTCTCTTTGTCGGAACCGGCGGCAGGGGGCCGGGTGAGTTCGTGTTGCCGGCAGGGCTGTTCGTCGATGACCAGGACCGCATCTATGTCGCCGATCAGGGCAACGCTCGGCTGCAGGTCTTCCAGTACGTCAAGGAGGGCGCCCAGGCCGCCCAATGACCCCGGCCACCGCGCGAGTCCATCGAGGTGGCACTAAGGGTCTCCATGGGTCGTTGCCGAGGAATGGGTCAACCTGTGCACTTACACCCATGCAATTGGGCGACTTCACCCAGCTCTGACCGAAAGAACCAAGTAACTGGTAGCGAAGCGGATGGCACGCATTTCGCAGGTATTTTGCGAGGACTATCATGGAGGAAGAAATGATGTTTCAAGGATACCAGAAAAACCAAACACCGAAGGGAGGTGAACGAGTGAAGAAGGCCATTATTACGGCAAGTCTGATGATTCTCGTAATGGCGTCATCAGGATACGCAGCAAGGAATTCGGCGGTCATCGCGACGGGTCCGCATGACATGTCCGCCGGTTCAGCGTTGAACAACGCGGACGCGACGATCAACGGGCAGACATGCGTATTCTGTCACACGCCACACGGGGGCAGCACGACGGTGCCGCTCTGGAACCGCAACAATCCCACGTCCACGTATCAGCTCTATACCAGCTCGACTCTCGATTCCACAACTACCTCAGCGACCATCCAGAGCAGCGTTTCGGGTGCGTGTCTGAGCTGCCACGACGGCAGCATCGCCATTGACGTGCTGCGGAATCTGAACGGGGTTGCATTTACCTCCGGAGTGGCGTTTACCGTCCAGGGGACGGCGACGGCCACGTACGGAAACTCCGGGAGTGGGACCAACAACATCCTGGCGGGAGGGATCCCATATCTGGGCACTGATCTACGCAATGATCACCCGATCTCGATGATCTACGAGACATCCCGGGCAGCCACGGCTACGGAGTTCGTGACACAGACGGCGAACGGCAGCAAGATTTACGTCGCCTCGGCTTCCGGCGATCTCCCGCTCTACGGGACATCGACGGCGACAGCGACGGTTGAATGCGCGAGCTGCCATAACCCCCACAACAACTCCCAGGGAACGTTCCTGCGGAAGTCAAATGCCGCCAGCGCGGTGTGCTTGACCTGTCACATTAAGTAGTTCGGACAATGGGTATGATGGGGCGGCGAAAAACCGCCCCTTCTTTTTTTCCTTCCTGGAAGAGCCGGGGCAGCGACCTTCCCTCTTCATAACGCGAGCGACTTGTCGGAATCGTATCGGTGAGCGGGCGATCGACGTATAATACGCGGGCGATGCGTGTTCTCCTCGTGGCGATACTCGTCCTGCTCTCGCGGGCCATCCCGATCTCAGGCCAGGTTGCTTCGCACCCGCAGCCTGTCGCGCGGGTCAACGGTGTGCCGATCATGAGCGACCGGCTGGATGTCGCCATCAATGCGCTTCTCCCCTTGTCTTCCTTCCACCAGAATGTCACGCCGGAGAAGCGGGCAGAGGTCAGGAAGACGGCGCTCCAAAACCTGATCGACGAGGAGCTCAAGTATCAGGAAGCTCAGAGGTTGAAGCTCAGGGTCACCGATCAGGAGCTGGATGCGGCCATCGAGCGGGTCGTGAAGCGCTACGGGAGCAGGAAGGCATTCGATGACGCGATGAAGAAAGCTGGAGCCCGACTCGAGGAGCTTGAGCGCAGCATTAGACGGATGCAGATGATCGGGAAGGCGTACGAGCACGAGGTTGAATCCAAGTGCGCGGTGACCGAGAAGGAGGCACAGGCCTTCTATGATAGCGACCCCGGCAGGTTCCTGATGCCCGAGCAGTTGCACGTCTACATGATCACGGTCGGGGTCGATCCGGCGGGGACGAAAGATGATTGGGCCAAAGGCCGCGCGACGGCGGAGGACATCATCCGTCAGCTCCGTGAAGGGGGTTCATTCGAGGAATTGGCGAGGAAGTTTTCGAGCGATCCGAGCAAGGACAAGGGTGGAGATCTCGGGTTGGTTCACCGCGGGAGGATGGGGGAAGAGTTTGAAAACGCGATGGCGGAGATGCGGCCCGGCCAGGTGAGCGGAATCATCCAGACAATCTACGGCTTCCACATCATGCGCCTTTCCGAGATACGCCCGCCGATCCAGAAATCCTTCGAGGAGATGAAGGCCCAGCTCGTGCGCGACCTCACCGACAAGCGCTGCGGCGAGATGACTGAGGCATGGGCGGCGCGCCTCAGATCCGCGGCCAAGGTGGAGACATTCGAGACGAAACAGGATCCCGTCGGCGTGAAGGCTCATTAGCGGCCTCGTGCCTGGACCCCCCGGGGAGCTCAGATCGTGGTAACTGTGCGCAAGCCCGCAAGAGGGCACTGGTCCATCGGGGTCGCGGCAGCCAGCGCTCTCCTCTTTCAGGCGTACGCCTTGCATGCCCAGTTCGTGACCGGCACGGCCGACTGGAGCCTGGGGAGGTCGACGTACAGCAACGACGGGGACGCGACCCGGAACAACTCCTTTGCACAGAGTTACGCCCTCACTTACAATTCGGTCCTGTGGGATCCCCGCTTCCTCCAATATACAGCCGGGCTAAGTTTTCAGAAGACATCGCTGACGATCGTGGATGACAAGAGCGGCGCGGCGAATACCGGTTTCAACGTGACAGCGAACCTCTTCCCCGCCCGCCCGTTCCCCCTCACGATCTATGCACGCCGGACCACCGGAAACGAGACGGGCAATTTCCCGTCGTCAGGTCCCATCCGTGGAGGTGTCGTCATCCCCCCAGGCGGATCTCTTCCGGAGGTGAAAAACCTGCTCTCCTCGTTAGGCGTCAATTGGCATCTGGACCGAGAGGACCTGCCGCGTGTCGAGCTGGCTTACAAGACCGACCGGACAACTCAGGAGGCGGGGTCGCAGAAGGCCGCGCAGAAGAACACGAATCTCAACGTCTCGGCTACGCGCGAGACTAAGAAGACGAGAAGCACTCTGAGATACTTGAGGCAGGCATTCGATAACCGGACTATCGAAGCATTCAGCACACGCAACAGTGAGCTGAGCTACGACATGAACGCAAACGTCAGCGCGAAGACCAGGGCCGATTTCAGGACCGGCTACATCGACTCATACTCCCTCTTCGATCTGCCGCGCGAGGTCACCGGCATCGGCGGAGGTGGCTCCTACCAGCCGCCATCACGAGGCAGCTTCAAGCTCTTCTACGGGACGGCCAGCCTCTCACACCAGCCCACGGACCGCCTGACCACAAGTGCGACGACCAGCTATGAGCGGGGGAGCTCGGACGCAGCCAGCACCAGCGCAGTTTTTCTCTCCTCGCGAAACACGTTCAGGCTGCTGCGCGGGCTGAGTCTGACTGGGCGGGTGAGCATCGGGCAGCGAGGGCAGGTTTCCGACGGCGACGATGTGTCGGTCCATACGCGCAACCTCGGCGGAGGCGCTGTGTACACGGTGCCGTGGCGAGTCGCCCAAATCGGCGTCGGGTATGACTATGACAGTGGTTGGAGCCGTTCGCAGGAGGGGCTGCCCGGCCGGAGCACGGCGTGGCGGGCCGAGGCAAGCGCCGCGACCGGTGCGTTCAAGGTCGTCAACCTCTCAGCCTCCTACGAGCGAAGCCGTTCGAACGACGAGCTCCTGACATTCGGGAACTATGAGGCCGAACGCCTTCGGGGCTCGGCCCAGAGCCAACCGATCGGGAGGATCCGCCTACTGACGACCTTCGAAAAATCCCGGATCGCTAGGGGCACGGCCGAATCCCTTGCGACGAATCGTGCAGTCGTTGTGAGCGCCGAAGCGCAGTTCGACCTGGGCCGCTCCCGCCGGCTTTCCGTCACGGCCGGGTCCTTCGTCAACGATACCGGAGACACTCGCGACCGGAACCGATACATAGGCCTCGATTTCGAGGCAAGCCTGACCCGTTCGTTACACGTCACCTTCACGGCGCGGCGGGAGCTCTACAAACTCCAGGGCTTCCTCGACCAGTCCGGCATCCGCACCCAGGGCAAGCTCGACTACCGCCTTCGCCAGTTCACATTCGGATTGGAGTACCGCTACACGACGCTGCGTCAAGCGGTGGCAGCTGCCGGGAGCGATTTCAACTTCGAGGGGAACCAGTTGGTCCTGCGGGTCACACGGAAATTCGGATTCATGCTATGAAAGCGCTGATCGTCCTCGCCGTGCTGCTCACCGGAAACCCGATCGGCCGGTCTGAGGTCGTCTGGCCGGATCCGCCTGAGCCTGCACGCATTCGCTTCCTCCGGTCGATCACTCCGGCTGCCCTCGCCGGAAAGCCCTCCTTCTTCTCGAAGGTATGGGGAGCGATCGTCGGCGAACGGAAGCAGCCGTTCATGGTCCAGCCGTATGGGATCTGCCTCACGCGCGGCGTTCAACTCTGCGTCGCGGATACCTTCGGGAGGGCGCTGCACATTTACGACCTGCAGAAGGGCGACTATCGGGCGGTCCAGGTCGATGGCGATTCCCTCATAGGAGTTGCCTCGCTGCGTGACCGACTCGTCGCGACAGATTCGAGTGCGGGCCGTGTGATCTGCCTGGACGCGAAGGGGAAGCGCGTCTGGACTGTAGGCAAGGAAGCCGGCCTGAAGCGCCCAACCGGTATCGCCGCCGATGGCGATCGCCTCCGGGTCGTTGACACGCTCGCCAACGCAGTCGTCACCCTCTCGGGAGACGGTGCCGTCCTCGGCCGTTTCGGCACTCGCGGCCGCGGACCGGGCCAGTTCAATTCGCCCACGAACATCGCGGTCGGACCGGACGGCAACCTCTATGTCTGCGACAGCATGAACTTCCGAGTTCAGATCTTCGACGCAGCTGGAGTGTTCGTCTCGCAATTCGGGAAGCCGGGAGACGGGTCCGGCGACTTCAGCAAGCCCAAGGGCATCGCCGTCGACAGCGACGGGAACATTTATGTCGTGGAAGGGATCAACGACGTCGTCCAGATCTTCGACCGCGCTGGAAGGCTGCTGCTCTTTTTCGGCGGCTCGGGGACCGGTGAAGGAGAGTTGTGGTTGCCGACCGGAATCGCGATCGATCAAGACAAGATCTACGTCTCCGATTCCTCCAACCGCAGGGTACAGATGTTCGAGTACGTGAAGGAGGGACCGTGAAGCGAGCCGCCGTATTGCTCGCAGCCGGATTGCTCGCGATACTGAGTTTCGCGGCAGGAGTGTCTGATCCGGCCAACAAGCACAATCTATCGGTGAGCGGCAGCGGGCCGATGCACGCATCGGGCGAGGACGAGATCTGTGTCTATTGCCACACGCCCCACAACTCCAATCCGGCCGCACCGCTGTGGAATCACGCCCTGACCTCAGGCGTGAGCTACACGACGTACAACAGCAGCACGATGAGGGCGACGGTGGGGGAGCCGAGCGGTTCGTCAAAACTCTGCCTGAGCTGCCACGACGGAACGGTCGCTCTTGGCAACACCGTCAACAATGGAAACCTCCCCTTCACCGGCGTGGACGCACAGGGCCACATGCAAGGCACATCGGTCCTGGGGACAGACGTCTCCGACGATCATCCATTCTCTTTCGCACCCGTGACCGGCTCCGAGATCGTGCTCCCACCGGCGGGCGACGCGGTCAAGCTTGACGCGAATGGGCAGGTCCAGTGCCGGAGCTGTCACGATCCACACGTGAATGATAACGATTCGGCTTCAAACAAGTTTCTCGTCAAATACAATCGTTTCTCGGCCCTCTGCCTCACCTGCCACCAGAAACAGTATTGGTCCTCGAACCCCAGCAGCCACCAGAGTACGGCGAGGCTGTACACGGCTGCGCAGGGAGCTCACACCGGCTATACCGACGTCGCGTCGAACGGGTGTGAGAGCTGCCACAAGCCCCACTCGGCTGCCACTGGCCAGCGTGTGTTGAAGGGTCAGGAAGAGGCCACGTGCGGAACGGGAGCTGGCCAGCAGTGCCACGGAGCCAACAACGTGGCCGACTACAACATCGCGGCGGAATTCAACAAGACATACTCGCACCCGACGTATCGAACGACTCCGTCGGTCCATGACGAGTCTGAGTCACCCTCCAACGCCATCTTTCGTATGCCCGAGGATTCGCCCGCCGCCGATCGCCACGCCGAGTGCCCCGATTGTCACAACCCGCATTCCGCGTACGGATTCAGCGCCACGGCTCCGAAGGCGCCGGGCGCCCTGTCCGGCATGTGGGGCATCGATACAAATGGAAACCAGGTGCAGCCCGCCGGTAACCCGCCGTCGGTCAACGAGTACGAGATTTGCTACAAGTGCCATGGCGATTCCGCCAACAAGCCACAGGTGAGCGGAGGACCCTGGCCGCCCTACCCGACGCGGCAGATTGTACAGTTCAATTTGAGGTTGATGATGGACCCGACGAATCCCTCCTACCACCCGGTGGAAGCGCCGGGTCGCAACATCTTCGTGCCGAGCTTGATCTTCCCCTGGACAACAAGCAGCAGACTCTATTGCACCGACTGCCATAACAACGACGCGCTCGCCGGCGGCGGAGGCCCGCGCGGCCCGCACGGATCGAATTACAAACACATTCTCGAACGTCGGTACGATATGGATGCAGAGTACACCACGGAATCGGCGACCACCTACGCGCTCTGCTACAAATGCCACGACCGGCAGAATATCCAGGACGACCGTTCGTTCAAGAAGCACAAGCTGCATATCGTCGACGAGAGGGCCTCGTGCTCGATCTGCCACGATCCCCACGGAATCAGCCTCACCCAGGGCAATTCCGCCAACAACAGCCATCTCATCAATCTGGATCTGAGATTCGTGACGCCGAGCGGGTCTGGGATCCTGCGTTTCGATGATCTCGGGACAGGCCGAGGCAGATGCTATTTGACCTGCCACGGCGAGGACCACGACCCGGAGACGTATTGACCATGACAGAGAACAGGCCGACCGAATTCTTCCAGGACTCCTACCGGAATCGCTTCATCCTTCGATTCTCGATCTTCGTCTTTGTCGCCTTCGGAGCGTGCTCCGCGCTTCTCTACTATGCCCTCGACCGTGATCTCTCCGGTGCGTACGCTGACGCATTCCTCTCGCTCCTCACGGTGCGAAGCACAATGTTGCGCTTCGTGATCTACTCCTCTGTTCTCCAGGCACTCTTTCTCTCCGTCGCCACCGGGGCGCTGGCGGTCTTCACATCCCACCGCATCGCCGGGCCGGTTTACAAGATGAGGCAGTATCTGGCCGCTCTGAGGCGGGGGGAGCAGTTGCCGGGGGGGCTGAGACTCAGGGCCGGCGACCAGATGAAAGCATTTGCCTCAGCCATGGATAGCTCCTTTACACAGCTCACAGACCGGTGCAAGCGGCTGCAGCACGATGCCGAGTCCATCGCGGACCGGATCGATCGCGGACAGTGTGTCGAGCAGCGGGAGATCGAAGAGCTCCAGACGCGGCTGAGCTCCTTCAGGTTGGACTGACATGGCGCGAAGTGCTGCGTACGGCTCCGTTTTCTTCCTCGTCCTCCTGGCCGCCATCGCCGTGCTGCACTCCCAGAAGCAGGACCAGCATAACAGCGATTGCGCGCGCTGCCACCTCGGGGAGCCCGTCAAAGGAAACATGTTCTTCAAGCGCGATATCGACCGGCTCTGCGCGGACTGTCACCCGAAACCCGAAAACGCGTCTCATCCGGTCGGAATGGTCCCCAGTATGTCTGTGCCGCAGGACCTGCATCTGGACTGGCAGCGCCGGCTGACATGCGCCACCTGCCACGACATCCACCAGAACCCCGCGACGGGAGCCTTCCCGGCCCTCTTGCGGAGGCCTCAGGCAGGCCGCCCCTTCTGCCTCAGCTGCCACCGCTCGCTCGGTGACCCGACCGCCCCACTCCAACACAACATGGCAGCCGACTCGGCGCACGGCGAACCACGCTTCCAGGAGACAGGCAGCCGTTCGCTGCCGATCGATCAGGAATCGATGGAGTGTATGGGATGCCACGACGGCTCGATCGCCGGATTGGCCGAGTCAACGATCCGCGGCTCCGGAGTGTGGGAACACTCCAGTGAGATTGGAATCACCCACCCGATCGGAGTGGATTACGCCGTCGCGGCCGCCACCAACCCGTCCTTCGCCCCGATCGGATCGCTCGATCCCGCAATCCGACTCTACGCAGGGAGACTCGGGTGCGGATCCTGTCACAGCCCCTACTCCAAGAACCACAAGCTTCTCGTGATCGACAACCGCGGAAGCAACCTCTGCTTACAGTGCCACAAGGTGTGAGGAGGATCTGAGATGTCCGGAAACATTGTCGCTGTCCCGCGCCCGCGATATCGGCGCCGTCACTACTTCGTGCAGAAGCGGCTCCAAGGAGCCTTCGTCGCCCGGTTTATCTTCGGGGTCCTCGCGGCCGCGGCCGCCGCCGGGGGGGCGGTATACGTCTCGGTCGGATCGGCGATCGAGCAGGAGATGTACTCCGCTCACTTCTCCGTCGCCCGGACCGGCGAACTACTCCGAGCCAACCTGATCGGACTCAACCTCGCGGTTGCCATCATCCTCATGCTCCTGGCCGTTCTGGTGATGATCCGAACTCTGAGGCGATGCACGATGGCCTTCACCCGGCTTCGTGCGGGACTCGAGCGCGTCGCGACAGGCGACCTCTCGATCCGCTTCGGCCCCAAGGCAGGTGATCGCCTCGAAGATCTTTTCGAAGAGCTGAACCACACGATCGCTCACATCCACGGAAAGGTCCACGCCGCACAGCTTGCCATGAAGGACGTGATAGGAATGGGACAGCCCGAGCGCGCAGCCGCGTTGCGTCAGGTCGCCTCTGAACTGCGCCTCGAACCGTAGTGCGGATCCCGCCGGCCATACGCGAGCGGTTCGAGGGCTAAGTACATAACGCGGCGGAGCCGCAACCAAACAGGCAAGACCCAGGCACGCTGCAAGACCCTTCCGAGCACCTCTCAGGAAAGCAGGAAGTTAGGAAGGCAGGAAGGGGTCTGTTCGATGCCACCCTGAGCTCCGGAGACGACTGCTCCGTTCCTGCATTCCTCCCTT